>DATEJX010000430.1:0-6697 GCA_035277785.1 Candidatus Angelobacter sp. | reverse complement strand
CCGCCCAGCATGTGATCAAAAGAGCGGTTTTCCATCATCAAGACGACAATATGTTTCAGGGCATCCAAGCCTGCCGGCATGCAAAATCTCCTTGCGAAAACACTGCGGCTTCACCAAGAAAACGGTGTTTAAGATTAGTGCAGGGACCCTTTTCAGCGTTACACGGAGCAAGGGGCTGTGGAGAGCAAAAGGGTACTGAGAACCAACTCCGGCAACAAAGTGGGTTGGTGGCTGGGATGGTGAAATTGATTTGTGGCGGATGTTTTTGTTTGTCGCGCTCGACTTTGCAATCATTGGTTACAAGTGCTCAGAGTAGCGCAACTTTCCGTCCTGAATTTCGAAGTTCAGCATGTGCTCAAAGCCGCGCCAAGCATTACCCTGGCTTCGAGTCTTTGCCAGCCAGCGGCAGAGGATTGGGAGACCCCCCGCGACCAATAACTGCTCCGCCGCGTGGCGCTGTCGGCTCGGAACGGCCCACACTGTTATCAAGCACCTCCCACGAACGGTGGCGTGCCCTTTCCATTCAGGAGTGAAACTCGCGTCCAGAACAACATTGGAGTTTCGGTGCCCCAGATAGCGCACGGAGTACACAGTTGAGTACACAGACCCCGAGTGCAGTGCCGCGTCTAATAGAGAACGCTTGAGCGGGTAGCTAAGCTCCTTGCCAACCTTATCTTTGGTAAACGAGTACGGTTCTTCGATGGGCTTGTCCGGCGGGATTTCAGGCTGCTGGTTCATCCGGGTAAGACTACATCGAGATTGACCGTTGAGAACAAGCGATTACACTCCAATCCCGAATCGCCGTTTGGTTCTTAAAATTCACGAATCTGTGTCGGGAATCCTGCGTACGGACTACTCTCAGTCGCCAGCCGTATACCACAGGTTGCACGCAACTTGCACAGACAGGAGTGTCTGTGCCACACGATTGCCGTGGGCCACATCACGCGCTTGCCGCTTCCTGATTCCCGAAGTCATTAGGAGATTTAATTCAATTCCAATAAAGCCGTAAGAGCTGTTTTTTATAACAAGGGCAAGGTTTAGAGCGGTGTTGGAGTTGCTGTGAACGGACCCGCTGCAGCAGGGCTTTCCCTGAGACTGAAAGCAACAGAACGGGCGCACACACAACTCCGAGACCGCTCTAACAGATGTTTCCCTGCGGTGGCGGCTTCCGGCACGTGCAAAAATTCCGTCGGCGCGTGGGAAGGAAAGGGGCATCAAGACGTATGACGCCCGAATTACAAGCGACGGAAACCCGCAGTCATGCAGTTCCTTCCGACGACCGCGATGAACTGGCTGAAATCCTTTTGTATATATGGCTCCGGTCTGAAGTGAATGACGACTGGGGATTGCCGCTGAAAATAGCCCAATAAAATCGCTGAGATCGCAGGTGATCCACGGCTTCGCCGGGACAGGTCGCCGTCATCGCGCGTCATCGCCGTCATCGCGCGTCATCGGAAGGTTAGGGCCGACATCTACGGCTACGCGGGAGCAGGCGGGGCGATCTCGTCACGTCGTCAATGTCACGTCTCGCGAGTCCCAAATGCACAAATCCTTCGACTTGAGACTCGTTTGGCACGTTGTTCGCGGGTTGCTACCTCGAAAAAAACCTTACTCGGACGAACCATTGCGAAGTAGCTGTTTCGTCACAAATTCCTTAAGATTCCAATACGCATGAAAGAGGCACTTGAACTCATCAACCGAATGCAGGCGGATGGTGTGATTGAACGCTACGCGATCGGCGGAGCGGTAGGCGCCACGCTGTATCTGGAACCCGCAGCGACTCTGGATATCGATATTTTTGTGAGCCTACCCAGCAAGGCCGGCAGTTTGCTGATCAGTCTTTCCCCCATCTACGATTATTTGAAAGAACGAGGTGGACGCGCGGAAGGGGAGCACATGGTGATGGGCGGCTGGCCGGTACAGTTCTTACCCGTGAGTACTACTCTGGAGGAGGAAGGACTTCGCGAGGCCGTTCAAGCTGATGTCGAAGGTGTGCCCGCCTGGGTGATGAGAGCAGAGCATCTGGTTGCAATCGCGTTGCAGACTGGGCGGTCCAAGGACCACGCGAGGATCCTGCAATTTATCGAACTCGATGCGGTTGATCGAGAGCGGTTGGAGCGCATTCTGGAGGGCCATGGATTGGCTTCTAAGTGGGATAAATTCAAGACGAGGTTTCTCGGGTGAGTAAGGAAAGGCGCAAGAAGCTGGCATCGCTGAGCTTCAGTGAAAAGGTGAAGCTGCTGGAGAGATTGCGGCAGCGCAGCTTAGCGCTGGCGGAGGCCAGGAAGAAACTGAAGGAGAAAATGGCGGGCGAGCAGGGTATAACTTCATCGTAGGGAGGCAGATGATGCTCTGTTCAGTACCTGATTTGAAGAGAATCTATCTATTGAGTTTGCGTCCCATCTTTGCAACCAAGTTTTGTAAGTACGGGATTGTTTCCTGGCTTCCGCGAAGCAGTGGCGGGGCCGATCCTTCGCCTTCGCCAAAACCAGTTCACGGAAATTGAAGAGCGGTCATGAGGGCTCCGGCTCAGGATGGTAAGCCTGAGCGGGGAAGTGTCACGACACGTCTTGAGGATAGGATATCGAACCACATCCTTACAGCCGGATGACATAGTAGCCCTGCAGCAACTTTCGCTTGCTTTTCCGCTGAACTCGTGCTAGCATAAATCGTTTGTTTGCAATGGTTTACGCGAATAGATTTAACCCCTGGAATCCCGGCGTTGAAAGGCAAGAACACCGGGGTTGAGATGAGTGAACGCCGGGGTTGACACGGGGTTACTCCGGGGTTGAATCGCGTAAGTCCTTTAGAATCCTAGTTGAGATGTGAGGGGAGTCCGGGTGATTGCCAGAATTACCAAACTTGCCAAGATTGTCAGGATTGCACGGCTGGCACAAGGAATAGCTGTGATTGCATTGTTGTCGCTGATGGCATCAGCCCAGGTTCCGGTGGGGGTTCCGCGGGACTTGGCGCGGGATCGAGCGCAACGCATTGTTGATGTCCGCTATGAGCTTGCCTACACGCTGGTGGCCAAGGCGGATTCCACAGCTGGTGAAGAGCAGATCAAGTTCCGCTATAAGCCGCAGCAATTGCTGAGTAATGGTCCTCTGCGGCCGACGGCACCCGGACCGCTGCTACTGGACTTCCGCGAAGGCACCATCAGCAAGCTGGTGGTCAACGGCAAAGAGCTTCCGGTGAAGATGGAGAACGGGCACATTGAGATTCCGGATGAACTGTTGAAGATCACGAAGAACACACAGAGTCAGGGGCAACAGGAGGCGCGGCAGAGCACCACTGCTACCGACAATCTGGGCCGGCCGGTGGGAGCAAAACCCGGCGCCAGGATTCCCGATAGCCCGGACGATAACATCATCGATATCAGTTTCACGGCGCCAATTGCCGCAGCGGGCAAGGCACTGACGCGCTACGAGGACAAAGACGACAACGCTGAGTACATTTACACGCTGTTTGTCCCCATGGACGCCAGCATGGCGTTCCCGTGCTTTGACCAGCCGGACTTGAAAGCCGAGTTTTATCTGCGGGTGACTGCGCCAGAGGAATGGGTGGTGATCTCAAACTCTGACGTGGAGAATCTGTATTCTTCCGAGCCGGGCAAGCGGCTCACTATTTTTGAGCGCACCAAACCGATCAGCACGTATCTGTTTGCCTTTGCCGCGGGGCCGTTTTCGCGGGTTCATCCGCGCCCGGGCTATCCGGACCTCTATGTCCGCCAATCGCAGTTAAAGCGTGCCGAGCCGGAAGCCGACGAGGTTGAGCAGATCACCAAGCAGGGAATGGATTACCTGGCCGAATACTTTGACCAGCCGTACCCATTCACAAAATACGACATGGTGCTGATTCCCGGGTTTGCCTACGGCGGCATGGAGCACGCCGGCGCGACCTTCCTGCGTGAGGAATCAGTGCTGTTTCGCACAGCGCCGACGCACAGCGACCTGCTGAACCGGGACATCCTGCTGCTGCATGAGCTGACGCACCAGTGGTTTGGCGATCTGGTGACGATGCGCTTGTTTGACGACCTGTGGCTGAAAGAGGGCTTTGCCAATTACATGGCTTACCATGCGCTGGCCGATCTGAAGCCGAAAGAAGATGTGTGGAAGCGCTTTTATCAGGGCACCAAGCCCGCTGCATATGCCATTGATTCCACGCAGGGCACAACGCCGATATATCAGGACATTGTGAACCTGAAAGACGCCAAGTCCGCTTATGGGGCGATTGTCTATTCGAAGGCGCCCGGGGTGATGCGGCAGCTCAACTACGTAATTGGCGAAGACAAGTTCCGCGACGGCCTGCGCAGCTACCTACGTGATCATGCTTACGGCAACGCCGAGTGGAGTGACCTGGTGAAGGCGTTTGAAAAATCATCCGGCAAGCCGCTGGAGAAGTGGGCAGACGCTTACATCAAGCGCAGAGGCATGCCGCAGGTGGATGTTACGTGGAGCTGCACTCCACAGAACAAGATCAGCCGGCTTTCACTTTCGCAGCACGATGTTCTGGGCGAGGGCGGCGGATGGCCGATTGCAACGCAAGTGCTGCTGAGCTATCCGAGATTGAAGCCGGTGCGGTTGCGGGCACAGCTCGATGGCGCAAAGGCAGACGTGAAGCAGGCAGTGGGAAAGGCTTGCCCGGCGTTTGTTTTTGCCAATGATAACGACTACGCGTACGGCCGCTTCCTTCTGGATGCCAAGAGCCGCAAGGCGGTGATGGCGGAGTTGGGCGGAATCCACGATGTGTTTGAGCGCGCGCTGCTGTGGGGTTCATTGTGGGATTCAGTGCGACAGGCTGAGCTTGACCCGCGGGCTTACATCAATCTGGCGTTGCGGCTGCTGCCGGCGGAAAAAGATGAGGAGCTGGCGCAGAGCGTGATTGGGCGCACGGTTACGGCACTGCATCGCTACGTTCCCGGAGAGGTCCGAGCGGAGCTGGCGCCCAGGATGGAGGCGCTGGCCTCCCAGCAGATGCTGCATTCTCCAGAACAGGACATGCGGATCATCTGGTTCCGCGCGCTGCGTGCTTCAGCGGAGACGCCAAAGGCTCGCCAGGAATTGAAAGAACTCCTGGCAGGGAAGGAGACGATTCCGGGAGTGGAGTTGCGGCAACTGGACCGTTGGAACATGGTGGAATCGCTCATCGCGTTGAATGATTCTGACGCGGATGCAGTACTGGCGGCCGAAGAAAAGCGTGATCCTTCAGGCGAAGGGCAGAAATACGCTTTCATGGTCAAGGCGGCGAGTCCGGATGCGGCGGCCAAGAAGCAATATTTTGACGACTACATGCACGACGCCAAGCGCCCGGAAGACTGGGTAGCGATCAGCCTGGGGGCGTTCAACTACTGGAACCAGCCGGAATTGACGTTGCCGTATTTGCGTCCGGCGCTGGATGCGCTGCCGCAAGTGAAGCAGCAGCGCAAGATTTTCTTTGTGCTGGGATGGCTGAATGCGTTCATCGGAGGGCAGCAATCGGCCCAGGCGCAAACTGAGGTAGACGATTTTCTGAAGACGGCGAAGCTTGATCACGACTTGCAGCTGAAGATACTGGAAGTGAAAGATGAGTTGGACCGGACGGTGAAGATCAGGGAAAAGTACAAGGAATCGGGTGATCGGGTGATGGGGAGACCGGGTGAACGGAAAGCGGCGAAATTGAGTGCGAAGAAACGCGGGTGAATGCATTTGGTAATTGGGTAAGTTGGTAATTGGGTAATTTGAGGATGACGGCACTTGGTAATTGGGTAAGTTGGAAATTGGGTAATTTTGGTAGCAATTTGGGGAATGTTGGCGCCATCAACACTGAACACGCTAAGCTCGATTGTCATCATCCCGGTTTCTGTGTTGTTTTTCGTGGGAGCTGTTCAGCTGACTCGGCAACGTGGGCGACTTGCAACGGATTTGGCTCAACGGGCTGTTCTTGTTTTGATTGCGTTAGTCATCTTGATTGCGCAGGTGATAACGGTTCGGTGAACGCGATCGAATGGCTGGGTTAAGTTGTAGTTGGAATTAGGGAATTAGAGGGTTAGTCCGAAATGCATAGATCCTTCGACTCTTCCTCGCTCCTTCGTCGCTCGGAATCGCTCAGGATGACAGCTCTTTAAGTGGCTGGTGGCCATCAATGGTAACAGTTAAGGAAACTTTAGTTTTTTCCGAGGATTTTGAGGCGCACTGCGCAGAAAGCTGCGAGGTATAATTTCAGTACGATGCCGAAGTATTCAATTGTTGTTCCGTTCCATAACGAGCAGGAGAGCGTAACCGCTCTTTATGATCGATTGAAGGCCGTCATGGAATCCACCGGTGACAGCTTTGAGCTGGTGTTTGTGGATGACGGTAGTCTGGATCGCACTTACAAGCTGCTGCGCGAGATTGTGACCATTGACAGCCGCGTAGTGGTGGTGAAGTTGCGCCGTAACTTCGGCCAGACTTCCGCGCTGGCGGCAGGCTTTGCCCATGCGCAGGGCGAATTTGTGATCGCCATGGACGGCGACATGCAGCACGATCCGGACGAGATTCCCAAGTTCATTGAAATGCTGGAACAGGGCTACGACCTGGTGAGCGGATGGCGCAAGGAGCGGGTGGACAACTTTGTGATGCGGCGGCTGCCGTCGCGGATTGCGAACTGGAGCATGGCCAAGCTGAGCGGCGTGAACATTCATGATTTCGGGACAACGTACAAAGCATATCGCCGCGAG
>DATEJX010000429.1:0-3352 GCA_035277785.1 Candidatus Angelobacter sp. | reverse complement strand
TTGTCCCTATCTCCGGCGCACCTAGCTGGACGGTTCCTCCAGTGAAGCCGCCCTGGTTTCTGGATACCCAAGAGACGCGACCGCCGGTGTCCCGCGGTAGATGCGGTTCAGCATGCGAAAGATAAGTGTGCCCGGTGAAAGTAAAAAATCTTGCCGCTGATCAACACTGATTCAACTGATTTTACTGAAGCCTTTAGCCATTAGTACTTAGCCGTTAGCCAAAATCAAAGTCCCCAATTGAGCCCCAAATAATCGCCGTGAACGCGCGTGATCGCACGACATCGGAAACCCATTTAATGCAAAAAGCAAATACATAGATCCTTCGACTTCGCGCCAATGAGCGTTGAAGGGGACGGTTTAAGGTGGCCCTCCGCTCAGGAAGACAAGCTTTCATGGATGACGATTGCCGTGCTGAGGGGAAGAGTCCGAGATACCAGAGCGATCGTCCAAAAATTTGATCACCAACAAAGTCTGGTTACCAACAAAGTCTGATCATCAACAAAATTTAAATCACCAAAAAGAAACCAAAGCCATGCGCGAGCATGGCTTTTTTGTTTGAGAGGGAAAAAATGTCCAAAGAAGAAATTGTTGCCGCGATCCGTGAATGCACAGAAAAACTGGGGCGCTGCCCGAGAGTTCCGGAGTTGAAGAAGATGAAAGGCATTGGCCTGAGGACAGTGAGACGCCATTTTGGGAATTATGGCGAGGCAGTGAAAGCGGCGGGGTTTGATCCGGAAGGGCAGGGGCACAGGGCCAGTGTGGACGCGCTGTTTGTGGACTGGGCGCGGGTGTGTCGCGCGCTGGGCAGGGTGCCCACGATCAAGGAATACGGCAACATGGGACGTTACAGTGTGGGGCCGCTGATCACGCGGTTTGGCGGCTGGACGGAGACGCCGCGCGGAATGCAGCAGTTTGCGGAGGAGAAGGGGCTGGAGGCGGAGTGGAAAGATGTGCTGGAAATGATCAAGCTGCACGAAGCGCGACTGAATCGCAGGGACAATAAATTCAACGCCGGGGACAAGAAATGTAATTCTGGGCGGGTGCGGCCGGGGCGTCCACTTTATGGTTCTCCGCTGACGGACCTGGCGCTGTTGTTTGCGCCGACGAACGAGGCGGGAGTGCTGTATTTGTTCGGGATGCTGGCGCGGCAGGTTGGGTTGGTGCTGCTGCACACACAAACGGGGTATCCGGATTGCCAGGCGGCACGGATGGTGGAGGGAGGGAAGTGGCAGCTGGTGAACGTGGAGATTGAGTTCCAGAGCCGGAATTTTCTGTTGCATCACCATGATGCGAAAGTTTGCGATGTGATTGTGTGCTGGGAGCACAACTGGCCGGAGTGTCCGGAGGAGATTGAGGTGGTGGAACTGATTGGAGTGGTTGCGCGTGAGCGATAAGAATCGCCGACAGCGCAAAACAACATTAACCGCAATGGCCGCAAAGGGCGCAATGGAAAACCTTACCGCTGATTAACGCTGATTCAACTGATTTACACCAGGGCTTTGGCTCTTGGCTTTTAGCTTGTGGCCAGCGTGATCGCAACGATACTGGAAAACCCATTGAGAACGCCAAAGGCAAATGCATAGAGCCTTCGACTTCGCGCCAATGAGCGTTCCAGGGCGACACTTTGCGGAGGCGCTCCGCTCAGGATGACAGAGCTTTGAATGCAATTGGCTTCCGCGAAGCAGCAGCGGAGCGGGTCAGAAATCGTCGTGATCGCCGTCATCGCGCGACATCGCCGTCATCGGAAAAGAAACATTCACCGCAACGGGCGCAAAGGTCGCAAGGTAAGAAGGGGCGTTCACCGCGGAGGCGCGGAGACGCGGAGAAGCCGCTGAAATGTAGAGGATCGGAAACGTTCTACCGCGGATTCACGCGGATCAGAACGACGTGAAAAGCGGCAGGCACGAGGCCTGCCGCCTTGGTTTAGGTTCTTGCAACTTTCATTTTTTGCAACTTCAAAAAAGGTGGCGCAAGAACGTTTGCGAATTACGGAGTTTTCTTCGTCGCCCCTTTCTTGGTTCCTGCGCCTTTGGGAGCGGTTTTGCCTTTGGGGCGCGGTTTGGCGGTGCTGACGCCCTTGGGGTTGATGAGATGCAGAGCATCTTCAGCGTTGAACGGGAACTGGCGGACAGAGGTTTGGCCCGTGGTGCTCAAAGTGACGTCCACACGGCGGCTCTGCGCCAGAGCCACAACACCGGCTTTGGCAGTGAGTTGCTTCTTCTGCGCGTCGGTAAGGTTGGTGTCCTGATCAACGGCCTGCTTGACCTGATCCACGCTCATGGGCTGCTCTTCACCGAGGCCCTGAGTCTCGATGGCGTCGGCTGAGACTCCGTGCTCGACGAGGAACTGCTTGGTGCGTGCGACGCGACGATCTGAGAGCGCCTTGTTGTAGTCGGGGCCTCCGCGCGGGTCGGCATGTCCCTGCAGGATGAGGTGAGCATCCGAACGGAAGGACAGATACTTGGCAAAGTCTTCCGCCAGAGTGGTGAGAGTGGTTTGCTGGCTAGCCAACAATCCACCGTTCGGGTTTGCCGCTGTGGGCTGCGCAGTGGGGAAGTAAACGCTGTGCAGCGAGAGACGAGTTTCAAGTCTCTTCTGCTCAGCCGGCGCCTGCACTTCAACATCAGCGGTGCCGTCGGCGGCGCCACCTTTGCCATCGTCAGCGTGGCAGGTGACGGTGTAATGGCCGGGTTGGAGTCCTGTGGTATCAAACTGGGCCTGGGCTCCGGAGCCGGTTACTTTGCCGCCGCTGGATTTCCAGGTGTAAGTGAGCTGGTCATTATCAGGATCACTGCCGGTTGCGGTGAGGTTCACTGGTTGTCCGGCAGTAACGGTTTGCGGAGAGGCAGCGCAGCTTACCGTTGGGGGACGATTGGGCTTTGCTTCCACGGTGACATCAGTGGATGCGCTGGCATTTCCGCCGCGTCCATCATCAACCTTGGCGGTTACAGTGCATGTGCCGGGAGCGACGTTGGCGGAGTTGAGATGAACTTCCGCGCCGGTGCCTTCAACGTTGCCACAGGTAGAGGTCCAGGTGTAAGTGAGAGCGTCGTTGTCAGGATCGCTTGCCTGGGCCTGAATCACAGCCGAATCGCCGACCGTGAGCTTGTTAGGATTCGCGGTCAAAGTGACAGTAGGAGGACGGTTGGGTGGTGGCGGAGGCGGGCCACCGCCGAAGCGGAAGACGAGTCCGGTGGCGACGCGAACGTTGTTTTGCCGGTCGTTATCAGCGTCATTGAATTTAGTGAGCAGGTAATCTGCCTGAAGCACGCGCCAGGCAAGGTGTTTGCTGAGCGTGAGATCAACGCCTCCACCGAAGGCGGTTGCGAACGCGTTCGGGTGAATTGATGCG
>DATEJX010000428.1:0-8203 GCA_035277785.1 Candidatus Angelobacter sp. | reverse complement strand
AAAATCAGAGGAAACCGTGGTTACAGATAAAAGTCTCGCGGTAAGTGGCGGATTTCAATTATCTTATTAAGCCGCAAACTATATGCTTCCATTTGCTAGGGAGTATACCTTAATATTTTAGTATTGAAGCGTCAGGAAGTTCAGACCAGGTCAGCGAAGTAGACCGGCCCTTCTCCCCCAGTCGCGCAAAGCCAAAAGCATTGCGGGCGTTCCGGATAATCTTCGTACCGGCATGTGGGAATAGTCTGTGTCCAACGATAACCACGAAGATCAGGTAGTCTCAGAGTTGCTCGATGCAACCTTGGTGCGTCCGGTTCCGTCTCACGATGGGATGGGTCTCTTATCTCCAAGGGTGCGCGAGGAATTTGGCCGCCTGAAACAACGCGCTCCCAAAATTCTTGTAGTTGATGACAAGTTGGACACTGTTCTATTACTCCGCGAGTTGCTCACCTCTCGTGGATATGAGGTGATTACCGCGACTCAGGCGGATGAAGCGCTCAGCATGGTCCACAGTGACCGGCCTGACCTTGTCCTGCTGGACGTAATCATGCCGGGCAAGTCGGGGTACGAGCTCTGTCGCGAGCTCAAGGAAGATCCCATCACTCGCCTGACTCCTGTTGTGATGATTACGGGCCTTAGTGATCGGGATGACCGCGTGCGCGGCATCGAGGCAGGCGCGGATGACTTCCTAAGTAAGCCGCTCTATCCGGAAGAGTTATTTGCGCGCGTCAAGTCACTCCTCAAACTGAAAGAGTTCACTGACGAGCTGGAAAACGCTGAGGCAGTGCTGGTGGCGCTCGCGCTCGGCATTGAGTCACGCGATCCTTACACCGGCAACCACTGCGAACGTCTTGCCAGCTACGCGGCGGACCTGGGACACCACATCGGCCTGGATGGTGAAAGCATCATCGCCTTAAAACGCGGAGGCTACCTGCACGATCTGGGGAAAGTTTCCATCCCGGATGACATCCTGAAGAAAGGTACCAGCCTGACTCCGGCCGAGTGGGAAGTCATGAAGCAGCATCCGGTGATCGGCGAATCCATCTGCCGTCCGCTCAAGTCGTTCCGCAACGTGCTTCCCATCATCCGGCATCATCACGAGCACTGGGATGGAACGGGCTATCCAGATCAGCTCGTCGGACACAACATTCCTTTGCTGGCCCGCATCCTTCAAGTCGTGGACGTTTACGACGCCCTCCGCACGGCTCGTCCCTACAAACCGGCGCTCCATCACGAGGAAGCAGAACTCACAATGATGGAGGAAGCCCGGCGCGGTCTCTGGGATCCTGAGCTTGTACCTGAATTTTTCAGCATGTTGAAGAAGAAGAAAGAACAGGCAGCATGACCCTGGCCACAAAAGAGTCCTCTATCCCAAGCATCACACCCCAGCTTGAACAACCCCGATACAGCATTGTTGTGCCTGCGTACAACGAGCGCCGAAGAATAGGCAGGACCATGGAACAAATTCTTGCCTATCTCAGCCAGGCCTCCTGGAATGCAGAGATCGTGATTGTGGATGACGGCTCCCGCGATGAGACTTTCCAGATCGCCAGCGGTTTCGCCTCGGGCAACCCGCAGGTTCGAGTGATTCAGAACCCCGGCAACCAGGGCAAAGGCTACTCTGTGCGCAACGGCATGCTTAATGCACGTGGAGAGATTCTTCTGTTTACTGACGCTGATTTGTCATCGCCGATCGCGGAAGCCAGCAAACTGTTCTCTGCGCTGGAGCAGGGAGCAGATGTCGCCATCGGGTCGCGCTGGCTGGATCCTTCGCTTCAGTTTCAGCGGCAGCCGCTCAAGAGGCGCATCATGTCACGCACTTTTAACTTCTACTTGCGTGCTCTTCTGGGCTTTTCCTATCGTGATACGCAGTGCGGATTTAAAGCCTTCTCGCGCCGCGCCGCGCAACTCATCTTCCCTCGCCAACGCATCACCCGCTGGGGTTTCGACGCTGAGATTCTTTATCTGGCTCACCGATTCGGTCTGAAAGTGGCGGAAGTTCCTGTTGCCTGGGGCCACGATGAACGCTCCACTATTCATCCCTGGCGAGATGGGCTGCTGATGGGCCGTGATGCCCTTAGAATCCGCTGGAATGGCCTGGCCGGAAAGTACAAGGCCGCCTGAACCGCGCCGGCGACTTCCTCGCTGCTGATTGCGTCATGAACAGCCGCTCGCTTCTCATCCCGCTTCATTCGTAGCGCAAGGCGATGATTGGATCAACCCGGGTGGCTCGGCTTGCCGGAACATAGCTGGCCAGCAGGGTTACCAAACTCAGAAGCAGCGCCACGATGAAAAATGTCAGCGGATCTGACGCGCTCACGCCAAACAGCAGGCCTTTCATCACGCGAGTGACAGCAAAAGCCGCCGCAGCGCCGATCGCGATGCCCATCAGCGCCATGCGCATGGCATCTTTCAAAACCATGCCGAGTACACTTCCGGTATCGGCGCCCAGCGCCATACGCACTCCTATTTCATGTGTGCTCTGGCTGACCGAATATGAAATCACTCCGTAGATTCCCACCGCGGCCAGGATAAGAGCCAGAAGTGCAAATGTCCCCAGCAGCAGGCGTGTGAATCGCCTGGCTGCGAGCGAATCACTGATTACATCCTGCATGCTCTCTTCGCCGTAGCCCACCATTTTGCCGTTAATGTCAGTCACCGTGTGCTTTATTGCGGGAACAATAGCGTACGGTTCACGAGCGGTACGGACGACGTAATCTGAGCCGGTGGAACCCAGGTCCATTACGCTATCAGGAAACTGCCGGAAGGGTATGTACATTTGGGAGTGGACCTTTGAGGTTGCGTCGGTGTCGAGTCCCCAGTGTTTTACGTGGCCCACGATTCCCACCACTGCGCACTGCATGCCGATTAATTCCAGGTTGACGTGCTGGCCCAGCGGGTCCTGGTTGGGAAATGCTTTTTGTGCAAACTCCTCATCAATGTCCACCGAGCACGGAACTTTCTCTGTATCCTGTTGCGACAGCAGGCGGCCGCGCAACAAGGGAATCCGCATCACGTTGAAGTAGTCAGGATCTACGCCGTAGAACAAAGCCAGGTCCATCTGATTCTGCTCAGGCTTGGGCCGTCCTTCCACCCAGTATGGCAGTTCTGAGTCACCATTCATGGGTACGGAGCCGAAGACCACGCTCGCTCCCTTGATTCCGGGCAAAGCACGTATCTTTTCCGTGGTCTGCTGTATTCCGTTGCGGACCGCTAAAGGAGCACCGTGCACCGCGGGAGATCCGGCAATGCTGAAAGTGAGCACGTTTTGCGGATCAAATCCAGGATTAACGCTCCAGAGCCTCGACATGGTGCGAATCATCAGTCCGGCTGAAGTTGTTAACACCAGGGCCAGGGCTACTTCCACCATCACAAGCGCGCGCTGGAAACCATGGCGGCCCGTGTTACCGCGACCGCCTTCCTTCAGGATCTTGTTCAAGTCTGAGCGCGCGCTCTGCAGGGCAGGTGTGATTCCAAACAGCAGGCTTGCCAGCAGCGAGACAAACGCAGTGAAGGCGAGAACCGAGCCATCCAGATGAATCTGGTCTGCCCGGGGAAGTTGGTTGGCCAGTTTGGCAGCGAAGATCGCATTCAAGCCTGCCGCAAGTACAAGGCCAAGCGCACCTCCTGCGACGGCCAGCAGCAGGCCCTCTGTGAGAAGTTGTTTCATCACGCGGCTGCGGGTGGCTCCCAGCGCACCGCGAATTGCAAATTCACGCGCCCTTGCGTTTGAACGCGCCAGCAGCAGGTTGGCCACGTTGGCACATGCAATGAGCAATACAAACCCGACCGCCCCGAGCAACACCAGCAGCGGCGTGCGAACATCACCTACAAGGTCATCGTGGAGAGACACCGCGTAGATGCCGCGATCTTTATTGTCCTTCGGATACTCACGCGCCAGACCGGCTGCAACGCCATCGAGTTCTGATTGTGCCTGCTGCACTGAAATGCCGGGTTTCAGCCGTCCTAAACCGCGTGTTCCCATGCCCACACTTCGGTCCCAGAAGAGCGGCTCGCTCCACTGTCCAATCGGAATGATCACAGATGTGCGCCGAAGGATCACGTTATCACTGGGCACAACACCCACAATTGTGTAGAGCTTTTCGTCCAGGGTGAGAGTGCGGCCAATGATCTGGGGATCGCTGCCAAAACGAGTTTTCCAGAAGCTCGATGTCAGCACCGCCACCTGAGCGCCGCCTTTGCGGTCTTCGTCGGACGTGAAAGCACGCCCGATGACCGGCTTGATCCCGAGCACAGGGAAAATTGTGGCAGAGGCCATCTCGCCGCGGAGCCGTTCAGGGTTCGCGCTTCCCGTGAGATTGAACGATGTGCTGCGATACGCAGCCATGGCTTCAAATGAGCGGCTGCGCTGCTGCCAATCCAGGAAGTTTGGATAAGAAATGGACGCGTCACGAAATTGCGGCATGCTGGTGTAGATCTTCAGAAGGCTTTCCGGTTCGGCATAAGGCAATGGCCGAAGAAGCACGCTGTCCACCACACTGAACATCGCCGTGTTGGCGCCAATGCCAAGCGCCAGAGCAATCACCGCCACCAGCGTAAATCCCGGAGACTTGCGCAGCGTTCGTGCGCCATACCTCAAATCCTGTAACAGAGCTCCCATCGCACTTCTCCTGGGAGCTAATACGCAGGGACGAACGGGCCGGTTCCCGATAATTTTTAGATTTGGTGAGCTACGCGCGAAGCATCTGCCGGCACCAACGGCAGTCCGAAAGAAAATACTGAACCCTGCCCCAATTGGCTGGTGACTTCAATTCGCCCGCCGTGCGCTTCCACAATAGCTTTTACAATGGCCAGGCCCATTCCCGTCCCTTGCACGCGGTAGCGCTGGCTTTGTCCACGATAAAACTTGTCAAAGACCATGGAGCGCTCCAGATCATCAATGCCCGCGCCCCGGTCGGCTACGCTGGTGATGAGCCGGTCGTTGCGGACTTCAGCGCTGATGTAAATCGGCGCCCCGGCAGGCGAGTACTTGGCCGCGTTTTCCAGCAGATGCTGCAGCACTTTTTTGATCCAGCCTGCATCCATCAGCGCAGGCGGTATCCGCTCCGGCAGGCGCACCTGCACGGGATGGTTGCTCAGCGCGTGCCTGGCTTCCGCCAGAGCAGCGTCAATCGGCTCACGAATCTGCTCCGGACGCAGATCAAGCTTCACTTCCCTGGCATCAAGCTGCGCCATCTCCACCGCCTCACCCACCAGTCGATTGAGACGGTCACTCTCTTCTTCAATCACGGCCAGCAAGTCCTGCTGGTCTTCCTGAGATAGTTTTGCCGCGGAGCGCAAAGTGGTGACGGAAGCCTTAATGGCGGTGAGCGGCGTCCGCAACTCGTGGGTTACGGAATCGAGCAGCGCCGAGCGAAGACGCTCACTTTCACGCGCGGCTTCTGTTCGCGTCAGGTTCTCCACTGCGCGTGCCCGCTCTACCGCGATGGCAATCAGGCTGCCAATGGCTTCCAGGGTCTCCCGTGAAGGCAGCTCACCGGCGATTCCGAATGAGCCAACCGTCCGGGCACCCAGACGCAGCGGCGCAATCGCTACTCTCCGCTCTCGATCGATGTGTGCTTCACTGCGAGCTGCAGCATCTCGCAATTGCTCCAGTGGGATTTCCTGCCGCTCCGAGTCGGAACGATACGGCTGGTCTCTGGCCGGGATGTAAATGGCAGCGTGTGATCCGGCAAAAAACTCCTTCACGTATTCAGGCACCTTCTTGAGCAATTCCACCACGTTTTCTGAAACCAGTAGCTGTTGGGTAAAGCCGTAAAGCCGTTCAACATCACGCCGGCGCAGATTGGCTTCTTCCGTTTGCCGCCGGGCACGCTCGGAAAGATTGCTGGCCAGGATGGAGCTGAAGAAAAAAGCAAAGAGAGCTACCCAGTTTTGCGATTCCTCGATGGTGAAAGTCTTGACCGGCGGAAGGAAGAAAAAATTAAAACACAGCGCCGCCACAATGGACATGGGAATGGAATAGCGCAGTCCCCAGGCTGCGGCGATGGCAAGGATGGCCAGCAGGAAACTGACAGCAACGGTCGTATTATTGACGTGCAGGATTTTCGTGTATACAAGGACGATCAGTCCCAGCAGGCCGGCGCAGACCAGCAAACGCATCGCCGCTCGGGGAGAAACTTTCACGCGGCTGATTGTAGCAAGCGGATGCTCAACGGCGCCTGCAGCAGAAAGGCAGCGAGTGCGTGAGACTCCTGAACCGTGGCTGGGGCAGACAGCACAAAAGGAAGGCCGCGAACCACGTTGATGAATGACCGCAGCCGCATCCTGGTGGTGGACGATGAGACGCAGATTTCACGCGTGCTCAAGACCACTCTGAACTCGCAGGGCTACGAGGTAAAGACCGCCGCCGACGGAGCCAGCGGCTTTGACGCCGCCATGGACTGGAAACCCGACCTGATCGTTACCGATCTCTCCATGCCCGGCTTGAGCGGGATTGAGCTCTGCCGCTCGGTACGTGAGCGCTCGCAGGTTCCCATCATCGTGCTCTCTGTGCGGGGAGAGGAGAAGAACAAAGTCGAAGCGCTGGACGCCGGGGCCGATGACTACGTGACCAAGCCTTTCAGCGTGAATGAGTTGCTGGCGCGGGTTCGTGCGAACCTGCGCCGCGTGGCCGCCACGGAAGTTCCATCTTCCGAGCCGATCGAAGACGGAGATTTCTACATTGACGCTGAATCACGCCAGGTGCGCGTCCAGGGAAAAGAAGTTCGCCTCACGCCCAAGGAATTTGAGCTGCTCACTTTCATGGCGCGCCATCCGGGCAAGGTGCTCACCCACCGGGTTCTGCTCAATGCCGTGTGGGGCGGCCAGAGCGTGCAACAACCGGAATATCTGCGCGTCTTCATCAACCAGCTGCGCAAGAAAATTGAAGCCAGCGACGAGCCCAGATACATCCTCACCGAGCCATGGGTCGGCTACCGCTTCCAGCCTGATGGTAAGCCGTTATGAGTCGGAAGGGGACGAGACAACTAGCGATGGCTTGCCGTGATTGCAAGCCCGAGCGAAAGTAGAGCACAAAGAGGCGAATAGCACAGTGTGTCGTACTTCGCAAAGCGGGTTCCTGTAACCCGCTTAAAAAATCCAACATACCGAAAATCGCCAATTGCCCGAGCGGCAAAGACCAAGGCCAATACGATTGTCGCGGCTCGGGGCATCAAGCCAAACTTTTCATGGAAGATCATGCCTGCCTGGATAGCGACGACCATTGCTGCAAAAAACAACAAGAGCGCGACCATGAAAGTCAACGACGGACCCGGTCGAAAGAGCGACCTGCCTTCAAATTCTGGAATCGCTACCGTGATGCCAGCCCTTCCGCCCATAGCCCAGTACACATGCAACAAACCGATCAGTACAAGAACGGCGATAGTGATGAAGGCAAATATCATGAGGTTTCTCCACCCATTCTATGTCTTTAGCAAAAGTCTCATCTATAATCAGCCACAGAGTAGATTCCGTGCAGGGAAGATCTGCGTTTATCTGCGGCGGAATTTTTGTCCCACCTCCGGCTCAACAAACCTCTGCTTCGCCTCCTGCGAGTCGAGCGTCTCTTTGTGGTAATAAGTTTGCGGCAAGTTCTTGTCCGCTAATGCCTGCTGGATTGCCGCGACGGATTTGCGCAGGCACATGTTCCGGTCCAGGCGATTGTTGGCTTCACTCATCCAGAAGCGTGTAAGGGTCTCGTGATAAAGCTGCGGAACGTTGTGGTGCGTGCTGAAGCGGATGAGCGTGGAGCGCATGCGGGCGAAGGCCGTTTCCAGATCGGACGAGTAGAGGTAGACGACAGCGACGGCGAGGTGGTCGCGATGGTGAAACTCTGTTTTGCCGAGCAGGCAGCGCTCCAATCGGTCAACCAGGGTGAGGATTTCTGCGTCAGTCATCTTTAGAATTTGCTCCCAAAGGAAAACGCCCGCCGGGCAAGCCAGCGGGCGTTCGGAATCTGTTTGAAAGATGATAGTAGCGCGGCGGACGAGTGTAGTCAATGCGAATCGAAATACATAGATGATCCGGCGGCGCCTTCCTTTTCAGCCGGGCTCCGCCTCGTTTTCCAGCAGAGATTTTGGGCTCCGAACCAGAGTTCCTGAATCCAGAATTTTTCACCACTCAGGAAGCCCGGGGTTGCGCCTGTTATGGGAAGATGGATGCGGCTGTTTGTAGTTCCCCGGTTCCCCTTATGCCAGTGGTC
>DATEJX010000427.1:0-9536 GCA_035277785.1 Candidatus Angelobacter sp. | reverse complement strand
GAAAACTGCTGTGCCGGAATACCTGCCTGCTCCAGAAGCGGCTTGAGCAAAGCAAGTTGAAATGAAGGGTGCCGCGCAGATAACGACGGCATGCTGATAAGAGCTACCGGTTTGAGCTTTTCGGTCACGCTTTACCACACCCAGAGTGTTTTCCCAGCGTTGCACTGGAATGAGATTCACGCGAAACGAGCGGAGACAAAAGTATCATTAATTATTTTTTAGAAAGCAATCAAAAACCTCGCGTAACACCCGTCGCGTTCCCGTTCTGGTCTTCATTGCTCCATAGTTAATCTACAGCACAACAATCAACGCACTTAGAATAAGTTATTGAAGGTAAAAGAACGCATTAGAATCCACGCTGAAGCACCCATAGTTCAATTTAAAGATGATGTCAGTACCAAAATGGGAATTGTAAGTGGCATAGTGCACAATATCTGTAGCAAGCAAGGATCGGTGTTATCGGCGAGATTTTACTGTGCTGAATTGAAGAGAGTTCGCATTTCGGAGTCTAGTCGCGGAGCGAAGAACGGCTTCGTTTCATTCGACCCCTACCAATTGCTGCGATGATTGCCTCTGAGTGCGAGATCAGAGCCCTGGATTTCTGAACGGCTGAAAGAGCACGTTCCTGGGAAGTCACTGCTCTTTCTTGCACCTGGCTGATACGGCTCACGATGGTGCGTGGCAAGTCCGCCCGATTTTCCTTAGTCCACCCCATGCCACTGAATATATCTCTGAAACTTCAAGAATGTTGAGCCAAGTTGCGGGCATGATGAAGTCGAGTACCTGCGAGCCGAAGCGGGAGCCCGCAGGCGAAATCCCGAGCGCTACTTGCGAGGGAATCTCAAGGATTTGGTGCGAAAGGGGGAACTCGAACCCCCACGGTTTTACCCGCCAGATCCTAAGTTCGCAGTGAACGGGAAATCAATAACTTAGCGCAAGTGGCGCGAAACGAGACGGAGTGATACAAGCCAATATTTATGCGGGACTCCGAGAGGCACGGTATCACTCCGTGATTCTTTGTCTGATTTGGTGGTAGGCACAAAATTGGGCACCGCGGCATTTCTCATTTCGCCGGTGTTTGAGTCAAAGATTCCTGGCGCATCTTCCATTGCTCATATGCAGCCTCACTATCAACCCTCGGACGCTGAATGACGTGTTGAAAAGACTCCGGCGATTGAAACGGGCTTCATTTCTTAGGCTCGCACTTGTTACGGTTCACTGCTTCTTTAACAGAGGGTGGAAGGCTATGAATGTAGTTTGATCCGGGCTTACTCTGGTTATTGCTTTCCACATGAAGTGGTTGTATGAAGCCGGTGGCAAACTCTCGCCCAAAATCTCCCTCACACTAGTCCGGTTTGCGCTGATGCTGATCCTCGTTGGATCATTCACAAACACCGGCGGCGTCCCAGCGCTTTCCTGTATGGTTACGCCTTGCTTTGCAAGGGAAGATATTAGTTCTGGCGTTGTGCCAGAAAAATCGAATCGATCCAAAACTTGATCGAGGCTATAGTTTCTTAGCTTCCCCAGGCGTAGATCAATGATGTGTATGATCTGCGGGTTTTTAGGATCCGGTTCAAAACTAAAGTTCGGACGTTTTCTTTGCATCGACTGCAATACATCCGCCAAGGGACGGTTTTTGTCGCCTCTTTTAACCCAGACGGAGCCGAGCAAGTCCTCAACATGACCGTCGCGCCAGATCTCCTCTAAAGTGAAATAGCAATTATTCTTTTCGCCCAACTCCTGCAAAAACACGCCACCCGGTATCTCATCGGAGTCACGGTCCTGGGCTTCGCCCTTCGTCTTACCGTTTGGAGCGGATTGACTACCGGCAGCGATTGGAGCCAATAAACCGACTACGACAATAAGAAGCAAGCCAATTACAACATTCTTGACTGGTCGCATTGCGCTACCTCGCTGTTTGAGATTAATCAAGGCCACATCACCGTAACTGATTGCCGGGGGGGCGGGTGTAACTTGACGGTTCACAATTGCCGGAGACAACACGAAAGTATCCACTTTCACCCCGATGTTTTGTGTTTGCGTTGGGTCGTTCGGGATCGGAAGAGCGGGATTTGGATCCGCCTCCCAAGTGGCTATTTGCGGGCTGTCCGCTGGAACGTGGATACCGTTGTGATTGAAAAATCCCACGGGGTCAATATAGGTCCCACTTCCGGCTAACGCCTGATTTGTTGGAATATCAACACGCAAACCTTCAATGTCTTCAAGGACAGTAGCCCCCGTATATAGATTTCCGAGTTGATCCCCAAACTGATCGAGCACTTTTGACTGTCAGAAAACGCATATAGATCGTCGTCAAATCTTTCGTGTCGGGCTCCAGACCTAGCTCAGGCGGACTTGACCCTGCGTCGAGCGCCTTGTTCTGGACGACCAGCCTACCTGTCGTATCGTGGGGAGTGGCTACTTGGGCCGACCACCAATGCTGCCGCGCCCGTCACAAATGTGAGGCCGACGAGGACTACAGCGAACCAGTCGAGAATCTGCTTCCAGACTTCCGATGACATACCGGTAACCTTCAAGTGTCTGATATGCATAACAGGGCATCCGGCTTCTTTGTTCGAGTGGGCACAAAATTGGGCACAGTGGAATTGTGCCCAATACGTGACCGTCTGCAACTTGTTGGTGCGAAAGGGGGGACTCGAACCCCCACGGTTTTACCCGCCAGATCCTAAGTCTGGTGCGTCTGCCAATTCCGCCACTTTCGCATGGGCCAGCATCAACAGTTTACACCGACTGCGAAACGGCACTGTTTCCGAGGCAAACTAGGGATCAGGACTGGGCAAGCCGAACTAAGTCAGAGTAAGTGCCATTCGCAAGGTGTTTGCCTCAGTTGACGATTCAGCAACTCTGGATCATACTCTGCACATGCTCACGTGGATGTTCCGGCGGTTGATGGTTTTCTGCGCCGCAGTCTGCGTGCTTCTGCTGTTCTTCTTCCCGCTTGTGCATGGCCCATTCCAGGCGACCCACGGCCCCACCACTGCATTGCGCTCGCGCAAGGCAGTTCTGGCACTGCTTTTTCTGCTCTTCTATGTGGCAAAGGGACTGTTGTCCCGTCCCGAGGTAGTGACTGATGCCGTGGTTGAGCAGCCCCGACCTGAAGGCGGCGGCATCCTCAGCGCGAGCATGGAAGAGAACCTCGCAATCCTGCGTTGTTAACCCACTTTTTCCCGGGCGCCCCAAACCCTTATTCACAATCTGAGAGATAACCGCTCTCAATTCATGGATTTTCAATTTGTTATGTGACTGCCTCGCACCAAAGGTGCAGAAGCAGCTTTGATTTGAGGAGATATTTATGAGGAAACAAATTCTTTTGTCCGCTATTGCATTGGCGTTCGGCCTTGCTTCCACCGGCTGCCATCATAAGATGACCGCGGCAAAGCCGGCGACGCCTCCAACCCCCACGGCAGCTCCTGCTCCCGTGGCCAGCCTGACGGTGAGTCCGGAAGACGTTCAGCGGGGACAAACCGCTGAGCTGAGCTGGAACACCCAGAATGCATCCACCGTCACCATTGACGGGATGGGCACCGTGGCTGCTTCCGGCAGCAAACAGATCACGGCTGAGCAATCCACTACGTACCATCTCCAGGCCAAGGGAGATGGCGGCTCTGCAGAGGCCAGCGCGCGCTTGACCGTTACCGAGCCCCAGAAACAGGTGGCAACCATCTCTGATGAAGAGCTGTTTGCGAAAAATGTGAAAGACATCTTCTTCAACTATGACAATGCCAACATTCGCAATGACGAAGAAGCCATGGTAAGTTCTGATGCCCAGTTCCTGTCAGCGCACCCGAACATGCAGTTGCTGATTGAAGGTCATTGCGATGAGCGTGGCTCAGAAGACTACAACATGGCGCTGGGCGACAGCCGCGCCAAGAGCGTCCGCGATGCGCTGGTAAAACAGGGAATCAAGGCGGATCGCATCAAGCTGATCAGCCTTGGCAAGGAAAAGCCATTCTGCACCACGGCAGAAAACGATTCCTGCTGGTCACAAAACCGCCGGGCGCACTTTGTCATGCAGAACAATCAGCAAGCGGCCAATTAACAGTCGGGAATAATGCAAACCGTAACGGGACCTGCAATTCAAAGTGCAGGTCCCTTTTTTTGTACTACTCGCTACGGAGCGCCTCCACCGGATCAACGCTGGCCGCGCGGCGCGAAGGCACGTAGCTGGCGAGGTATGCAGTTATCACCAGGCCAACGGAAACCGCGGAGTAGGTCATAAGGTCAACTGGACTGACCTTGTAAAGCAGGGAAGACAAGAGCCTCATGGATGCGAAGGCTGCGATCAATCCGATGGCCACACCAATGGCGCTGAGCAGAAGTCCGTGGCGAACAAACAGGCCCGTCAATTCGTTTCTTTGCGCGCCGAGTGCCATACGGATGCCGATCTCACGCGTGCGCTGTGAGACCGAGTAGGCAATCACTCCATAAATGCCCACTGTTCCCAGCAGCAGAGCCATGGCTGCGGCAATTGCCAGCATCAGCAGGGTAAAAGAAGTGCGTGCCATAGAGGCGCGATAGTAGTATTCCTCAGTACGTACACCCGCCAAGGGAAGGTTGGGATCCACGGACCATACCGCGTCCCGCACATCTTTCATCAGGCTTTCCGTTCCTGCGCGCGGGGTCCGCAGAGCGAATGAGACATTCCGTCGCGCTCTGATCTTCTCGCCTTCAAAATTACTCAACAGAATGGGCCAGTACGCGGACTTGGAGGGTTCTTTGTTCAGTCCATCGTCATACACGTCGCCTACCACGCCTACGATTTGCCGCCAGTCATCGGTGGTGCCGACGCGCACCTGTTTTCTTAGAGCATTTGACGGAGAACCCCACATCTCTCGTGCCATACTGGCTGAGACCATGACTACCGGGGCTTTGTTGTAAATATCGGTCCATGTGAAGTCTCGTCCTGCCACCAGCGGAGTGCCCATTGTGCTCAGGAATCCCGGCGCCATGAACTTGAACCGCCGAATCGGGGCAAGCTCGCCCGGGCGATAACTGTGGTCCTGAGCGAAGACCGGGTCAAAGCTGTTGTTTCCGTCCATGGGGATGCTGCTGGAAAAGCCCACGGATGACACGCCAGGGACGGATGACAGCTTCCGCGCGATCTCCTCAAAGACGCGCGGAACCTGCTCGTCATTTTTGATTTCGGTCTCCGGAATCGAGAGCGAGAAAATCTGGAGCTCAGCAGGATTCGTAAATCCGGGTTCTACTTTCGTCAAAGCAACGAATGTTCTTGCCATCAACCCGGAGCACACAAGCAAGACAAGAGCCAGCGCGACCTGAACAACCACCAGCACGCTGCGTGCACGATGTTGTTCGCGGCTCTGGCTCATGCCGCGTGCGCCTTCGCGCAGTCCGGCGCTCAGGCGCGAGCCGGCGTACTTCACAATGGGAATGGAACCAAATAACAGGCTGGCCAGCAGCGCGAGCCCCAGAGTGAACAGCAGCACAGGGCCATCAATCCCAATTTCATTCAAGCGAGGCAGCCCCTTCGGAGCCACGGCCAGAAGAACTCGTAAGCCGCCGTATGCCAGGCCAAGGCCAACGAGGCTGCCCAGGAGCCCAAGGACCAGGCTTTCCACCAGCAGCTCTGAGGCAATGCGGCTCCAGCGCGCGCCGAGTGCGGAGCGTATGGCCAATTCCTGCCGTCGTCCTTCCACACGCACCAGCACAAGGTTGGCAACATTGGCGCACGCAATCAGCAGCACCAGTCCAATGGATCCCATCAAGACCCAGAGCACGTTGCCGACGTCGCCAACCACGTAATCTTTCAGCAGTTTGATATTCGGACCAAGGCGCGCGTCTTCAAACATCTTCATGTCAAAGCCCGGCGGCGCAGGGAACGTGTGCGTAACGATGGGCAGCATGCGCGTCACGTCAGCGCTGGCCTGCTCAATGCTCACGCCGGGTTTGAGACGCGCAATGGCCGAATAGCTGAAGTTGCCCAGAAACGTTTTGTTGCGGTCAAACTGGAAGGGAAGCAGAACGGCTGGATCGTCAGCCTGGCCGAAGAAGTGGAAGCTCTGCGGCATCACGCCAATGACCTGGTGCTGCTTACCGTCGATCATCAGATTTCGTCCGAGAATTCCGCGATCGCCACCGAACTTGCGCTGCCAATAGCCGTACATGAGGATCACGGTGTCCGGACTGCCGGGCGAATCATCCTGATGCGAAAAGCCGCGGCCAAGCGTGGGCGCCACGCCGAGCACAGGCAGCAGCCCATCTGTCACCAGCTGGGCTCGTACTTGTTCCGGCTCCGCAACTCCGGTGATGCTCACGGAATCGCCTGTAATCATCCCAATATCTTCAAAACTGCGGTTCTGGTCGCGATAGATGAAGTAATTGGAAGGCGCCGCAGGAAGCTCCTTTACGTTGATGCCGGGAGCCGTGTGGTTCACCACCACCAGTTGCTGCGACCTGGGATAAGGCAGCGGTTTCAGCAGAATGCCTTCCAGCACGCTGAATACAACTGTGTTGGCGCCCACTCCGGCAGCCAGAGTGATCAGCGTGACCGCGGTAAACATAGGTGTGCGAGCCAGCCTGCGCAGCACCTGCCTGACCTGGGTATTCAAATAACCCATAGATTTCGCCCCCTGAGCATGTTTAGGTATGAGACGCCTGTGAGGTAATTACGTTAGGAAGGAGAAAAAGGTTGCGAAAATTTTGCTTTGGGTCTTATTTCGTGCCTGCAAATTTGGCGATCACTTGAATACGACCTTGAATGTGCCGGTTGAAGGTATCGAGTTCTTCCGCGGCAATCCAATACTCCAAGTGCTGGCTGCTTCCCGCTTTCTTCACTTCAAACCGATCCAGGTAAGAAGATTCAACCTCAAATTCCAGCACATAGCCAACGAAGCCCGAGCGCTGGTCCCGGGTGTTCCACTCGCGCGCAATCTGCTCTGCATATTCGCGCGTGAGGACTGGGTAAAAAATTGGCTGCTCGGGAAGTCGCGGAGGGAAGCGGCGGAAACCGCTGGCTTCAATCAGGTCAAGCTCTTTCTGTCCTACAGGACGGAACAGCTTAGTCGTTTTCATTCCGATGGGGTGCCGCCTACTGTTTCACTTCCATTTTGGCGTCTGGAACTTTCTTAAGCTTCGATCCACGAAGCTCGCATTGCCCTGACGTTCAAGTGGGAACGCCGAGAGCAGGCAGAACAACTCGCATCAGGAGGAAATAGCCAACGATAATGGCGAGAAAGACAAGAAGTTCGATCGTCACACTTCTATTTTACGTTGCGCGACGAGTTGGTGCTTTCAAAACCCAACCGCCTGCTTCAAGGGAGGGGCAACTGTGGTCACCCTGCTGTGGAGGGCGCGGCACCACAAATCAATCATGTCCCGGGCTGAGCAGATGGTAAAAACTGACCTCAGCCCGGTGAGCGCAAGCGCCTTTTCCACTCGCGACGTAAGATTCATTAACTTCAACTCCGTGCCGCTGGCCTTGGCCCATCCCCGCAAACTGGCCAGAACGCCCAAACCGGCAGCGTCAATGTCTTTGATCTCCTTCAGGTCCAGCACCACCAACTGAACATAGGGCTGGTTAAGCACCGCAGTGCGCAGCACGTCTCCGCCTTCCAGAGTCATCCGTCCTTTGCATTCAAAAATCGCGACATCGCCTAAATTATTGGTTGTAAAGCTCAGCATGGTTGCTCCCTTTTTGCGGTTACATCTATAGACGTTTGTCCTTGGCTGTTATCGACTAGTTAAGTGAATTTATTTTTGTAAACGTTGCATCTTTTGGGTCGCGATTTTTCTTGCCGTTCCTACTGCGATAATACGTTTGGACTGCTGAAACAGTTTCCTGTTTCCATTAAAAAGCAATGAAAACTTGAAATACCCCAGATCACCTGAGGCTTGACGCTGCCTCAAATTAGGAAAACAAAGAAGTTACACAATTTATTCCCGCGGAAACGTTAATTGAATCTCGCGGTCCTACTTCTTCAGGGAAGAAGCCTGGCCTTCCTTCACCAACATTAAAATTTTCAAAGATCCGCCCGTGCTCACCCCAGCCGGGAGACCAAAGTGCAGTCAGACTTCCTGATCTGTTGTAAGCTGCTCACTTAATATACGCCATTTATTCGCTTTTGTCAACAGCCTGTCATCAGAAACTCTGCAGCTTTTTCGACGTTAAAGGCGTTCAGCTGGCGAAATCTGTCCAGCGTCCACCTTCACGCCTGGGCCTGGCCGCATCCTCCGCGGAAGGTTTGGCGAAATTTTTCTCGCTCTTCGGGAGTCATATGCTCCCAGCGGTGTCTCATCCGTCGGCGCCAGTGCTCGCGATGGCGTGGCGATCCGTGGAAGCCGCGCCATCCTCCAAAGAGCAGCCAGCTCAGGGCCAGCAGGCCCACTGCTTGCCAGAACGTGATGGTATGCAGTCCAAACAGTTCTGGCATCAGCCAGTTCCACAAATGCAAAACGGCCTGCCCGAACCCCGCGATCACAATCACCGCGAAAAGGAGAACTTTTACGATCATTGAAACAATCCAGCGTGCTCTCATCTTCTTAACCCTCAATAAACTCTTTATGAATTGCTTCCAGTCTCTTGCGCAAATGCAACACTGCATACCGCTTGCGAGACAACAGTGTGTTCACGCTCAATCCAGTTTCAGCCGCCAATTCTTTAAAGCTGCGACCCTCAATCTCATGCGCCACAAACACTTGCAACTGCTCTTCGGGAAGCTCATCCAGCGCACTCTCAATTTGTTCCATCAGCACTGTGCGCGCGTATGAATCCTCTGGACCGGCATCGGGTGAGGCCAGCAACTCTTCCAGAATCAGCGGCTCGTCATGATCAGCCGACTGGAGATCAGACAGAGTTTCTGGACGTTTCTTGCGAAATTTGTCGATGATCCGATTCCGCGCCACCCGGAACAGCCAGGCCCCGGCTTGCTCAATCGGCTTCATCAAGCGATAGGCTTCTACCAATTCCGAAAAAACGTCCTGCAAGATGTCTTCTGCTTCGCCTTCATCGCGCACACGTCGACGGATGAAGCTGCGTAGCCGTGTCCGTTCACGCCTGACGGTCTCAGTGATCCGTTGATCTTGTTCGGCGGTCATCCAGTCAGGGCTCATTACAGCCTTCATCTATCAGTGGAGACGAATGAGGTGAAGAATTATTTTAGAGACTTGCAGGAATATTGCGCAGGCGTAGATATGGCGTTCAGGGAAGTGATTTCACATTGACTGAGAACTAGTTCATTCGCAAGGACCGTCAGACAGATCGTCCGCGGTCAGATATGGCCGCCAGGGTGTGCTAAGCGGGCGTGGATCCGTCCGTGAGTAGAGTTTGGCGAGTTCGAGCAGGTCAAGGGCGATTTCGTCAGACTCCATGCTGCGGTAGGCGCCGGGATCGGGCCGCTTGTCCGGCAAGGCCATGATCCTCTTAATAAATGCCACCTCCTCCTGTTCAATAAAGGAAGCAGGCGTGTCGGGCTCGCAGGTATTTCCGTGGTCGAATTCGTCGTCAGACAGCATGGTTTTGCCGCCCTCGCGCTGAAAGAGTGACTTTTTAGAATTAG
>DATEJX010000426.1:0-10745 GCA_035277785.1 Candidatus Angelobacter sp. | reverse complement strand
TGGAGTGAAGGCTCTCTCTGAAGCTGCTGGCCCGCTGCGTGCATAGTGTTTAGTCGAGCGTGAAGCAGTGTTGGCGCCGGGAACAAACACCTTCTCTGCTACTTCATGTCGACGGAGAAACCCAAGATGTTTCGGAGACTTCGCCATAGATCAGCGTTCATCCCATTTCTCACAGTACTCCTTCTGGCGGGTGTGGCTTTTGCCCAGGTCCTGAAGGGGTCCATTTCCGGAACCGCAGCAGATCCGCAGGGAGCAGTCCTTGCCGGCGCCGAAATAAAGGCGACCAATCTTGCTACGGGTACCACTTACACCTCAAAATCAGACAGTTCAGGTCTATTCAGATTCAACTTGATTCCCGCGGGCGAATACAAGGTTCAGGTTTCAGCCCAGGGATTCAATACCGCAGTGCAAAACAATATAGTTGTTGCTGCTGGCCGTGATACAGGACTCGGCAGCATCAAACTCGCGGTCGGGCAAACGAGTACAACAGTCGAGGTAACGGCCGCCGCACCGCTCATTGAGTCGACGCAGTCGCAGGTCACGAATACCTTTGCAGGCACGCAGCTGTCCAGCTTTGCAGGTGTGCAGGAGAACGAAGGTTTGGACAACCTGGCGCTGTTTGTTCCCGGAGTGTCATCTTCGCGCGACAACAACTTCTCGAATTTCAATGGCGGGCAAGGATTCACTTCCAACGGTTTGCGTGGACGCAACAATGATCAGCAGATTGATGGTCAGAACAATAACGACAACAGTGTTGCCGGGCCGGCGCTGTTCGTGACGAACCCTGAGTTTGTGAATCAATACGTAATCATTACAAACCAGTTTGGACCTGAATATGGCCGCAACTCCGGATCAGTAGTCAACATAATTACGAAGTCCGGCGGAAATGCGTGGCACGGAACCATCTTCGGCACAGAGAACAATTCGGTCCTGAACTCTATGACGAACTTCCAAAAGCGGTTTGACACGGATCAGGCCGGCAATCCGCTCACGGAACCTCCGCGGCTGAACGATGAATTTGCCGGATTTACTATTGGCGGACCATTTGTAAAAAACAAAATGTTTTTCTTCGGAGGATTCGATCAGGAAATCATTTCGCAGAATGGTGTTTTCAGTTCAAGTAACCTAACGCCTACGCCTGCCGGCCTTGCCACCCTTGCTGCTTGCGGTGTGAATCCGACTTCGCTGCAAATTATCTCTAAGTTTGGACCCTATGGTATTTCAGAAGGTAATCCAACACTGGACCCGAAGACGCTGCAAACCGGCGTAATGGCAACCTGCCCTGGTGCTGAGTTTGCGGGACTCTCGCGGACTGTGAAGACTCCATCACACATCTTCGACTGGATTGCGCGAACGGACCTGCAACTGGGCAGTGACACCATTACGGGACGTTACATATTTAATCGTAATAACACCTTCGGCACCGAACAATTTACTGGCGATGGCGCAGCAGGATATCTGACGGATGTTCCTGCGCTCAGCCAGTCCGTTCTTCTGAGCTGGACGCACAACCTCAGTTCACGCATGGTGAATGAGGCGCGCGTATCGTTTGGCCGTACGAATGTGGAGTTCGGAGGCAATTCCGCCGGCAGCGTGGTGACCGCTAATAACCTTGACCAGTCACTCACGAATGTGAGCTTCCAGACACCAGGGCTACTGGGATTTGGGCCGAACCCGATCTTTCCGCAAGCGCGAATTGTGAATACGTGGCAAGGGCAGGACAACTGGAATTTTGTTTTGGGCAGGCATCAGTTGAAAGCTGGCGTTAACTACACGTACCAGAGGAGCCCGAACATCTTCCTACCCAACATCAACGGCCAGTTCCGTTTTGCGGACTGGGATGCATTCTTTGCCAATACTCCGAACCGTGTGCGAATCGCCAACGGTCCTTCGTCGCTCGACTTCCGCGAACATGACACGTTCTTGTACGGCGGTGACGATTGGAAGGTGAGCCAAAGCTTGACATTGAATCTGGGTTTGACGTGGTCTTACTACGGTCAGCCTGCGAACATATTCAATGACATAACGACAGCCCGCGAATCCAATCCAGCAACGGCATTCTGGGATCCGAGTCTTCCACTCTCACTTCGTACGTTCCCGACTGTTCCAGCCCCCAAAAACAGCTTTGGTCCGAGTCTGGGCTTTGCCTGGTCGCCACAATCAGGCGGCATGTGGACAGGGAATGGCAAGACGGTGATTCGTGGTGGATATCGACTGCTGTATGATCCGCCGTTCTACAACATTTACCTCAACATGGCGACGTCGGCGCCCGAAGTGTTCCTGCAGACCTTCCTGGGACCTACTGCTTCCGTGCTTTCATTGCCGGCTGTTCCCACCGGACCAAATGTACGCGCAGAACTGGCTCCGGTGCTCACGCCCGGCGTGCTGGATCCGCGCACACAGGCGCAGACCGCCATCACACCCGATTTCGGCCCGGACAGGGTACACAGCTGGAGCCTGGGGATAGAGCGCGAGACGAGCAAGGATTCCGCGGTGGAAGTGCGCTATGTTGGGAACCACGCTACCAACCTGTTCCAAAGCATTAACGGAAACCCATTCATTGCCGATTTGGCGTCGGCATTCCCCAGTGCGATTCCTCCCGGAATCACGCCCTGCACCACTCCACAGATTTCACCAGCTCCAGGATTTGCGCCGGGCCCACTGAGCCCTGATTTCGGACGAGAGTTTTGCGGGAAAGGAGTCACCCGCCTGCGTACAAACACCGGCCACTCGAATTACAACGCACTGCAAACTGAATTCCGGGCCAACAACCTGTTTCACCAGCTGACGTTGCGGACGTCGTATACGTTCAGTAAAACACTCGACAACGTGAGTGAAATTTTCGGAACGGCCGCGGCCGGAAACAGCGTAGCGTTTTCGCAAAATCCTCTCAATTTTGAAAACGGGGAATACTCGTTCTCCGGCCTGGACTATCCGCACCAGTGGTCCATCCTGGCTACCGAGCAGCTACCCTTTTTCAAGGACCAGCACGGCGCTCTCGGCCACATCCTGGGTGGCTGGTCAATCTCCGGCAATTACCTGATCGCGTCGGGCCAGAGGTATACGCCTTCGCAAGCGTTCACAGCTATAGCATCATCTCCCGGCGATTTCTATGATGCGACGTTCCTGGGCACATTTGCCGGTACCGATTCAGCGCGTCCGTTCTTCGGGAATCCCAATGCCCCTGTGACGCAGATTGGTATCTTCGCAGGTGATGCCTGCAACGCTTTTGGCGCGGGTTGTGGTTTACCGGCCACACAGTTGATCAGCATGAACGCCCTGAACAGCACCAATGCCGCGGAGGTTGCGGTCACAAACAATGATGTGCGTTACATCCTGAACGGCGGCGCTGCGCAACAAGTATTTGGCACGCCGTTCGGCAATGTGGCCAGAAACATTGAGCAGGATGCGATCAGCAACATCGCCAACTTCTCCGTGTTCAAGAATATAAAACTCAGCGAAAGAGTGAATTTTGAGTTCCACACGACGGCGCTGAACGTCTTCAACCATCCAAACTTCCTGAGTATCGATCCGTTCCTGGAAGACGCTGGCCTGACCCCAGGTCCGTTTGCCGGATTCGGAGACCCAACTGTCACCAACAGCCAACCCAGAAAGCTGATCTTCGGAGGAAAGATCTCCTTCTAACTAGCCTTGTCGTTGCCCAACCAGGCCCGCCGCTCCTCCCGGCGGGCCTTTCTTCTTGCGACAAAAACTTTCTTTAAGTGAGGAGATGGGGATACCGGCATTTCGGCAACGACAATGTCCCAGAGTTACTCGACAGCAAGGCCCGCGGGCCTTAAACTCTCCATCACGCTCTTTCAAAAGGACTGAAGAATGAAATTTCTGAATGGACTCGAGCCTGTTGCATATGCAATTTTCCGAGTCGTAGTTGGATTCTTGTTCATGTGCCACGGCGCGCAGAAGCTTTTTGGCGCCTTTGGAGGCCACGCCCAGCTTCACAATCCCATGATGCTGGCCGCTGGCCTTATCGAGTTCGGCGGCGGTATTTTGGTGCTGCTTGGGCTGCTGACCCGTTTTGCTGCTTTCATCGCCAGCGGTGAAATGGCCGTGGCTTATTTCATGGTCCACCAGCAACGAGGAATTCTGCCCATTCAGAATGGCGGAGCGGAAGCCGTCTTATTCTGCTTTGCGTTCCTGTACATTGCCTGCCACGGGGCGGGGAAGTTTGCGGCTGAGAAGGATTGAAGCTCAGACACGAGCGAAGACTGAAACCTTGTAGCGATCAAGACCCCGCTGGATTTGCTCCAGGGCTGCGCGGATATCGGCGCTGGGAAGGCCGACACCGATTCTGAAATGGTTTGGCATCTCGAAAAATTCTCCGGGAACAACGCTGGTTTCAAATTCGTTGCGCAACAGATTGCAGAACTCCGTTGCATTGCCGAGCTTCAGTCGGGGAAAAGCGATGGTGCCGTGTTCCGGCCAGAAAAATTCAAGATCATCTCGCCCGACAAGAAAACTGTGCAACAGTGACCTGTTCTCATTGAGCAGCGAGTTCATTCGAGCAGTGATTCCCGGCAGTTTCTCCAGCGCTCTAACGCTGACATACTCAACCAGGAATGGATATGTAGCCGCATGCACATCGTGAATGTGCCACATGCGCTCAGACAGCTTTGCAGGAGCCAGGATCCACCCGCACCGCAATCCACTCAACCCGTATGCCTTCGTCAGACTGCTGGTGACGATAAAGTGTTCAGGGTCGATGTGAAATGCGGTCTGCGGTTCAGCTGCAAAGAGCATTTCGCGGTAAACCTCATCCACCAGCACGTACCCTTGATTTCTGCGCACCAGTTGGGCCAATTCGCTGAGGACCGGATCCGGAGTAGATGCTCCACTCGGGTTGTGCAGATTGCAGAGAACAATCAGCCGGGTTCGCGAAGTGAAGTTGCGTTCCACTTCCGCAAGATCGAGCGCAAAACTATTTTCAGGCTTTCGTTGAAAGCGCTTGATCTCGAGTCCTAAATACCTGGCGGCGCCCAGAATCGGATCATACGTTGGTTGTTCAATCAGCACCTCATCTCCCGGCTCTGTGGCACCGGCAAGCGCAAGATAGTTTGCGAAAGATGTGCCCATGGCGCTGACAAGAGAGACCTGCGGGACGCGATATCGCGTTGCCAGCGCATTCAGCAGGGGCTCGTAGCCATAAACGGTAGGTCCGTTGATTCCGAGCTCCTCCAGCGTAACGCCCAACGCTGACATGGGCAGGTTTACCATTCCGCTGGTGGCCAGGTTGTATTTCGCTGTGGAGCTTAGCTTGGCCCACTGCATGTATCGGGAGCCGGCGCCACTGCGGATCTGAGTCACTTTGAGGTCCATTTCCAAATGTAATATACAGGCACGCCGGTGGCGAGAATTGCGAATCCGATCAATGTGTTGCTGGGATAGCGATAAATTGCGTTGCCAACTACGCTCGCACTAACGATACAGAAAAATGCCGTGCTCCACGGATGCCCCGGCACCTTGAAATATTGCCCTTTCTCGTTGTCCTTGCGACGCAGAATAAACAAACAGCTTGCAGTGGCACAGAAGAAAAGGAAGTCCATTGAGGTCACATAGTTCAGAATCTGGTCGTAGCGTCCGGAGAGAAGGATCACCACGGTCCAGATGCTTTGCAGCGCAATGGCCAGCACGGGCACGCGCGTTTTCGGATGTACCCAGGCCAATTGGCGAAAGAAGACTCTATCTTCCGCCATGGCAAAGTACACGCGTGGCGCGGTAAGAACACTCTGGCTGAGAAAGCCCAGCGTTGAAACAGCAATCCCCAGCGCGATAAGCAATGCGCCTTTAGGTCCCATGGCCAGATGCATCACCCTTGATGCGGGCGTGGTCGTTGCCGCCAGCCCTTGTACGCCTAGACTGCGCACGCAAATAAAATTGACCGCGCTGTAGAGCACCGCCACGCCAATCACTCCCAGCACCAGCGCGCGAGGCAGATCTCGTCTGGGCTGTTTAAGTTCTCCCGCAACGAAGCACGCCGTTTGCCAGCCGCCGTAAGCAAACAACACCGGCACCATGGCGCCTCCAAAGGAAGACAACAGGCTGCCTGAAACAGGTTGATCGAGCAGCGGCTTCCAAGTAATGTGAGCGTCTTTAAGGAGAAATCCGCCTGCGAAGACCAGCAAGGCGATCGCAAAAATCTTAATTACCATCAATGCGCTTTGTACTGATCCGCCTGCCCTGACGCCCATGCAATTCACGGCTGTCAGCAAAAACAGAGTCACTATGGCAATTTGCCAATCAGCGCCATGCATCCCTGTAAGTTCAATGAAATAGCGGGCGAACGTGACTGTAACAGCGGCCATCCCGCCTGTCTGGATGACCAGGAGCAGCACCCAGCCGTATAGAAACGCGATCAGAGGATGGTAAACATCACGCAAGTAGGCATACTGTCCTCCAACCTGGGGCATGCGATCTGCCAATTCGGCCCAGATAAAAGCGCCGATCAAAGCAATCACTCCGCCCAGCATCCATGCTCCCAGCACCAGCGCCGGCGTGTGGACTACCTGGGCGACAACGTAGGGATTGATGAAGATGCCGGCGCCAATGGTTCCACCCATCACCAGCATGGTGGCGTCGAACAGGCCCAGGCGGCGGGCCAGCGGCTCAGAACCTTTGGACGGGATGGCTTGTGGGTTCAAAGGAACCAAAATGACTGCAGATGGATCGGGTCAGTGGTTCTTCTTTCTTCGCTTGGGCACGGCAAAACGAGCAAGTACCCGCTGACATAGCATTCCGAAGAGGAATGACAAGCCCAGCAGCGCGCCCCAATGTGGCCGCGGAAAGTTGAACAGTCCTGAAAGATACTCGTGCACGGCAAAACCTGCCAGCCCGGCCACCGCTCCAAAAAGCACAGGCGTGAGCATCACAAAAACATTGGGGATAATGGAATCGCTCTTACCCCTCATCAAAGACTGAGCGGCCGAAAAGGAAGATCCAAGCAGGCCGAAGAGAAGCACCGGTGCAAGCATGCGAACCGGTCCGGAAAGCAGCATCAACGGAAGCATGGCAACCACGGCGAGAGCACAGATCGTGAGCAGAATGCGCAGGTGGTCTCCAGCCAGCCGGTTGCGATAGTACTGGTTGGTGGATTCTTCGTCGCGCAGCTTCATCGCGTCTGCCAGCCGGTCGGCTGAGAACTCTTCATTGTTGGCGGAGAGCAGACTATCCATGGCATCTCCACGCCATGAGCTGATTTTCTGCGCCTCTTCGCGCAAGATATGGGCACGCGTGATCAGCTCCGTTTTGTTCAAGCCATACACGGCGAAACGCCGCGCCGCGTGCAGGCAAAAGAGAGCGCCTTCAATATCGTTGCTCTCAAGGCATCGCAATACGTTAGCCAACTGGTCATGGGCCGCTGCCGCCCAGGCCTTGTCACCTTGACTGCTGCGGCGTTCAAGGAATGCAAGCTCCACGCGGAACGCTTCCGCTTCGCGGAGGACCCGTGCGTGGACGCGCTCGTCTTCAATGGATCCTTTCTTCCTTTGTGAAGCTGTAGCTGTTTCAGAGCTCCAAGATGCGGGCTGGACCTGTTGTACCGGTCGGGCAGCACTGCTCAAGCGCGAGAGCAATGCTTTTTCCTGTGATTGTGAAAGCTTCTGGACCGCCGCCGGAAGAGGTATCCACGCCACCTCTGCGGTCTCCGCGGCGTCAAGCACTGGATGCTCCTCAAGCACCGTCATCTTCCAGAACATAATGACCTTCGGTGTGCCGTGATCGGAGTAACTGATGGTGCCAAGATAATTCCCAAGCTGGCACGAGCAGCCTGTTTCCTGCGCTACTTCGCGCAGTGCAGCTTCCTGGAATGACTCGCCATCCTTGACTTCTCCCTTGGGCAGGATCCAGTCCTGATAGCGTTTGCGATAGACGATCAAAACTTCATCGCCGCGTGGTGTAACGCGCTGAAGAATTCCTCCTGCAGCTCGAATCACCGGGGATTCCACGGTTACGATTTCTGTCGCCATAAATTTTGAATTGATCAGGATTGTAACGTTTAACTCCCGGAACAAGGAACCTAAAATCAGTTGGAGTTTTCCACAGGCGCAGATGGTGAGGGCCCATCGCTCTGGGATTTTGTTTGCGCCTTTTCCGATGACCGAGGCTCGGGTGGGCGTTCATAGCGTTCCACGCGGCGAAAAATTTTTCCCGTGGGAGAAGGTCGTAGCACATATATCCACGAACGCGGCCCGCTGGCTCTCATTTCACGTTCAATTTCATACCATGTATCGTCCAAGCCAATTGTGATACTGGCGTTCCAGGCGGGTTTGGGCTGTGCAGCCGCAATGCGCACGCGCCCGTCAGGCAACATTTCAACTTGGTCAGGCGGCAATGCAAGCCTTTGTTTTGTCTCCTGCCTCTTTCTCGCCGACTCCACCACCTTGAAGGCACACACGACCGGCAAGCTTGGCACCACTTCTGACGCTGTGATTCCCGCAGCAAAACGCAAGAAGCCTTCCAACCCGAGATAAAGCAACAACAGGGATAGCGGATACAGAAAAAACTCAAGCGTGACGATGGCCACTCCGCCGGATTGCACCCACTCAGGGTGCCCGTTCATCTGCGTGGCCCACAGGTGTGCCCGCGCAACAACGAAATGTTTGTAGCGCTGGACCAACAGCAAAGCGCAAACAATCAACTGAAGCAATCCCAGAACAGTTGCAGCTGCTATCAGAGATGAAGAGGAGTAAGGGCGATGCTCGCGCCGGAACGCTTCAGGGCAGAACGAGAGCAGCATGTCGCGCAGTAAATTCATGTTTTTTAGCGGTTCCATGACGCTTGGCCAGACTACGACCAGAACACTCGTCGGCAGAACCTAAATGGCGACCAGATCTTTCCCGAGGCCTTAAGATTTATTCTGACTACCTTAGTCCGAAAGTCCAGCAGAGTCTCTGTTAAAAACCTGTTAATCCCAAGCCAACACCTCAAGAGTACCTCGTTTCAAAATAAACGAGGTGTGAACATTGAAAACCATTGGTAATTTTCTCCTGGGCATCCTTTTGCTTGCCTTGGCGGGTTGCGGCGGAGTCGGTGGCAGTGGCAACCCATCTCCCACCCCAACGCCCGGCGGCAGTATCAGTAATGTGATTGTCGTCGTAATGCAAAACAGGTCGTTTGACAATCTCTTCGGCACATTCCCCGGAGCCGAAGGAGTCAAACCCGGTGTGCCAGGTTTCAGCCAGGTTGACGCGAACGGCGTAACTGTAAATCCAACTCTTTTAACCGATCCTGTCGCTCCTGACCTTCCCCACGTCAGGCAGGATCTGGTCAAGGTGTGGAACAACGGAAACATGGACAAGTTCGCTTTCTTTAATGGCGATATTTCCATGGGACATTACGACAACAGCAATCCCGGTGTTGCCACATTATGGAGCTGGGCCCAACAATTTGCGTTGGCTGACCATTTCTTCCCCTCAGTCATGGGTGATGCGCCCAGCAACCAGCTCTATCTCATTGCCGCGGACGATAATAATTTTCCGTTTACAATCAACCCGTTCAATGGACCATGCACCTCGCCAGTGACCACATCAGCTCCGTACACCTTTCAGCATGTGGGAAACCAGCTTTCGGCAAAAGGCCTGAGCTGGGCCTGGTATCACGAGCAGCTTGGCGTTTGTGGCAGTTACGTTCCCCAGGAAAATCCATTTCAATTCTTTATTCCCGCCACGCCGTCACCCAACATGCGCGATCTCAGCTCGTTCAGCTCCGATCTTACTTCCGGCAGCTTTCCGTCCGTTGCCTTTGTTCAGCCGAACCCTGTGCACAGCATGCATCCCAACACTGGCGTCCCCTTGACTGCGGGGACGAACTGGCTGGATGGTTTCATCAAAGACATTCAGGCCTCACCTGTCTATCAGAAAGCAGCCATCATCGTGATCTGGGACTCCAGCGGGGGATGGTATGACCACGTGCCGCCGCCGCAAGTGGATCCCGGGCAGGGATTCGGAATGCGTGTGCCCATGCTGGTGATTTCACCATTCGCGAAAAAGGGTTTCATTTCGCACGTGCAGATGGATGACGTCTCGATTTTGAGGTTCATTCAGGAGACGTTTGGTCTATCTTCACTGAATGCGCGAAATGGTCAGAGCAGCGATTTGAGTGACATGTTCACCTTCTAGTTCCTGGTCGCTTTGACCGTGCAGAATGCCCGGCTAAATGCCGGGCTTTTTACTTTCTGGAGCAGGGAATCTTTACGCTCCCGACGGCGGATTGGGGCTTGGCAAATGGTCGGATAAGGATTGCTCGGGAGAAACACCCAAATAGGCTCGCCGGACGTGATCGTTGTTGAAGAGCATTGCGCTCGGCCCTTCCAGCGTGATCTTTCCGGTCTCCATCACGTAGCCATAATGAGAAACTTGTAGAGCGTAATTTACGTTTTCGCCTACCAGAAGAATCGTGACGCCCTGAGCAGCAATCTCAGTAACCAACCGGAAAATCTCATCCACCAGTTTTGGCGCCAGACCAAGGGTAGGCTCGTCCAGCATGAGAATTTGCGGGTCAGACATGAGCCCGCGACCGACGGCGCACATCTGTTGTTCACCCCCTGACAGGGTGCCAGCCAGCTGCCGACGGCGCTCCTTGAGCCGGGGAAACAGATCATAAATCCGTGCAAGGCCAGATTGGGCTTTGCCACGAAACGCCGGCAGAAAGCAACCCATCAGAAGATTCTCTTCCACTGACATGCCGGGCCAGAGTTGCCTTCCTTCCGGAACCAGGCAGATGTGATTCTTTAC
>DATEJX010000425.1:0-16835 GCA_035277785.1 Candidatus Angelobacter sp. | reverse complement strand
GGCCAGGCCGAGTTCGTCCCACGGCGGTAGCGATTTGCAAGCGATCTTCCCAGTGTGCCAACTGGCGTAGAAACATACGCCCAGGCAAGCGCCGATTTCAGCTTTGAGTCTGAAGTGATTTCCAGCGGTGTCTGCGTCGTACCGTTCCTGGCGCCAACTTTCTTGAGCGCTGCAATCAAAGGCTCAGGCAGCACCTTACGGACGAGTTTCTTTCCATTCTCGACAGTCGACGGCAGTTTGAAAAACACTGATGCGGCAGATTGAGAAGCCGCAACGCGAAGCTTGATCGATTGCTTTGCTGACGAGCCCCAATCCAGCTTGTGCTGGGCAACGCCGCCGAGGAAATCGTATTCCCGCACTCCCTCAGCAATCATCGAGCGGAGCCGGAAGCCGCGCAGAGCGACGCCGGGCCGCAGGGAGTCCCAGTCCGGATCGTAAGCTTCCTGCAAGAGAAGAAAGCAGTTGTTGTAACGAAATCCGTATTGCAAGGCGAGAGCCCGCTCGCCGAGATCAAGACGATGAAATTCAAGCGAGCCGGACTGAAGCGCAGCACGAGAGATGTCCCAGTAAAATTTTCTCTTCTCGTTTCCACTAAACACTCCAGGGCGGCCCTTGCTGTTCCAGCGCTTTCCATGAAGAGCAAAGAAAAGATCCAGCCATTCGCGGAGCTGTTCTTCTGATGTACATTGCGTGATCGTCGCCTGCTGCTGTTCAAAGAACGTCATCGCGGAGCGCACTTTGGTGCGGAACCGCGGTTTAAGCAGTTGCAAGTACCCATCCCATGTTGGCGGCAATTGCAAGGTCAGACAGGGCACATCATCCTGAGCGAGATGCCAGCCAAGCTCCTTCGCACGATTGCTGAAAGCATTGGCGAAAGGCGATGACTGCAGCGGTCCGTGCAGTTCCATGTAATCCCAGGAGTGTCGCTCAGTATGCAGGACATTCAGAGCGGCCTCAGCGAATTTTCCTTCGCAGCCAGATTTGGCGAAGCAATCGAGATAGTCCGAGTCATGCGAACCATCGCCCAGGAGTTTCACTACCTTCCAGTTGGCGCCGAATTTTTTGATCGTCTCTATACAAAGCGGCGCAACGCCAATGAGCTGGTCCTGTTCCCAAGCGGAGACTACAAACGGCTCCAGTTCTGCGCCATAGGCTTTGCGCCAGCTGGCGATCCACTCCCAAGTGAGGAAGAAAGTATCTGAAGAACTGCTGCGCAGCGATGAATTCCACTGCTCTGCCAGCAGCCGTTCAACTTCCGTCCATTCCCTTGAGAGCACGACCTTCATGCCGCCACCTCTTGCAAGGCATGCTGCCGGTGCCACAGTTCGCACATCAGGAACAGCCAGAGAAGATCACCGTAGTAAGTGGAGTTGTCCGCATCCATCCAGCGGAACAGGTCTTCCACGAAGCTGCGTTGGAAATATCCGCGCTGGTACGTCTGCGGATCCAGGAGAACGTCTTCTGCCAGTCCGCGCCAGAGAGGATGCTCTTTGAGCCAAAGTCCGATCGGCAAGCCGAAGCCATGTTTCTTCTTTTGCAGAATCGCTTCTGGCAAGAGGCCGGCTGTCGCTTTCTTGAACAGGTAACGCTTTTTGAGGCGCCTAACTTTTAAATCCGCCGGCAACCTTCCGGAAAAATCTGCCAGAGGCGCATCAAGCAGTGGGAAGCGCACGTTGACTCCGGCCAGCTCTGCGGCGCGCGCCACTTTGGGCAAATCGTTATCGCCAAGCGTCATCTTGATGTCGATATAAAGCAGGCGGTTCAGCTCGCTATGAGCCTGGGCGTTCTTATAGTGCTGCCGAGGAACCTGCAGCAGGTCTCTTCCATCGACGGCGGCATCACTGAGAATCTTCTCTGGAGAAAATTTCTGCAGAAGATACCACTGGAAATAACGCTCAGGATGCGGCTTATATGCCTGGGCTATGTATCTGCGAGCTTTGCCCACAACGCCCACGCCGGGCAGGGTACGCGCCAGAGGCTCCACCACATGGCGGCGCAGCGGCTGGGGAATCTTTTTGTACAAGTCAAAAATTTGTTCTGTCCGATATCTCTCATTGCCACCGAACAGTTCGTCGCCGCCATCGCCGGCCAGCATCACCTCAATACCCTGTTGCCGTGCCAGTTTCAAACAGGCATATGTGGGCAGAACGGATGCATTGCCGAAAGGTTCATCATAGGCTGACGCAATCTTCTGGATATCGCGAAACACTTCTTCCGGCGTGAGGACCGCGATGTGATGTGCTGCCTTGAAGGCATTGGCTGCGGTCCGCGCGTATTCCAATTCATTAAAGCGCTGTTCGGAAAAGCCAATGGAAAAAGCGCTGACTGGAGCGCCTTGTTGACGAGTGAGTAGGCCCAGGATGGAACTGCTGTCAGTACCTCCGCTTAAGAAGCAGCCCAGGTGCTGACCATCAGAGTCTTCTGAATGCACGCGAACAGCATCGGCCATTCTCTCCAGCAACTCGCGGGCAAGCGCGCTGCTGGAAGAGCGGTCTGCTTCCGAGTACACCAGGTCCCAGTAACGTCCTACGTGGTAGATTCCGTTCTTCCACTCGAGATAACAGCCGCCGGGAAGTTTTTGGATGTGAGTGAAAGCTGAGTGCGGGGCAGGCACGGCACTGAAGTTAAGAAAATCCACCACCGCCTGAGGATCGATATTTTTCTCAACCGCTCCACTCGAGAAAATACCGCGTGGCTGAGACGCAAAGACAAGCTGCTTTTCATCAGCAAAATAGCTGAGCGGCCGCGCGGCGAAGCGGTCAACAGCGATAAGCATCGTCTGAGACAGCTTGTCCCAGATGGCGAGAGCGAATGCGCCCCGCAGCCGGCTGAGACATTCGCGTCCGAAGCGGCTATAGAGCCTGGCAATGCATTCCGCTGCTTCGGTTGTATCATTCGCTCCCACCAGCTCGGCATCACAGGCCACGATGACTTCATTCGTCGACCACACGGAAGCGGTTCCGGTGTGCGACGCGGCGCCAAGCTGTGCCAGCATTTCGCACTCCGCGAAAGAAGAAAACGGTTCTCCCATCTTCAATGCGCTGAGCATCGCCGAAATCCTGTTGGAAAGGATTGGCGGTGCGTTGCGGCCGACGGTAATACCTGCGATGCCCATGGATCTCCTATGCCCTGCTGAGTGCTGCCTGCCTCACCGGCAGTGGATTGCCCAGCGTATACAGCCGGGTGTAGTTCTCAAGCATGCGCGCCATGCTGAACTCCTGTGTGACCTTCAATCGCCCACGCTGTCCCATCCGGGCGCGAAGCTGGGGATCGATGGCCAACTGAAAGATGCGATCTGCTATGGCTTTTGCGTCACCAACAGGAACGAGGTAGCCGGATTTACCGTCATCAACCAGGTCCGGATTCGCTCCTACATTAGTCACCACGCACGAAAGCGACGTAGCCATGGCTTCAAGCAGGGTGTTCGACATGCCTTCAGAAAGCGAGGGCAGGACGAAAACGTCAAAGGCATTCAACCAGTGCTCTGGCTGTGCGGATTCTCCGGCGAGATGAACACGGCCGCGAAGCGCCGCGCTCGCAACGATGAGAGCCCTCAGCATTTCATGCTCCGGGCCGCCTCCCACAATCACAATGTGACTATCGGTTTCCGAACTGCCCAGTAGCTCAGCAGCACGGAGGAGGGTCTTGTGGTCCTTGACTGGATCAAGACGTCCGACGGTTCCTGCTATAAAGGCAGTGGGGGAGATCCCGAGTTGCGAACGCATGCGGATTCGAGCCTCTTCGTCCGCGTGGAATCTTTCTGTATCAACTCCATTGGGAACAAACCCGATGCGCGACTTTGCACTCCCGACTTGCGCGGAATAGTGCTCCCGCAGTTCGCGTGAAACTGCGAACACCTCATCGGCGAGCCCGTAAGCGAAGCGACGGAACACGCGACGGCGCCAGGGATCGCCATTCATGGTGGTGATGTCGCGTCCGTGCTCGCTGTGGATCACCCTGGGGACGCGCGCAAGCTTGGCAGCCAAAACGGCTTCAATCGCACCCCAATTCCTGGAGTGCACAATGTCAGGCTTGAATTTACGGAACAGCCGGGCAAAATCCGCGACCAGCGATCCCGTTTTACGGCCAGTTCGGTTGAGGCTGATGCAATGGAAGCCATTCGCAATGCCAACAGGCGCGGGCGCAACTGTACAGATGATGTTTTCAAAGCGCTGAGGATCGAGCCCTGAAATTACCCGGCTGAGCGCCAATTCCGTTCCGCCCGCGGCCATGCGATGCAGGACGTGAATGATTCTGGTGCGTTTCATTGGTGCACCACCTGCAAACCCTCGGGAGTCACGGTTTCAAACTCGGTCATTTCATCCGGCACAGAATCTTTTCGTCTCAGCAATGCCTGCTGCATGACGAGGGTCATTCCGGAGCTCAAACCGATGAGGTGGTACATGAGATCAAGATCCTGCCGGTTGATGAACAAGTTTGGAACCAGGTACACCAGCAAAGTCACATGCACGATCAGGGCATAGATGGCGAGTGTGTGAGTTGCAGGGTCATATCGCAGCCTTCGAAACCACATCCAGCAGCTCCCACTCGCGCTCAGTACAATAGCCGCGAAGAGAAGGCAGGCAGGAATTCCAGCTTCCGCCATGAGGGCCATGAACGCGTTGTGCGGAGCACGAGCCTCGTAATCTGTGTACTCGTTGAACGTGATTTCAAAATTGCGCAAGCCCACGCCGAAGAACGGATGGGCTTTAGCCATGGCAATGGCTGTCTCCCACGCCTGTATGCGGCCTATGGCAGACTCATCCTGCTGGCTTGCCGTGGTGATAGTTTCATATCGCTCTTTGGAGGCTTCCGGGCCAAACATTACGAACAACGTAACGAGCACAGCAAGTCCTGCAATACCCAACAGCTTGCGGCGCGAGTAAAGCGCAATGAGAAGACAGACGACAATCAGTCCCAAAAAGCCCGAACGCGAACGGGTGAAAATCACCACAATGCCGCAGGCAATGGCAGCCGCGCGCATTCCCCTGCGCAACCACTTGCCCTGTTCCACAGAGGCAAGCCAATACAGAATGGGAATGGCCATGTTCATGGCCAGCGCGTACTCGTTTTCTTCGGTCAGAAGCCCGCCGGGTCCGCGCACCCTGTATTGGCCGGCAGTAACAATCACGCTCAGAAGACTTTTCAATCCCAGAATGCCCAGACATCCGGCCAGAACAAGAAGAATTTTGCGAATGCGTTCCTCTGTGTTCGCCATAGCCGCGATGAGGAAGGCAATCACAAACATCTTGCTGTAACGCGCCAGCATGTCAAAAGCAAGATGGGTATCGCGCGCGAGGAAGGCGGCCGTCGTAAGCCAGGCCCAAAACACCAGAAGCAGCATCATGCCTTTAATTCGAGGCGGCGACTTGCGCATGTCGAACACGATGTAACCGATGATGAGGGACGGGGCCAGAAACAGCCCGTAATTGAAGATGTATCCGGGCCACACGAAATCAGCTGGATGCGCGTGAGCAAAAAACAGGTAGAGCAACAGCCCGGAAAAAGGCTGAAAGAGCGAGAGAGGCACTCCGATAGCAACGAGCGCATACAACGCAATCGCTCTAAGCATGGATCGCACCCTCTGTCTTCTGTGTCGTTAGCCGCGATGCCGCGGTGACGGGCGCGCCAGCTTTTGCAGATTCCTGCGATCTGGAGGTGGCGGCAGCCTCAAGGAGAATGCGTTCCAGCCTGGTCTTCAGGCTTTGGTCGCCGAACACTTTTTCCAGAGATTGGCGCAAGGCCGGTACGGGCGGCTTTGGTCCCTTGTGAATAACCTCCAGCAGCTTCCCTGCAAGAGCTGAAGCGTCATCTTCAACGACGATGGAACTGACGACCTCGCGCGGAAATGCGACGGCGGCGCGCGATGAAGCGGCCACTGGAACTCCCATGGCCAGCGACTCCAGAATTTTGTTTTGGACGCCGCGGGCAAGAAGCATGGGCGCAACGGTGGCGGCAGCGGCACGGAAATAAGACCTCACGTCCGGAACTGTGCCGGTGACTGTGACCGCGCCAGCATCATGAGCCAACTCTCGCACCGCACGCGAGGGATTTCGGCCTACAATCACGAATCGAAGTTCGGGCATCTCACGCCGCATCAACGGCAAAGAATTACGGTAGAACCATTCGACGGCATCAATGTTGGGCGCGTAGTCCATGGAACCTGCAAACAGGACATAGGGTTGCAGAGCAGCTATGTGCGCCGGCACTTCGACTTTCCCCGGATCGAAATAGGCTGTGTCTACCATGTGGCGCAGCACATCGATTTTTCCGTTTGGAGAAGAGCGGCGTAGCAGATCGGCTTCAGCATCTGTGCAGAGCAGAGTGCGAGCAAATGTTTCCGTGGCTTTGCGCTCATACTCTCCAAGCAGGCGCGCCTCCTGTCTCCACAGCCAGCGCAGAGCCGGAATGGAATCGTGGGCGTACTCAGCCCATTTTGCCGAGTCAACATCCACCATATCGAGCACGGCAGGGACCGAGCATTCGCCGTCGACATATCCGGCCATGGCTGAACCGAAGCAGAGGATTACGTCATAGCGCCGTGTGGCTAAGGCTGCTTTCACCCGTGCTTCCATGCTTTTCGAATAGAAATAAGCCAGGCTGAAGGGCCTTTTGCGAATCACGGCAGACAGCGCCTGCGCCCGGCTGCGCCACCACGAAAGCCGCTCCACGTAACATTCACGACAGTAGGGCCGCAGGGCGTCAATCGAGTGCCGGTCTTCATCATGGTCAAAAAAGCAGAACAAATCGACGTTGTGCGAAGCGGAGAGCGACTTGATCTCCCAAAGCGCACGTATCTTGTCGCCCTTGTTGGGCGGATAAGGTACGCGATGTGCCAGATAAAGTATGTTCATCGGCTGCGCCTCGCGGGCTCGCTCTCACAATTCCGGTTCATGGGAAGAGTTTCACCAGGGCCGGACCAATGGCTTTTGTCACAGGAAACGGAATGCGCTTCCAGAGGTCGATAACGCGGCTGAATTTCGGGTTTGCAGGTGAGAAATTGGGCAATTCCTGGCGCTTCACCAGATGAAACTGATATGGCAGCGCGCTCTCCCGCATGTTCCAGCCTGACTTGAAGTCATATGCTCCGGTGCCTCGCTTGCTGCGACCGAAATCGAAACGCCGGATACCGCGTTGACGCGCGCTTTCAAGAAGATCCCAGTACATGAAATTATTCGCAGCGTAGTGGCGGCCTTCCAGCGTTGATCCACCGTAGTAAGGCAGAATCCAATCGCGGAAACGGAAGCTCATGACGGCAGCCACCGGCGTGCGATCTTTGCGCACCACCATGATTTCCGCGTTCTCTCCCAATTCTTCAAGGATGATCCTGAAGAATTTCTTCGAGAACACGGGAGTGCCCAGATTGCGCACGCTTTGCGCGTAAACTTCATAAAAATCGTTCAGTCCATCATTGCCGAAGTCCGTGGTCAAACCGGCTTTCTGGCTTTTGCGGATCATGTAACGCGTGTCTCTGGGAAGACCTTTGAACAGCCGGTCCTGATCAGAATCGATTTCCATATCAAAAGTGACATAGAGATCTTTGGTCACGAAGCGGGCAATTCCATCTCCCTCGCGCAGGCGCAGTTCCAGATATTCAACTTTGTTTTTGTCGGCAAGGGCACACGCGCCGGAGACTAATCGCTGGCGCGCCTCATCATTGTCACTACAAACACCGCCATAGACGGCGAAGGGGCTGGAGATAAGGGTGCGACCAGTGACTGGATTTGAGACCAGAAAGAGCGGCAACACTCCGCGAATCTGGCCAGCTTCTTCGGCGAGAAGGTAACAGGATTTGTATCCAAACGCGCGCTCGATGATGCGCTTCCATGCCGTTCCATGGAAGAGAGTGGCCTTCTCCTGCTGAAGGACGTAGGCATCCCAGCGCACCTGCCAGTCACTTGTGTACTCGACTACCTGCATTCAATTTGCCCTTTAACCTGAAATCGCTCGATTTTTCCTGCAAGCTTCCGCCGGTGGCTCACGCAGAAATGTACGTGATCACCGCAAAAACGATGACTGAAGCAAAGCAACTCACCGCCCCAAGAGTTCCGCTTAACCGTTGTCTCCGCAGATCATTCTGGGTGAGCAGAGCAGGGATTTCCGCCAGCACTGTAACGCCGAACATGTTCTTGATTTCCTGTGCTGTCTTGACGGAGGGGTCCAGCATCTCCCGGCCAAGAACAATGGCGAGACCTACAAACAATCCAAAGGCAAGACCGGCAAAGCTGATCAAAGGCCGGTTCGGACTGAATGGCCGCGAAGCCGCCTGCGCCGGATCAAGCACCACGAAGCGATCATCTTTGTTGAAGCTTTCCAGGCTGCTCGACATATCAGCGGCAAACTTCCGGTCCATCAGAAGTTTGTAATGGTCACGAGCATTGTCGTAATCGCGATTGATGGAAGCCAGCTGCTGTTCCAGCACTGGAATGCGTTCCAGTTTGGACTGGTGATAAGCTATTTTTTCCTTGATGTCACTTTCCCGCTTGGTACGCGCTTTGATTTCATCATCGATGGCTGAAATCTGGCTTTCAAGCACCGGGTTGTGTGGCTTTGCGGCAGGCCTGGCCGGAGCGCGTTCAGAATTGTCACTCTTCACCTGACGGATGCGTTTTTCCAGTTCTTTGATCTCCGCGGATTTCTTGACCACGTCAGGATGTTCGCTTCCATAACGGCTGCGCAGATTGTCCAACTGTATTTGCGCCTTGGCCAACTCCATCTGCAAAGGTACAACCCCCGAATTTTCATTGCTTCCGTCCAGGTTCACCACCTGGGGCGTATTGACGAGTTGACTCTGGTAATAGACTTTCTGCTGCTGGGCACGGTTGATGGCATCTTCTTCGCTTCTCAGGTCAAGCTGTAACGCGTTCAACGCCTGAACATGCATCTGCTGCGATTCCGGAAGATCAGACGCGTATTGACTCTTGATCTGCCGGATCTTGTCTTCCTTCTCCTGGAGGTCCTGCTTGGCTTCCAGCAACTCACGATCTATGAATGCAGAAGCGCCTTGAACTTCATCCTCACGCTGCGCCACATTCTGCTTGATGAAACCTTCGGCCAGGCGATTTGCGATCCGTGAGGCAAGCTGCGAGTCCGTGGCCTGGAATGAGATTTTGAAGGTCCCCTCACCACGATCGCTGCTGGGAGGAGCCACTTGAATATCAATGTCCCTGGTCATCAGCTTCACCAGTTCCTCAGGAGTTCTTTTATTTCTGAGGTCCGGGTAGAGACCAAAATCGTTGATCACAGTTGTCAAATTTGAGGAGGACAGGATGTGCTGGCGAATGGTGGCCATGCGATCGGCGATGCCGGAAGAGACCGTGGGCGCAACGAAATTGTCAGAGACCTTGCGCGGGTCCACCATGATCACCGTGGTGCTGCGATATCGGTTCGGTATGAAGTGGGCGACCCCAGCGGCAATAATGCCCGTAAGCAAAGCGGCAAGGGCAATCCTCCATTTGTTCTTGAGTAAAAGGCGTGCCAGCCCCGGAGCAGTCAGGTGCTCCAGGCCCGGAAGTCCCAAACCGGAATGAAAGTCTTTAGTTTGATTCATGATTTAGATCTTTTTGGCAGGAGCCATGCGGTGGAAGCCGCCTCTCTTGTTGCAGCACCAAGCCAACCTGCATTTGGGCAAGTGCGATACCATTCTTTGGCTCTTTCAAGGATTGGCAAAAACGACGTAAGCCCTTTGGGATCAGATATTTACATGCATATCATCCCTTACATGACAGGGCAGGGCCGAGCTATGGGTAAGTTATGTGAAAACGGTTTCACACCTGAAGAATTCTTCGCTCCGCGTTCCAGAACCGGCGATCAAGGTGATTCTGGACAGAAGAACGGATGAGGAGTTACGGGAACGGCACATAAGTTGCAAGTTCGGTAAGGAGAAGGAGTTTTACGCGTGTTTGTGCCAAACTGCAATAACAAAAAGAAAGCCGAACAATCTTCATGTCATCCCTATCACCAGCATTCCTAGATCAGAAAAGTGTGCGGTCGCCCTCGAGCAAGCTTTTGCTGGCCCTTGTTCTAGCCCCACTGCTTCTTGCCGGTGCAATCCAGTTGGGAAAAGTGGCTCAGAGCGTCACTATCCAGGGCGACAACACCTACCCTGAAGGCGCCGTAGTGCAAACGGCCATGTGGGCAAAGACAAGCGGCCAGATCTATCCCGCACTTGATGGCTCTCCCTACACGCCCGCTCCTTACGGTCCGCTCTTCTATGTCGCACTTACAAGCCTGGCCAAATTGGGAAACATGAATTTTGGCACATTGCTGGTTTCCGGAAGACTTCTCTCCCTTCTGGTTTACCTGCTGATTGTGGTCGCCGCATATGTATTGGAAAGAAGGCACATGCAACGTGTGCTGGCCCTGCTGGCTCCCGTGCTCATCCTCAGTCAGGTAGACTTCGTCGACTGGAATGTGACCGTACGGCCTGATCTTGCTGCGCTGGGACTTACGATGGGCGCTTTGATGCTGGTTTCCAGCCAGCGGCCCTCGTGGAAAAAAATAGCCGCAGCAGGCTTGCTCTGCGGATTGGCCGGTGTGGTCAAGCAGTCATTCATCGCTCTGCCGCTGGCTGCGCTGTTGTGGCTGTTGTGGTCGCGACGTTTGAAGTGGGCCTGTGTTTTCGCGGGCGCGACGGCTCTGGCCGGTGGAAGCGTGATGGCGCTGCTCACGCTGAAGCACGAGCCTTTTCTGAATGAAATGCTGCTTGCACGCTATTCGCCTCTAAGTTTCACGGCCGCTGTGCAGCTTCTCAAAGCTGACATGGTGCAGTATCCCCTGCAAGTGGTGCTGTTTGGCCTGGCTTTGTTGGGGCTTAAGCATGTTCCGGCAGAGGGAAATTTCAACCTCCGGCGATTCATGTCTCAATATTTCGTACTGGCCTGGCTGATGGGCATTTACACCGCTATGGCGCCAGGGGCAAGCACAAATGCGTTTTTGGAATCATGGATTCTTTCTGCACTACTGGCTCCGTTAGCTTTCGCCAGAATAGCGAATGCTTGGCCGACCGTTCCTGTTGGAGCCCGAGGACTGCTGCTGATTTTGTGGCTCAGCATTGCTCTTGTTACGCTCGATCGCTGGCGCGTGATCATGAGCTCTCGAAATGCAGGCATGCAAAAGCTGGCGCAGATTGCCGAAGGGAGGCGTGTGCTTACGGACTTCCCCTACGTGGCAGCGCACTCATTACAGCCAGAGATGCTCGATCCTTCAGTGAACCATTATCTTGAGCTTGGAGGACACTGGTCTTCGCAGCCGGTGCTCAATGAGCTACGAGCTGGCCAGTTCGATTACGTCATAATCGGGGAGAACAACGGAGCGCCGCGGAGTTGGAGAGGCCTTACCCTGTTCAGCGGATCCATCCTGCGCGAAGTTGAGAAAGACTACCAGCCGTTGTGCAAGTCCGGCCGGTTCATCGTCTACGCTCGTCCGGGACAACAACTGGACGCGCAATCGGACTCGGCACTGCTAAAGGAATCTGGTTGCAGGAAACTCTAGCGGTGAGCCCAAGCCCCTGAGCCCGAAAGCGAATTTACTTTTCGACGTTGCTCGCCGCTGCGGATCAAAAGCTATTTGCGAAGCGATTCTCTACCTTCAAAGTCAAAGCTCCAGCGAACACCAGAGACAATCAACTGACGCGGACCAAAGGGGGCGGGCCCACCTGCCTGCGTCATGTAGCTGTACGAGCCATAAATCGACCACGCGCGGGTAAAGTGCCAATCGAGTTCGCTCCAGCCTGCCTTTCCGTAGAAATGAGGGCCAACGGAGTAGTTCTGGCGCACATAGGATCCGCCAACGGTCGCATCAACGCGATGAAACAAACGCTGAGAATACGATGCGTCCACGCGGTCATTCAGTCCGTCACTAATCTGCCCGGTAAAGGCATTGTCCCTGGAATAAGAGAGAGTGATGCCGGAGTGCCGGAAGCTCTTATAAAGTGCGGCATTCGCCACATACGTGATCTGCTTTTCCGGAGGCTGGGTTGCGCCGGTGACCTTTGCTGGAAAAAGCAGCGACGGGCCTCCTCCTACGCGGAGCAGCAGCGAGGGTCGCAACCGACGTGAAAATCCAAAGAGGATGCCATGAAGCTGAGCACTCGAGTCAAAACCGTTGAAGAACTGATGGTCATATGAATACTCGATCCCGATCTGGTTGTCAGTACGCCAGGTGTGAGTCCAGCCGATCTTGCCAGCGTAGTCCTGCTGTTCCGTCGCCAGGAGGGTGGGATCCTGAACATCAGTATCAGTGGTGTCAGACAAATGAATGTATTGCTGTCTTGCCGACATCTCAATGCTATCGTGGGCAGCAAGCCGATGATCCACGGACACGCCAACTTGGTTGTTGAGCATACGCCGGCCGGCAGACAGAAACGGATTCTGGGTGGACGTGCCAGTGGAGTAATCCGGACTGAATCCAACTATGTTGAGCCGTGCATGATCAGGAGAATATTGGAATTCATCGCTGACGTTAATGGCCCAGCGCGGCGTCAGATACCTGAAGGTGTGAAAATCCACCATGTGGCTGGAATAATCGAATTGCTGTGTCTGGTCGGATGCCCAGAACTGCGGCCGGTATTGCAGGGTCAGGTTGGAGCGACTGCTTTTCAGCGAGTAAACGAGCAATCCCTGCACGGCTCCTGCGTGTGCTGAAAGCGGATTGTCTTTGAGGAACAGATAGTTACTGTCATAGACCTGCATCAGATCGAAAGACATCACAGAGAATCTTCCCCAATGCAAGGGTGAACGCGTCTTTGACAGGACTTGACCGGTGGAGAGATTGACCGGCTGCCTTTCAAAAGAAGACGGCGGTTCATCCGCGGAATCCGCTTTTGTCTGTACGGAAACGTCGTCTGGCTTCTGGTTTTGTGGGCGCTGAGTGAGAACGGGAGGATTGTTCTGGGTGTCCTCATCGTTATCCCTGGGCTGTTGTTGTTGGGTCGCAGGTGTTGAAGGACTGGTATCGTCCTGCGCCAGTGCCGCAACAGCACAGATGACCTGCAAAAAAGCAATGGACAAAAAAGCCGCCAGAAATGGCTTAAAGCTCTTCATATCTCTCCCTCACGCCAGCTTGCTCACGGGACGACGACGGTGTCTCCCGGCTGCAGCAGAATGTTTTCTTTGGGGTCCTTACCTTTGATCACCTTGTCATAGTTGAACTTCAGGCGGCTCTGTAAGCCGTTTTCCTTGCGCAACACATAAATGCCCTTGCGGTTGGCGAATTCACGCAAACCGCCCGCTTCAGCGATGACCTGGAGCACTGTGCTTGTGCTGTTGATGCGATACGAGCCTTCATGCCCTACCTGACCAATTACAAAAACCTTGCGGCTGTTGATTTCACGAACAGCAACAGTCACCTGTGGAAGATTCAGAAATCCTTTGAGCTTGTCGGTGAGTACGGCTTTTAACTCGTCAGGCGTGAGACCGCTGGCGTGGACGTCATTGATAAGAGGAAGAGTCACATCTCCGTCAGGGCGGACCATCACCGTACCTGAAAGTTCGGGTTCACGCCAGACGGTGATTGTGAGCAGGTCCTGCTCGCCAATCCGGTATTCGCCTATGTCCCTGGGAATGTCGACCACAGGCGCGAAAACAGTGTCAGAAGTAACTTCGTTCGCTTTCGACCGCGTTCCATCATGCTTCAATTCAGCCAGATTCTGCTTCGAGTCCGTTGCAGCCGAGGATTTCGGAGTCTGACAGACGGCAAGCTGCGCAAGAAGTGCGGTTACAAAACAAATCCTGAGAAATCGGGACAAGCAGCAGATCATGGAGGGCCTCTTTTCCTGTAAGACAAACAAACTGATTCACAAAGGCTTGGAGCAAGTTCTGTACCAAAGCAGCTAAGGGAATAGGCTTCAAGAACCGATGAAAAGCCGGCTGCAAGCCGTTGAATTCACATAGACATGGGAATCCAGGGAAGGAGAATTTCCAGCCAGCACAAGCAATGCGGAAATCCAGTTCTCCCCAGGTGCAAGAATCTGCACTTCGAGGGGATTACGGTGTTGTCTGCTTTTGCTCTACTGCAATCAGAGGATCTGAGGCCAGCTCGTCGCCTGCGTGTGCCAAAGTGTCGCTCGGGCCTGTACAACTCTCGATTCAGGGCGCGATTTTCTGCCTTTGTTTCCATGGATCGAAAACACGGCAGCACTCCCGCCAAACCATGGAAGACAAAGTGCATTCATCTATGGCATGAATGCAATCGCTGCCAGTCTGTGGGTTGTTCTTGCTCTTCCGGGGCCCGCAAAAGGCAATGCCACGGTTGTAACCAGCCCAGGCATCAGTATGCCGGTTGCGAGCGTAACGGTGCTGGACGACATTGCGCAAATTCAGCCTGTACATCCGGTATTGGCGGCTCCGGCTGCTTTTGCTCCAGTGAAATTGAGGCCTCAGCCTCCCGAAGTTAGCGCGCGGCAGAAACACACATGGCTGGCATTGACCATCGCTCAGCATAGCGCCTCCACATTTGACGCGTGGTCTACGCGATATTCCATCACCTCCGGGCACGCGCATGAGCTTGATCCGCTGATGAAGCCCTTTGCCGGCTCGGCCGCGATTTATGGCGCCATCCAGGTTGCGCCTGCGGCAACAGATTTTCTGGGACGCCGCCTGATGCACAGCAGCAGCCCCAAACTGCGCAAATTGTGGTGGTTGCCGCAAACCGTAGGCACCATAGGTTTCGTCGTGAGCGGACTGAATAATGTGGGAGTTGCGCACGGCCGATAAGCTTAAGAAATAATCACTTCTTCGACTGCCCTGGCCGGCAATCCCTATTCGCGTGTGGAGCAGTTCGACTCCAACTCACTGATGTAATCACGAAATGGCTGAAATGAATGTCGCTGAAGCATCTTCTCCAACCGCTGCCGGGTCACGGCAAGATTTGTATAGTGACGCAGCCTCGACTTCAACGACGCCGCGATCCGGGGCTGTTCCGGGTCAATCTCCCAAGGATGCAGGTAAAACACGAGTGATTGCTGTTCTTTTTCGAAGCGCTGAAACGCCCATTCTGTGAAGCGCATTGGCAATAGCCGGAAGTAGCCGCCGCCGGCCGCAGCCAAATTGGTTCCAAAAATTTCGATCGTTGCCGGCGGAAGCTCCAGCAGCTTCTGCCCAGTGGCCGAGGTATGCACCCAGGGATAGCGACTGGCTCCTGGAATTCCATAGAGGTCATGGTGCACGGGAAAGATGCTGGAATCGTAGCGGAATCCTTCCTCTACCAGGACATCAAGGGCCCAGAGTGAATCTTTCGTCACTGACCAGGTAGGAGCACGATATCCGCACACAGAAACGGAGGCGGCATCTTCAATGGCCAGGCGGGCCAGACGAGTATCTTCACGAAACTCTGCAGGCGCCAGGTTATAGATTTTTCTGTGCCAGTAACTGTGGCAGGCCAGCTCATGTCCGCGCTCATGTACCTCACGGACCAGGGCTGGGAACTGCTTTGCCACCCAGCCAAGCACAAAGAAAGTGGCTTTGACGTGATATTGGTCAAACAGATCCAGCAATCGGTGAGTATTTCCGACCACGCGAGCGGGATATTGCTGCCAGTCAGAGCGATCAATCTGGCGGGAGAAAGCCTCTACGTGGAAGTAGTCCTCCAGGTCTATGCTCAGCACGTGCTTTGGGGGCATCACCCGAGTTGCTGCCGAGGGCACAGGCTCCGCTGTTGATTCAAGCTGGGCCGTCATGGCGCGTGATTCCTCTATGCTCCCGTTCTTCTTCTCAGGCGATGCAGCAACCACGCCATCAAAACCAGGCATGTACCAAGCAACAACAAGCCGCCGGGCTCCGTGATGTCCTCCAGCGCGTTCAGCAGGCTCAAAGAAATAGCTGCAACCTTGTGAACGACCAGTGACAAGGTGAACGACTCGCCTGCGTGGTTCTGGGCCCCGGTCCATACTCCCGCGACCAGACCGGCGGGGAGAAACATCAAGAAGAGCGTGTATACGAGTTTCATAGATACATCCTTACAATCTGATAAACCGGCAAATTCAAATATGCGTGCTCAGGCCCGTAGTGCGTGGAGCCGTCGCCAAAGCAGGCGGCGCGTATTCTTCGCATTCTGCTTCGGCTGAGCTCATCACGGCGTCCACCGCGCTTCGAGCGATCTTCACCATCTCATTGTTGTTGAGCGTGGAGTTGACGATCTGGGTAGTGTTTGCAAGCAACAAGTTCGGCACCGGGGTTTGCATTTCCGGCGCCAGCTGTGAGTAGTTCAGCACGGGAATAGGCTGCACCATGCGCTCACGGAAGATAAATCGCCGTTCGATGTCGTCGTCCCGCAAATCAGGAATCGCCCTTTGGATGGATGAACTGAATAAACTCCATACCCCGTCATCGCTGGCGGAGAACAGAGGATCGCCTGGCGAAGTGTACTTGGGGAGGTAAACCAAATGACTGCCATTGGTCTCGTCCGGGGAGATGAGGTTTGTCATCTCAATGATGCCGGTGAACGGGAGATCTTCAATCAAGTTGGTGCAGTAATAGGGCGTAAGCTTGCGACGGAGAACGAGGACCACGCAAACGATTCCCATGTACTGGATGCGAGTGAGCTTGTTTCGATAGCTCCGGTCGAGTTCCGGGGTTATCTCAGCGAACGGCGCGCTGGGGAGAGTGGAGATGACGCGATCAAACTCAAGGTTTTCGCACGAGCCAGAGATTAGTACACGGCCTCTTCGCCCGCTGCGAATCTGCTCGACCGGAAAATTTGTAATGACCATGCCTCCCATGGCCTCAATGCGTTCAAGCAGTCGCGCGCAGACCGTACGATAACCGCCGCGAACGTATCCAAGACGCTCCTTCTTGCTGGCGTTTTTTTCACGCGTGGAATAGAGACGACGAATGGTG
>DATEJX010000424.1:0-6711 GCA_035277785.1 Candidatus Angelobacter sp. | reverse complement strand
GACACAAATCATCGGTCAGTTGAACCCCTGGCCGGACAAGAAGGCTGCCCCTCCAGCACAGGCCTGCAGTACAACCAACCCCAACGCAGCACATGCGATTGCCGGCTTCACGGCGAGCGCAGATCCAGTCATCGGCGGCACATTGGTGACGTTAAGCGCTCAGGGCAGCTTCCCTCTTACCGGACCCTATACATGGTCACAAGTTGTGAATGCCGGCGATCCCATTATTCAACTCACAAATCCCACCAGCGCGACTGCCACCTTTATTGCTCCTGCAGTCTCTGCGCCTCTGAACTTAACGTTCCAACTCACAGTCGGACAGGCGGGCTTGGTCAACCCTGCGTCCACGACACTGCTGGTTCCAATCCTGGTAGCTCCGGCGAATGCGCCTCCAGGAGTGACTGGCACAGCCACACCGAACCCGGTGGTAGGCGATGGAACATCTGTGGTCACTTTGAGTGCAACCGGCGTTGATCCAAACGGCGGAACACTCACTTACACCTGGAAAGCGCCTACAGGAATTACCCTGACGCCAACGGCAAACGACGGTTCAACGCAGACCTTCGTTGTACCTGCAGTACTGCCGCTATCTCAGCCGCAGACACTAACGTTTAGTGTGGCCGCCAGCAGTTCAATCGCGGGCGTGCCAGCAAGCGCTGCAGCACCGGTGGTAGTAACGGTGAATCCCGCGGCAGACCGGGTCACTATTGTTCATGCTCGTTACGTGAAGAGTCTGACGCGCCTCATCATTGAAGCCAGCGATTTCTTGCCGGGGGTAACGCTGTCCGCAACCCTTGCCGGCCCCAATGGAGAAACTCCGGTCATCAATCCGGCGACTGGCTCAGCTTATACGGGGTTGATGGGGCCTGTAATTCCGTTCAGTCAGGGATTGTTCAGCATAACCTTCGCCAATCTTCCGGCGCCTGCTCTGGTCACTGTGAGATCAAGCGCGGGAGGGCAAATAACTTCAGGCGTGACCATTACGCCCTGACGCGATCAGTGGATTTTGTATGGCGTATCAAGTTCAATTCATTGCGAGCCCCGCTTGCTGAGAGGAGGGAACCCAAGTAAAAAAATTCTCCTTACAAATTGTGCCTTTACTTGTTCATTATGGTGAGCCGGGTTCATGGCCCGGCTCCTTTTTTGCTTGTTCACAAATTGTGCTCAGTGGGCAACAGCCGTTCCCTGGCCGCTGTCGGGCGTCGCATTACCGCCGGCTTTCAGGAATTCGACCATTGCCGGGCCGACTTCACTGCTACACTCCACTGGCGCGAGGTGGCCGCATCCTTCAAAAATCTTAAGCTCCGAGCGGGGAATGACATTGTGCATTTGCTCCCCCATCGAAGCTGGCGTTAGCACATCCTCTCTGCCCCACACCAGCAAAACCGGAGTTCGAATGGTGTTCAGCCGCGCATCCATCAGGTCTTTGCCGGTATACATGGATTTCAAGGCACGATCAATAATCCAGTCCTCGCGGGCAAAGCCGCGCAATATATCCGTCGCGTAAAAGCTGGGAATGTGAGGAGGATGTGGTGTGAGCACCTGCATCATGCGGACCAGATCAGCTTCGGTTTTGGGTCGCAGCAGAGGCACGTTCTTCGGGTCGAACTTCACGCCCGCGCTGTCCAGGAGAATGAGCTTATGAACCCGCTCTGGATGATCAGCGGCAAACTTCAACGTGATCCAGCCACCCATGGACCAGCCTGCCATGTCAGGCTGCTTGAGATCCTGACTGTCAATGAACTGTTTGACAATGTCCTCTTCGAGCGAGATGGAATAATCAACATCAGGACGGGCCGACTGCCCGTAACCCAGCAAGTCAGGCGCGTAAACCTTGTAGCCGTTATCGACCAAGTATGGGATCAGTGCGATCCAGTCTTCACTGCGGCCTGCCAGTCCATGCACCAGAACCAGCGGCTTGCCCGCACCGCCCACAACGTAACGGATCCTCTGCCCGTTCAAGACAACAAATCCCGGTTGCAGACCCATTCTCCACACGCGAAACTGCTGCAATTTATCGACGAAAAATTCTGGACGTAAATAAAAGCTGAGAAGAGCGGTTCCGGCGAGAACTACCAGGACAAGAAATGGGATGCCTATCTTCCGTCTTCTCGCCTTTAGTTTTACAGCCGTTCCAACGGTTGCCAAATGAATGCTCCTGGGATGCCAACTCAAGACTCGGGGGAAGAATGAACAATGAACCTCCGAACCGTGAGAAAGGTCTCCGGCGATGATATTCTCGACGTTACCATGCCTTCATCCGCAAGTCAGCAATTGGCATTATTTGACCTGAATCAGGCCAGTCAGGCTGTGCAAACCAGAGAAGTGTCTCCCGTCGACCTGACAAAGGCGTGCCTTGCTCGCATTGAAAAACTTGATCCACTTTTGAAATCGTTTATCACGGTCACAGCGGAATCAGCCATGGCAGAGGCGCTCCAGGCTGAAGCGGAAATCAGCCGCGGAGAATGGAGAGGCCCGCTGCACGGCATACCACTTGCCGTGAAGGATCTGGCTGAGACAGCTGGAGTGCGCACCACAGCTGCAAGTGCTGTTCTGGGACATTACATACCCTCAGAGGATGCGGAAGTTGTGCGGCGACTCCGGCTGGCCGGCGCCGTACTCCTGGGCAAACTCAACCTGCACGAGTTCGCGTACGGTGGCAGCGGAGTGATCAGCCAATACGGCGCCGTACGCAATCCCTGGAATGTCACTCACATTACCGGTGGGTCATCTTCAGGATCCGCTGCGGCTGTTGCCGCCAGCCTTTGCTATGGCGCAATCGGGACGGATACAGCCGGCTCTATTCGCCTGCCCGCGGCCTATTGCGGCATCGTTGGACTTAAGCCCAGTTATGGCCTGGTGAGTACACGCGGTATCATCCCGCTCTCCTGGTCACTGGACCACGTGGGCCCAATGACACGCACGGTTTCTGACGCTGCTCTGATCCTGCAAGCCATCGCTCACTATGATGCGCACGATGTTTATTGCCAGAAATATCCGCCTGTTTATTACCCGTCAGCTCTCGCGGAGCCGGTTTCAAGTTTACGGCTGGCTACACCCCGGGAGTTCTGGAAAGACGTGGACCCGGAAATTGAAAAGGCGGTAGATGCAGCTCTAGCCATCTTGAGCCGCTTAACCACAGGCACGCGCGACATCAGCATTCCCACGGAATCTGATCGCACGGTGGTTCGCTGTGAGCCGTTTGTGTATCACCAGAAATTCCTGACAGCCCACGAGCAGGAATATCACCCGGAAACTCTCCGGCGTATCCGCAGTGGAGCGGATGTTTCCGCGCCCGCCTACATTGAAAAATACCGGGAGCTTCTGTGGCAGCGTCGCGAGATACTGCACGTTTTTGAGGATGTGGATCTGCTGCTTACTCCCACTTCCCCAGTGTTGCCGCCTGAGCTGGCTGAACTCGAGCAGAAGCCGGACGAGTTGCGCAGCCGGGAACTCGTTATGCTGAGGAATACGCGACCATGGAATGTGTTCGGATTGCCTGCCATCTCGCTAACCTGCGGATTTTCTGGTTCAGGCCTGCCGATTGGACTTCAGATGATTGGCGCTCCCGGATCCGAAGGAGTGATCATGTCTCTGGCCCATGCTTATGAAAAAGAAACCGAGTGGCATAAGCGCCGGCCGCAACTTGACGACGCAAATTCCTGACGCAAATGAAGGTCCGGCTTCGAATCAAAGATGCTTCGAACCCGTCCGTCTGCATTACGCTGGCGTACCTTCAACCGTCTAAAATAGGTTAAACACACAAATTGATTGGAGCACTATGAGATACGTCCTGCTATTGCTGGCGCTGCTTGGTTCAGTGGATTCCGGACTTGCACTGCGCGAACATTACCGTCAGGGTCTGGCGCCTTGCGATATCAATGAAAAGTGGGATTGTGGCGTGGTAAATCACAGCCCCTATGCAGTGCTGGCCGGAATACCGGTGGCTGACATTGGGATTGCAGGATATATTTTGCTCGCATTTCTCGCTTTCAGGAAAAAATATCGCCTGATGCTCGCCGCAGCTATACCTGCTCTGGCTTTTTCTCTTTATCTGGCTCACATCGAAAAGGATGTGTTGGGGGTGTGGTGCGTTTACTGCGCCATCTCTTTAGGCCTGATCACTCTGCTCACGCTGTTGATTGCAGGCACAGTCGTTTCACAGGTGGTACGGCGCAACCGCAGCGGGTCAGTGCTGGAAGATGGAAAGCAGCTATCTTCCTGATCCCCGCAGCACTTCCTGAACAGTCTTGACCAGAATCTTGGTATCGAGAGCCAGGTTCCAGTTGTTGATGTATTCAAGGTCAAGCAGGACATTTCGCGCGAAAGAAGGATCACGCCGAGCGCTTACCTGCCACAAGCCGGTAATGCCCGGCAGCACATCCAGCCTGCGCAGATCTTCCAGCCGGTACTGGTTGTAATCATCGAGAGGATGAGGACGCGGCCCTACCATGCTCATATCACCCTTCAGTACGTTGATGAGCTGTGGAAACTCGTCAATGCTGAATTTTCTCAGGATATGCCCGAGGGGCGTGATGCGCGGATCGTTTTCAATTTTGAAGGTGGCGCCGTTGCGTTCATTAAGGTGACGCAGATCTTCTTTTCGCGCGTCGGCATCAGCCACCATGGTGCGGAACTTGTAGCAGCGAAATTTCTGCCCCTTACGTCCAACACGCCATGCCGTATAAAAGACCGGTCCAGAAGAGCTAACCTTGATCAGGACCGCGGTAGCGGCCATGACCGGCGCTGAAACCACCACCAGCACACCCGCAACCAGCAGGTCCATGAATCTCTTAAAGAAAAGCCCAATGGCCGGAATGGGCTGATGATTCAGCTCAAGAACCGGGATGTCTCCGATCCGGGTAAACCCGGCGCCTAAAGCGAGCCCGCCATAAAGATCAGGCACAACTTTCACGCTGATCCGCTGCTCGCGCGCCTGCAAGGCAATATCAATAATGAGGTCACGGCTGGCGTCAGGAGTGAAATAGATTTCGTCAATGAATTGTTCCTGAACAATACGTGGCAGGTCTGCGGAAATTCCAAGCCACAAGGGAGAGTCGCACGGGTCATCATCGACGAACCCGCATACTTTTTTGCCCAGCTGCCGGTGCGTCTGCAGGTAATGATGAAAGGCGCGGCCGATCTTGCCGCTGCCTACAATAAGGACGTGCCGGGTCCCAATGCCCCGGTCAATGCGCTTGAGGTTGTGGCTGTGGATCAGATAACGAAGAGTCACCAGTTCAAACATGCCGAATACGGCAGTGCTGGCAAAGAGCAGGCGCGGCATTGCCTTGTCCCCAGCAACAAAGACAACCATTACGGCCACCAGTGTGGCAAGAGAGAAACTCTTGATCAGCTTGGCGAAATGACCCGCGTGCGGGGAGTCCTGGGAGTAAAGGTCGTGCGCGGCGTTACAGATGATGGTCAGACCGGCGTAGAGGGCAAGGAATACCAGCAAACGGGCATGCGGCAATGGGCCGATACTGGAGGAATCAACGCCGACAAAGCTGCAAAGGGCATCGCGGAACCGGTAAGCAAGGAGCCCTGTTCCCACCACTGCCAGCCCATCCAGGGTGGCAAAAAGGATGCCGGGGTTGGCTCCGGGCCTGCTCGTTTTAGTTTGTGTGGAGCTATCAACGAAATAGCCTAGGTCTGCAAACTGCTCATGACCTCTTGCTAGTTCCGGTGTTGACACTAAGCCCTCCTTGTCCGGGAAACACGTTTCTCCCGAATTTACGCCTTGCGCGAAAGGCGTACTCGCCGTTTGCAATGATCGGCTTTACTGCCATACAGCGATGTCATGCCCTAATAACACGCCAGTACGGCAAAAGTTTGAGCAAATCCAGCACAGGACCTGAGTTTGCCCGTCCTGCGAAAACTGCTCACCCGCAGATCGAAAGCATCCCCGAGCAAGAACACAAGGGAACCACGCCGTCTCTCTCTTGGACGGCTCTTGATAAAGAATACATGAGGTGCAGATGGTTTGCGACTGAAAGTAATTCACAGGGGTTTCATCTGAGATTACCTTCGTCCAGAACCAATCGTAAATTACCTTGGTCGCTCACCTGCTGCTCCTCAAACAAAATATGCATTCACACAAGATATAGTCGTCAATTTTTCCGCGATCAAATATGCTGTCGCGTGTTCGCGGAGAGATCAAACAAACTGGAATTGCGCTTACTGTGTACAATCCACACGCCGCGAGTCACAATGCACCCTGTGCAAAGCGGAGTGCAGCAGAGCAACCCTGCTTCACACCAGTGAATGGATTCAGCGAACCATGTTTCTTGATGCCCAAGACCTTAGAGAATTTGATATCAGCTGTGGTTCTGAGTTCCCTGTTAGAAGATTGCAGTACGGGGTCAGCGGACTTGTTTGTATGCTTTCTTGCGCGCAACTCAATGGACCGTGCAAGCGCTTGCGGTGCAACTTCACAGCTTGACCCCGCGTTCCAGCATAGGGACGCATATCATCTGCCAATTCCTGTAGGATAAAATGCGTGAGAAGATACGCATTGAAGGTGTGTCCGTTGGCCTAAGGGCATTTCCCTAATCATGGACAAACTTCAATGTTCGGCAAGGCGATGCATGGCCCCGCGTGAAAAAGTTTGCGGGGAATTCCGAATTCACGAGGCGAGCCGGTAAACGAAACCATGGCTCTAACAACCACGAACAAGCTGATTGAAAAGCCGCCTGATGCGCCACCAGGCAG
>DATEJX010000423.1:0-6680 GCA_035277785.1 Candidatus Angelobacter sp. | reverse complement strand
CCAAGTCATTGGACGCGACGGCCAGCCACGCTTCAAGCCGGGCGACAGCATCGATGTGGTCATCGATCGCGGCGAGACAGAGGAAGGCTACACCCTGCTTTCCCACGAGAAGGCAGCGCGTGTTCGGGTTTGGGACGACATCGAGAAGGCTTACAACGATAAGAGCACGATCAAGGGTTTTGTCGTTGATCGCGTTAAGGGTGGCCTGTCGGTGGATGTGGGTGGCGTTCGCGCCTTTCTGCCTGGGTCTCAGGTTGATCTTAAGCCGGTACGCAATCTTGACGGCTATAAGGGCCATGAAATCGATGTCCGCGTCATCAAGCTGAACAAGAAGCGCGGCAACATTGTGGTTTCGCGCAAGGCGATTCTGGACGAAGAAATTTCTTCCAAGCGGGAAAAGACGCTTGAGCTGCTCCATGAAGGCGCGGTTCTCACCGGGACGGTAAAGAACCTTACCGACTACGGCGCTTTTGTTGACCTGGGCGGGATTGATGGCCTGCTGCACATTACCGATATGTCATGGGGCCGCTTGACGCATCCGCGCGACCTGGTCCATGTGGGCGACCAGATTCAGGTAAAAGTGTTGAAATTCGATCCGGAAAAGCTGCGGGTTTCCCTCGGCTTCAAACAGCTCACGCCTGATCCGTGGCTGGATGCAGCAGAGCGTTATCCCATCGGCGCCCGCGTTCGTGGCCGCGTGCTGAGCGTGACTGACTACGGAGCTTTCGTTGAGCTGGAGCAGGGCATTGAAGGCCTGGTGCATGTGAGCGAGATGTCATGGTCCAAGCGGATGAAGCACCCCTCCAAGCTGGTGAATGTGGGCGAGGAACTTGAGAGCGTGGTGCTCAACGTGAATCCGACGGAGCGCCGCATTTCTCTGGGCCTGAAGCAGCTTGAATCGAATCCCTGGGAGCGGCTGCATGAGAAGTACCCCATTGGATCGACTGTGGAAGGCCGTGTACGCAACCTGACCGACTTCGGCGCATTCATTGAGATTGAAGACGGAATTGACGGCCTGGTGCACGTGAGCAATCTGAGCTGGACCAAGCGGGTAAAACATCCGTCAGAGGTGCTGAAAAAGGGTGAAAAGGTAAAGGCTGTGGTGCTGGGTATTGAGCCGGAACAGCGTCGCCTGTCACTCGGCGTTAAACAGCTCCAGCCCGATGCCTGGGAGACCTTCTTCAGCACGCATCGCATTGGAGATGTGGTGCACGGGAAAGTGCTTCGCCTGGCGCAGTTCGGAGCGTTCGTTGAGATTGCTGAAGGTGTGGAAGGACTTTGCCACAACTCTGAAGCCACGGATTCCAATGGCACTCCGGTGAAGCTTGAGGGAGGCCAGGAGCACGACTTCAAAATCATCAAGATGAACCAGGATGAAAAGAAAGTAGGCTTAAGCCTGCGCGCGGTGGGTGAAGAAGCCAGCCGCGCCGACGTGGAGGCCTACAAGCATCCAGCTTCCAGCGCTACCACAACGCTGGGGGACATCATCAACTGGAAGCGTGCGGGCAACGACCAGGACTAAAACAGTTAGTAATTGGGTAATTTGGTAAGTGGGTAATTGAAAATCAGCCAAAAGGCCATCCAACTGGATGGCCTTTTTGGCTATGGATTGCTAATCGCGATTGGACTCATTAAGCGCGATTGAATCACTTTGACGTTCTGATCTTCAATGTGACGGTCACCTGCTTGCGATTATCAAAGGCGCTCAGTGTTTTGGCGCCGCTGCGCTCACCCTGATATTCGGCGTAAAGCTCGTAATCTACATTTGGTGACAAGGCGCTGAACCGATAAGAACCATCCGGCTCAGTGATATAGGTCTTAATCACCAGAGTTCGGCTGTTTTTGAGGTGCACAACGGCTTTGTGCAAGGGCTGGTCTTGAGAGTCAACCACGCGACCGCTCACCATGCGCAAAGCGCCTTCGCCCTGCTCGACCGCAAAAGCGAGAGCAGCGGAAAGAATCACGGCAAGGAATAAAATGCGCTTGTTCGGCACCAATTAACTCCGATCACAGGACGGCCTACACTACTCTTTCATGTGTACGCTAATGTCCCGAATTTCCTCGTTGTCAATGTGAACCTTGACCTGGTCCCTGAGTTTCTTTTTTTTGTGTAGCTGGGGAATTCCATTTTCGAGCGGCGCAAGTTCCACCTGGCCATCAACAATGTAATCCTCCGGCCCGGGAGGGACACGCTGGGCAAATTCACCGCGGTGGTCGGATACGAGGTCCCAACTGGGGTGCTTCTTGCCTTCAGGATGGATTGTGATCCTCACGCCATACAGAGGACGATCATCCGGCCCGTAAGCCGTGCCGGAAATCAGACCATAATGCCTTTTGGAATCGTCTTTTTTTTGGGCCGAAGCGTAAGAGAGGAGAAGTGAGAGGCACAGCGCCACGCCCAGTTTCCAGGAAGGCCGATCAGTATTCACTGTCCTCTTCTTCTTCGCTATGATCCTCGTCCTCGTCTTCGTCGTCATATTCATCGACCGGGTTCAACTCAAGCGGGCTTTTCGTCACGACTTCAAAATCGGTGCCGCACTCAGGACAGGAGACGATTTCTCCTTCCTCCAGTTCCTCTTCGTCCAAATCCAGATCTGTTTCACATTCAGGGCAGATCGCCATTTCTTCCTCCGCAGGGCCGCAACAAAGGTGGCAGGGACCCATGATTATATTTAGAATCTCTCATGATTGCCGTCAAGTTCTCAAATTGAGGTTTGAATCTTGAGTTTTTATCTGCGTTCTATAACAAAAGTCGCGTTGTTCTTTTTTGGGCTACAGATGCTCAACATATCATATGCCGTTGCCCAGAAGACTCCGGCGGCTTCTGGACAAAGGAAATCGCGAAAAGCCGCGGCTTCATCAACAAAGGACCACAAGGCAAGCGCCGGAACCACCGCCGCAAAGGACCCAACGGTCGTTGAAATTCTGCGCGAGGTTTCTCCGCAGCAGATCCAGAAGAACATTGAAAAGCTGGTGAGCTTTGGAACGCGGAATACAATTTCCATCAACAATCCTGACGCACAAACATCCGGCAAGAGCGTTGTTGCGGCCTACGAGTGGATCAAATCAGAATTCCAGCGCTACTCTGATGCATGCGGCGGCTGCCTGGAAGTAAATACCGATGAGCGGGTCCTGGAGCCTACGGGGCCGAAGCCGCGCCTGAAGGGGCCTACCAACGTTCGCAATGTCTATGCCATTCTGCGCGGCACTGATCCCGCGCTGAAAAACCGCATCTACGTGGTAACAGGACATTACGATTCCCGCGCCAAAGACGTGATGGACTCGAACGCTCCTGCGCCCGGCGCCAACGATGACGCCAGCGGAACCGCCGTGTCACTGGAGTGCGCGCGCGTGCTCAGTAAACATAAGTTTCCCGCAACCGTTCTCTTCCTGACAGTTGCCGGAGAGGAACAAGGACTGCTAGGCAGCGGACATTTTGCCAAGCGCGTGACGGAGCTGGGCCTGGGAGTTGCAGACGTGCTGAACAATGATATTGTGGGCGGCAATCGCACACCGGGAGATACCCAACAGAACAACAACTTGGTGCGCGTATTTTCTGAAGGCATTCCCGCTACTGCCACTCCTGACCAGATCAAGGAAATCCGCGCCACAGGCGAAGAGAACGATTCGCCGTCCCGCGAACTGGCGCGTTACATTGCCGAAGTGGCCCGCACGTATCCCAGTTTTGGCCAGTTTACTCCCCAGCTGATTTTCCGGCGCGACCGATATTTGCGCGGAGGAGACCACATTTCCTTCAACGAAAAAGGCTTTGCTGCCGTTCGCTTCACCGAGTACCGTGAGGACTTCCACCACCAGCATGAGAACCCGCGGACGGAAAATGGCATTGAATACGGCGACTTGCCGAAGTTTGTTGATTTCAATTATGTGGCCAACGTCGCCCGCCTGAACGCTGCCACGCTGGCGTCACTGGCGCTGGCGCCCGCTCCTCCCATAAAGCCGCGTCTGCTCACACATGAGCTTGAGAATGATTCCAAGCTGGAATGGGGTCCGGCGCCGGGAGCAACGGGGTATGAAGTTTTATGGCGCAAGACAACCGATGCCGAATTCCCGGAAGAGAGCGTCACTCGCACAACGGAAACGAAAATTGATATGCCGGAATCAAAAGACAATGTGATTTTTGGCGTGCGATCTGTGGACGCGAAAGGGCACAGAAGCGTGATTGAAGTCCCGGAACCGGAGAGAAAAAAAGAAGAGTAGCATGAGGCGAGATACAACGTTCCAGTTCGGGCTACCGCAATTCAACGGCGCCATGCGGACCATCATCCTGCTGACGCTTGGCATCTGGGTTGCGATCATTCTTCTGGTGGCCTTTGACCGGCCGCTGGAGGCGGCGATTGTTGGCCTGGGGTCGCTGACTCCCGGGCTCTTTCTGCACGGCGCGCTTTGGCAACTGGTGACTTTCCCTTTTATTCACGTTGATCCCACGCACGTGTTGTTCGCACTGATCGGCGTCTACTTCATTGGCGGCCCTGTCCAGGACCGGATACGCTCGCGCGGATTCGTGGAACTGTACATGGTCTCTTCCATTCTTGCCGGGCTGGTGGGTGTACTGCTTTCCCTGACCGGAAGAATAGGCGCCGGGCCCGCATTTGGCGCTGGTTGCGCTGCCAATGCCATCCTGATGGTCTTCTATCTGATGAATCGTGGCACATCCATCATGCTGTTTCCTCTGCCATTCCAGATACCGGTGCTCTGGGTGGTTGTGGGTATTGGAGGAATTGAAGCTGCGTATTTCATCCTGAGCGGTTTTACTCTGTTCTATCTGGTTGAGTTGCTCGGACTGGGATCAGGCTACGTCTGGTATAGCTTTATGTGGCGCAAGAGCCTACTGGGAACGGTGGATGGCCAGGTAGCCTCGATGAGAAACAGCTTCTATCGCTGGAAGCGTCGGCGCGCAGCAAGGAAATTCCAGGTCTACATGCGCAAGCACGAACACGACCCGAAGCAATATTTCGACGAGTACGGCAACTTCAAACCTCCCGACGAGAAGGATAAGAAGAATGGCGGCCCGGGAGGGTGGGTGAATTAGAAGAGATTGCCAGAATCGCCGGGATTGCCAAAATCGCCGAAATTGAAAGGCAAAACCGCGGCGGAGAAGCGTGCGGGTTTCAATCTTCAATCTGGCAAGTCCGGCATTTTTCGCAATTCCTGGTAATTGTTGGTGCTACTTACTTTTCTTCCTCGCGGTCTCCGGCTGAAACCTTGGGGTTTTGCGACGGTCAGGATGGCCGAGTTCATGCACCTCACCGGTACCCACCACGTGCAGTCGCATGAAGTTGGTTGAGCCGCTGGCGGTGCGCGTGCCGGCAACTATGGCAATCACGTCGCCCGCCTGAACCGCGCGGTGTTTAAGCATGAGCCGCTCAGCGTTGCTGACCATTTCTTCTGTGTTGATACCCATGTCACACCAGACGGGCTGCACGCCCCACATGAGGTTCAGACGCGCGCAAACGGCGGGATTCGCGGCAAAGGCATAAATGGAGGCCTTGGGACGGTACTTGGAAATCAGCCGCGCCGTGGTGCCAGTCTCGGTGTAAACCGCAATGGCTTTCATGTCGAGGTCTTGCGCCGCGTGCGCCACGGACTCACAAATGGTTTCAGAGATGGAGAGATGACGGTGTGCGCGCCGGCGGGGAAGAATCTCCATGCTGGACTCAGCTTCGCCGGCAATCTTCGCCATCATGGCCACCGCTTCCCGCGGATACTTCCCGCGCGCGCTTTCGGCAGAGAGCATGATCGCGTCAGTACCATCGAGAATGGCATTGGCTACGTCACTGGTTTCAGCGCGCGTAGGACGCGGATTTTCCACCATGGACTCAAGCATCTGCGTGGCTGTGATCACCGGTTTGCGCCAGTCGGCAGCGCGACGGATGATCTGCTTCTGGATCACGGGAACTTTTTCCGCCGGCATCTCCACGCCAAGATCGCCTCGCGCCACCATCACGGCATCGGCCACATCAAGGATTTCATCCAGATTGCCCTCTTCAACTGCTTGCGGTTTTTCCAGCTTGGCGCAGACCCAGGCACCACTCTGGTGTGCGTGCAGCAGCCGCTTCACAATTCGCACATCATCTGCCGTGCGGACGAACGAAACCGCAACCATGTCCACGCCGTGTCTGACGCCAAACTCCAGGTCTTTCTCGTCTTTTTCCGTCATGGAAGGAACACTGACCACAGCCCCGGGAAGGTTAATACCCTTATGCTCCCCCAGCATTCCACCGTTCACGACCTCGCAAGTAACATCCTCGCCCCGGACTTCCAGCACCAGCAGCTCAATCAGTCCATCCGAAAGCAGAATGCGCGAGCCCTGCTCCACTTCGGCCGCCAGGGTCTTGAACGTTGTTGGTACCAGCGCGGCGGTGCCGGCAACATCCCGCGGAGTGATAGTCAGATGCGAGCCCGCTTTCAGCACTACGGGCGTGCGATATTTCAATCTTCCAGTACGGATCTTGGGCCCTTGCAGGTCCTGCAGAATGCATATTGTGCGGCCTTCTTTTTCCGCGATCCTGCGTACGCGTTCGATGGTTCGCGCGTGTTCCTCATGTGTGCCGTGGGAAAAATTCAGCCGGGCCACGTCCATGCCCAGGCGCATCATGTCCCGCAGGACTGGTTCAGAATTGCTGGCCGGCCCCAGCGTGCACACAATTTTTGTTTTGCGG
>DATEJX010000422.1:0-17596 GCA_035277785.1 Candidatus Angelobacter sp. | reverse complement strand
TACTCGTTTAACGTGGTCATGAATTTGGCCAGGTTGGCGCCTTCCAGCTTGGCTGCGCCTTCGCCATAGCGAACCGCCATTCCCTCGGCTGCGCGCCTCACCATCACCCGAACAAATTCGCGATCGTCTTTGATGTACTGCTGCGTCTTCCCTTTCTTGATCCCATAAAGCGGCGGTTGGGCAATGAAGACGTTGCCGCGCTTGATCAGCTCATTCATGTGACGGAAAAAGAACGTGAGCAGCAGTGTGCGGATGTGCGACCCGTCCACGTCAGCATCAGTCATCAGGATGACTTTGCTATAGCGCAGCCGAGCCGGATCAAAATCTTCTTTGCCGATGCCGGTGCCAAGGGCCGTAATCATGGCCCGGATTTCTTCATGGCTCAGCATCTTGTCATAGCGGGCCTTCTCCACGTTCAGGATCTTGCCTTTCAATGGCAAGATCGCCTGGAATCGACGGTCCCGCCCCTGCTTAGCTGTTCCGCCTGCGGATTCGCCCTCAACCAGGAACAGCTCACAACGATTCGGGTCGCGTTCTGAGCAGTCAGCCAGCTTGCCCGGCAGTCCGCCGCCATCCAGCGCTCCCTTACGACGGGTGAGGTCCCGGGCTTTGCGTGCAGCTTCTCTGGCGCGAGCAGCTTCAATGGCCTTGTTGATGATCTTTCTCGCCACCGTCGGATTCTGTTCAAAGAACCCGCCCAGCCGCTCATTGACAAACGCCTGGACGACGCCGGCAATATCTGAATTCAGCTTGCCTTTGGTCTGGCCTTCAAACTGTGGCTGCGGCAGCTTCACGCTGACCACCGCCACCAGGCCTTCGCGCACGTCATCACCGGTAAGGTTTTCTTTTACATCTTTAAACAAGCCAAGCTGCTGGCCGGCGTAGTTGATGGTCCGCGTCAGCGAAGTGCGGAATCCTGAGAGATGCGTACCGCCATCCACCGTGTTGATGTTGTTGGCGAAGCTGAACACGGTTTCTGAGTAGCCGTCGTTGTATTGCAACGCGATCTCCATGGCCACGCCATCGCGCTCGGCTTCCATGTAAATCGGCTTGTCGTGCAGAACGCTCTTGCCGCGATTCAGGTGCTTGATGAACTCGGCGATGCCACCCGAGTATTTGAATTCCAGGTGCTTGGCTTCGCCCGTCTTCGCATCTGTCTGGCGTTCATCCGTGAGCGTGATCTCCAGCCCTTTGTTTAAAAAGGCCAGCTCGCGCAGGCGTTGCGCCAGAGTATCGAAGTTGTACTCCGTTGTGGTGAAGATATCTTTGTCTGGCAGGAAATGGACCCTGGTGCCCCGCTTTTTCGTGGTTCCAGTCTTTTTCAGCTTGGTTTGCGGTTCGCCTTTGGAGTAGCTCTGCTCCCATACGTGGCCGTCGCGCCAGATCTCTACGTCAAGCTGATGGCTCAGGGCGTTCACGCAGGAAACACCCACGCCGTGCAGTCCGCCGGAAACTTTGTAATTTGAATTGTCGAACTTGCCGCCGGCATGCAATTTTGTCAGCACAACCTGTGCTGCCGGAATTTTTTCTCCGTCAATCACCATGTCATCCACGGGAATCCCGCGACCGTCATCGACGACTGTGATGGAATTGTCGATGTGAATCGTCACGTCAACGGTTTTTGCATATCCCGCGAGCGCTTCGTCCACGGAATTGTCTACTACTTCGTAAACCAGGTGATGCAATCCCATTTCGCCGTTGGAGCCTATGTACATGGCCGGACGTAATCTCACAGCTTCCATTCCGCCGAGAACTTTTATGTCCTCCGCAGTGTAGTTGCCATTTCCGTTACCCCCGTTTTTTTTGCCTTTATTTTGCTCTGTCATGGCTTTTGCCGATGCTGCTGCGGTTTCCTTTGTGGCCAAACTCTAACTCCCCTTCCCGGGCCCGGTATCAGGTCATTTTAGGCCTAAATTCAAGGCCGGTTTCAGCAACCCCAAGTTACTGAAATCGAATACTTTATTGGCTATTTGTAAGCACTCTCTATTGTACCACAGCAGAGTTGTTGAACGTTCTCTAGGACGGCCCGAAGCGGGTGATTTGCGAATGCCAAAATGGTACAAAAATTTATTTGAAAATACTCATTTGCTCTGTATACTTAAGCCCGCTTACGGACACCACCACCAGTGATCCGGAGCAGCCACCATAACCCAAAAAAGAAAACAGGAGACCTTCCCCATGAAAGCGTTGCTTCGTTCCTCAGTTCTTGCACTCACAGTTTTTGCCGGATATGTCGCTTGTACAGCTGATTTAAAAGGCGGTTTGAACAGCATTAACATTCCCCGGCCGCCAAGTTCCCCGTGCGCTGCTGGCAACACTCTCTGCCAAAAGTAAACGCGGGCCACTGAAACAAAAGGGTTTTTCAGTGCATCAACTCCGGGCTGTGCTGGTTGCAATACCCTATTGTTAACTTAATAGTTAATGTACCTTGGTGCAGAGCTGGATACTTGTATGGCACCTTACGGGAGTAGTATGCTCACGCTCCCTGGAGGGTTCTGTGCAATTCTCATCTTCTGAGTGGTTGGCTCTGGCGCTATCGGCAATCGGAGTTGCAGTTCAGATTGCAATCCTTTCAGTCCTCCGCAAGCGGAAGCTGAAAGCGAATTTCCCCGTATTTTTTGCATATTTGGTATTTAGTAGTGTGCTGATGGTGGTCGGAGACGGCATCTACCTCGCACACGCCTTCCAGGCCAAGTATTTTTATCTGTATTGGGGCTTCAACTTCATGCAAATGCTTCTGCAATTTGCAGTTATGTATGAAGTGTTTGTAAACGCCCTGAAGCCTTACTCTGCTCTTATTGATTTAGGAAAAATGCTCTTCCGCTGGGCGGCGGTCTTCCTGGCGATGGCTGCCTTATTCACGGCCTCCGGCGCCGCGGATACCAGGATTGCCAGATGCGTAGCGGCCGCCGAGCATTTTGAACGGGGTATCCTGCTGGTCCAGTGCGGTCTCTTGTTCCTGTTCTTCCTCTTTGAGCGCCGGTTGGGACTGTCTTGGCGGAGTCATAGCGTCAGCATCGGGATCGGCCTTGGGGTCCTGTCAACCCTCACCTTGACGTTCTCATACCTCCGTGATCACTTCGCCGCTCAAGTGGGAACCATCAATCTGCTTGACAATTTCTCATCTACGGCAATCGTTGTGTTCTGGGCGGTTTGTCTGTATCTGCCTGAGCCGCAGAAGAAGAACGTCCTTGATTCCCCGGCCAAGCTCATCTTCCAGCGTTGGAATGAAGCTCTTATGGCCACGCCATTCGCGTCGCACGGTGGCGCCATGGTCGCTCAGATGGATTCCTTCCTGCCTAACGTTGAGAGAACTGTGGAACGCGTAATGTCCCGCAAAATGATCAGCTAGGCATCACAACCTGCAGAAAATCAAAGGGCCGGATATCTTCTCCGGCCCTTTTGAATTTAGCAATATCGCTGGAGCAGCTCAGATCCGCATTGGCATTACGATGTAGCGGTACTTATATTCACTGTCCGCTGGCTCATCAGGCCGCAACTGCCCGGCGGACTGAGCATCCTTGAACTCAAAGCGGACATCGCCCGTGTTCACAACCTTAAGGAAATCAAGCAGATATTGTGAATTGAATCCAATCACCATGGCATCGCCGGCATAGGCGGTCTCAATGGAATCTTCAGATTCGCCGGTTTCAGTGTTTGAGGATGAAACCTTCAGCTCATTCTTTTCCAGGCGCATCCGTATGGCATTGGACCGCTCGTCAGCGAACTGCGCCACACGCTGGATAGCTGAAGAGAGCTCGTCACAGTGCACCGCCACAGACTTGTTGTTGTCTCTAGGCAGAACAGCCTCATAGTTCGGAAACTGGCCGGTCAACTGCCGTGAAGTGAGCAGGCGCCCGCCGATGCGGAAGAACAGCGTCGATTCGTCACGGGCAAACTCGACCACCTGCGCATCCGTGCTGTTCAGCAAAGTGCTCAACTCAGCCATGGCTTTCTTTGGAATCAGGACCTTCAGCTCTCCACTCACACCAATCTTCGCGTTCGTGTTCTCCACGTGCGCCAAACGATGACCATCAGTAGCCACCATGGTGATCGATTCAGGCTTCAGCACCAGAAGAGCGCCGTTCAGCGTATACCGCGATTCCTCATTGGAGATAGCAAAGATGGTCTTCGCAATCAAATGACGCAGAACCTGGGCCGGCAGCTGGATGGCCGTTTCCGCGGCGAACGCCGGCAGGGCGGGGAAGTTCGCCCGGGCCATGCCAACCATTTTTGTATTGGACCGCCCGCTGCGAATCTGCACCCAATGATTTTCCAGGAGCTTGATGCTGATATCGCCATCACCCAGCAGTTTCACGTAATCATAAAGTTTGCGCGCGGGAACCGTGCAGGATCCTTCCTTTTTCACCTTGGCCGGACAGGAGGTGCGCAGACTCAAATCCAGGTCTGTCGCCGTGATCGACAATTTGTCGTTCGCAGCCTCGAACAAAAAATTGGAGAGTATCGGGATCGTTGTTTTACGTTCCACCACACCCTGAGTGGCCGTAAGTTCCCGGAGCAAATCTGCTTTGCTGATGGTGATTTCCATGGTGGTTCCCACCTCAGTCGCCACAGCGGAAGGCATAAATGTGGCCCCCTCAATAATATCGGTTACTAACTAAACCCTAAAACTAAATATATACAGTAGTAGCAGTAGATGCCTGCGGAAAAGTGGGAATCATGAGCAACATGTTTGTTTCCGCCCTTTTTCCGGAGTTTGTCTTCCTGCAATTCCCGTCCGCGCTCGCTCCTGCTCACTGGATAAGCCGGCTTGCTTCACCCATTCGTACCCTGTCTTACACGGTTTCCACATTTGCTCCACAGCATGCATGCAAGAAATCATCGCTCAAAAGTGGAAAACCGGAACAAAACAGTACTCGAGTAACCTTGCGCTTCTCAGCTGTTCAATGTCTCTGTCAGCTTGTTCAGGAGCCGGTTCAAATCCTTGTCAGACTGGCGCTGCTGCTCAATCTTATCCACAGAGTGCATGACAGTGGTGTGATGCTTGCCGCCGAATTGGCGCCCGATTTCCGGCAATGACGCCTCTGTCATCTGCTTGGCCAGGAACATGGCAATCTGACGAGGGAATACGATGGCCCTGGAATTACTCTTGGCTTTGATCTCAGTTGCCCTGAGCCCAAACTGCTCCGCCACAGCTTTCTGGATGGCGTCAATCGTGATTTTCCGTGCCTGAGAATCAATAAAATTCTTGAGCACTTGCTGGGCTGTCACCAGGTTCACTTCAGCGCCGGTAAGGGAGCAGTAAGCCATCAGGCGAATCAACGCTCCTTCAAGCTCGCGAACATTCGTCCGGACGTTGGACGCAATGTAGAGCGCAAGGTCTGTGGCCAGGGATACCCGCTCTGATTCAGCCTTCTTTTGCAGGATGGCAACTTTGGTTTCCAGATCCGGTGGCTGGATGTCGGCAATCAGTCCCCATTCAAAGCGTGAACGCAGCCGGTCTTCAATCTCCGCCAGCTCCTTGGGAGGACGGTCACTGGCAATCACGATCTGCTTCATGGATTCGTGCAGAGCATTGAATGTGTGGAAGAACTCTTCCTGTGTGCGTTCTTTCTGGGCCAGGAACTGAATGTCATCAATCAGCAGCACGTCAACGTTTCTGAACTTGTCACGGAAGCTCGTCATCCGGTCGTAGCGCAGGGAATTGATCATCTCGTTGGTGAATTTTTCGCTCGATACGTAGCAGATGGCTGCCTGTGGCTGGCGGCGCTTTACCTCATGACCAATCGCCTGCATGAGATGCGTTTTGCCCATGCCGACACCGCCGTAAAGGAAAAGTGGGTTGTAGGCTTTGGATGGACGTTCGGCAACAGCTTGAGCTGCGGCATGGGCAAACTGATTGCCCGCGCCGATCACAAATGCGTCAAATGTATATCTGGGATTAAGCTGCGCCGCGGAATCCCAATCAAACCGCTGTTGCTTTCCCGCTCCTGTCTGGATCGCCGGCACTGAAACAGGAGCGAAGCCGCCATCAGGACGAACTGGCGGCGCGCTGGGATCTTCTTCCGCCGTGATGAACTTCACATCCTGATAATCAGGTTCCAGCGTATCCATGGCTTCCTGAATCAGGTCGCCGAATTTATCACCGATGTGCCGGAATTCTGGAGTGGGGACGCGAACAAAAATTATGCTGCCGTTGGTGTGGCTGAAGCGCGTTGGCTTGAGCCATGTGTCATAGGAATGGCGGCTGATTTTTTTTTCAAGAGCGGAGAGAATTCGCAGCCATGGGTTTGCGGTTGCTGTAACGGTCGCAGTGGATAAAGACATGCTTAGATTTTTTTCCTGTTGCGAGCCGGCCAGGGGCCCACGTATTGAGAACCGAACTTGTGTGCTCTATATGGGCTATACAGAGCAGCTAGAAACTGCTACAGCAACAAAAAATTTCAAATGACTGGAGGGCATACTAGCACAAGCGTTCCCCTGTGGAAACGCGTCGAAAATCTTTTTTGAATTTTTTTTCGCGCTGCCTCAATGCGCAAAAAATTTTCTGCACCACAGGCAGTTCTTTGCAGCAACCATGGTGCAAACTGACGCGCATTCCCGCGTCTTCGCAACGCATGTTTTCGTGTTGGAGCAGCAACAATCTTTCTTTTCATCGCCAGCGAGCGTCAACTTGTATGTTCGGGTTGAGCATTCATGTGAGAGCTGTTGCCTTGGCAGCCAGTTCAGCGTCAACCCGCAAAAGGCTCGCAACTGCTCCAGCGGCCGCTTGATGGTTTAGGCTTTCCCCTGCTTGCTGTAGCACCGGGGCGGGATTTGCTTTATACTTTTTGTTTGCACCAAGGCAAACAGATCTTTGTGTAGGAGCGCCATAACGTAATGCCCAAGCGCACGTTTCAGCCTAACCGTCGCCGCCGGTCCAAGACGCACGGTTTCCGTACCCGTATGAAAACCAAGAGCGGACGAGCGGTTCTTTCGCGCCGCCGCGCCAAGGGACGCAAGCGCGTTTCCGTGAAGCCGGGTTTCCGGGAGTAGTCCTCCTCACCAGAGAGTTGCAGTTGGCCGCCGACCAGGTTCCGCAACAGCGCGCCGCAGGCTTTCCGAAGCATGCGCGTTTGCTCAAGCATTCGGATTTTCAGCGCGTGTACGAAGAAGCCAGGAAGAGCTTTTCCGGCAATGTCACTGCGTTGTACCGCGTACGCACGGAGTCGGACGGTTTCGGACCGCGCGTTGGTTTTGCGGTGGGAAAAGCACTGGGAGGCGCTGTGGTACGCAACCGCATAAAGCGCAGAATGCGTGCTGCTGTCTCGAAGCATCTTGGGACCGTGAATTGCCCGGTGGATATTGTTTTGCATCCGCGGAAATCTGTATTGCAGTTGGATTTTTCCAAACTGAATGGCGAAATTCAGCAGCTCTTTGCCGCCGTGCAGAAAGGCGCCCGGCCATGAAAACCGCGATGGTAAAGATTTTGAAGATTTACAAATGGCTGATATCGCCATTCCTGCCGCCTGCCTGCCGCTATGTTCCCAGTTGTTCGGAATATGCGGCTGAAGCAGTGGCCCGGCATGGAATTTTTCACGGCGCCACGCTGGCCTGCTGGCGCCTGCTCCGCTGTAATCCTCTGGCGCGCGGTGGCTTTGATCCCGTACCAAAAAAGAAATTGGAATCGACCCTTTGACCGAATATCGCAACCCTCAAGACGATCCCGGCTCCCAGAAGCGGCTCATGCTGGCTTTCTTTCTGGTGTTTGTGATGATTGCTGCCATGCAATTCTTCCTCAAACCTCCGGCGCCCAAACCAGGTGAGCAGCAGCAAAACGCTAAACAGCAGCCGGCCCAGAGCACGCCCACTGCCCCTCCCTCGCCCACGACAACTCCTGCCCGATCAACCGCTAGGAGAGCAGCGCCTGCCTCCGTCCCCAAAGCGCAAGTGAAGCAGGCCTCCGCAGAGACCCAAACTGTACTTGAGAATGACCTCTACAGAATCACCTTCACCAATCACGGTGGAATGGTGAAATCATGGATTCTCAAGAAATATAAGAACGATAAGGGCCAACCGCTTGACCTGGTGAATGAAACAACAGCTCCAACGCTTGGCTTTCCTCTGTCACTGTTCGCCTATGACAAGGACCTTGAGAAAAAGCTGAATGATGCCCTTTACCAGACAAGTGAAGGACCGCAGAAGGATACCGTCACATTTGAGTACTCAGATGGCGACCTCTTGGCGCGCAAAGTTTTCCATGCGGAGGGGAACAGCTACCTCATATCAATGGAAACTGAAGTCACGCGTGACGGCCAGCCGGTAACGGCATATCCTCAATGGCCCGGAGGAGTAGGCGACCAGGCGAACCTCGGCGCTTACGCCAGCACCACCCTCGATTGGAACCAGAATGGCAGCATAGAAAGAAAAGCAGCCACTTCAGGAAACTTCATCACCGGCCATAAATGGGTGGCGAATGGTCAAACCCTGAATGAGTCATTCCACTGGGTCGGCCTGGTGGACAAATATTTCGCCGTTGTCTTCATGCCCCCTTCACCTGAAGGCCAAGCGCTGGTCACTCTGAACAACCAGCTGGAAGTCCCGAAAAATCCTGGCAATCCCAGTGACACCAGCAAAGAAAAAGTTTCCGTTCTGGGTGCGGCTTTTGGAAGTACAACAGGTTTGACTCGTTCCCGGATCTTTGCTGGTCCCAAAGCTGTGGACTTGCTGGAGGCCACTCAGGCCCAACCCGGCGGACCGGATCTGCGTGGCGTTGTAGATTTCGGAACCTTTGGCTTCATCGCCAAACCGTTATTCCTCTGGCTTAAGTGGACCTATGAGCACTGGATTCCCAACTGGGGCTGGGCCATTGCCTTTCTGACGGTCGTGATCACCATGGCCCTGCTGCCGCTGCGCATGTCCAGCCAGAAATCGGCGCTGAAGATGCAGAAGATTCAGCCGCAGGTGAAGGCAATTACGGAGAAATACAAGCGGTATAGCATTACTGATCCACGCCGCCAGGAAATGCAGAAAGAAATGTCAGAGCTGTACAAGAAAGAAGGCGTAAACCCGGTTGGCGGATGCTTCCCCATGCTGCTGCAGATGCCCTTCCTGTTCGCCTTCTACTCCATGCTGGGTAACGCTATCGAGTTGCGCCTTGCACCCTGGCTCTGGATCAAAGATCTTTCCGCTCCCGATCCCACGCACATTCTCCCGATTGCCATTGTCATCAGCATGTTCATCATGCAAAAGAGTACGCCGCAGGCAGGCATGGACCCAGCGCAACAGAAGATGCTCAACTTTATGGGACCACTGATGATCGGCGGGATCAGCTGGGGTGTGGCTTCAGGTCTGTGCGTCTACTGGGCCATCAGCAACGTACTTGGGTATGTGCAGCAGGTTTTCCTGAATCGCTCAGAGCTGGCCCAGCAGGTGCGCAAGAGCCAGGAACGACGCGCCACGCGCAAGCGATGACTGCAGGCTCATGCTCACACAAGAGTTTATAGAAACTTTGGGATGACAAATGCTACAGGACAAGGTCGCAGCGGCAAAAAAAATCGATTCCCTTCTGAAAAGCATTCTTGCCTCCGGCGGTTTTCGGCTGAAATACCGGATCACTGTGAACCCGCCGGTCACCGCCGGTCTGGAACTGGAGACGCCGGACATCCTGGTGGAACTTGCCGGGCCGGACAGCGACCTTGTGCTGGAGCGCGGTGGCGAGCTTTTGCGCTCGCTGGAAACCATTGCCCATGAAGCCATTCACCTGCACGGCGAAGAACATGACCGCGTGGCCTTTGATTGCCGCGGCTATCGCGCCACACGGCAACGGGAAATCAAGATGGCGGCAGATGTGGCAGCGGAAAAAGTAATGCGCACAGGTGTCCCTTATTCCTTTGCTCCAATGTCATCGCGCGAGCGCCGGCTGATACACCTGGCATTTCGCGATCACCAGTCCCTGGTCACGCAGAGCGAAGGTGAGGGTCTGCGGCGATATGTTGTGCTCTATCCCAGAGACTACAAACCATCCCGGCCTTCACGTCGCTAGTACCACTTAATACCAGAATAAGTTCCCCTATTTTCTGGTGAGAACTGCGTGCATCTCAGCCTGAGTAGCATTAAAGTATCTGAGGCTCGGAGAGGCCGTAATCTGAGAATTTTCTTTTAAGGCTGAATATGTCAACCACCGTAACCATGATCGGCGAGGTCCCGATCTTTGAACTGCTGGATGCGGAAGAGCGCGAAGCTCTGGCCCAGATGATGGATTCCCGCGACTACAAAGCCGGCGAGACGATCTTCCATTACGGCGATGCCGGAGGGCATATCTTCATTCTCCGCAACGGCCGTGTGGAACTCTTTGTAGAGAGCACCGACGGCGAGAAAATTATCCTGGCAGAGAATGAGCGCGGGGACGTGATTGGCGAACTCTCATTCCTGGATGGTGGCACGCGAACCGCCACTGCGCTGGCAAGGGAAGATACGCAGGTGCTCACGATGGACCGCGAGCGCCTGCTGGAGTTCATTGATAAGCATCCTCACGCCGCCATGGACCTGCTTACGGTGGTTGGCCGCCGCCTGCGGCACACAGACGACTTATTGCGCACCCGCGTTTCGCGCAACCTGAACGTGGAAGAACAGGAGCGCATGACCCTGGGACAGAGAGTGGCTGATAAGGTAGCCAGCTTCGGTGGATCCTGGCCATTCATCTTCATTTTTGGCTGCATCATGCTGGTCTGGGTATTGTTGAACTCAACGGCGCTTTTCTCACGCCACTTTGATCCTTATCCATACATCCTGCTGAATTTGTTTCTGTCCATGCTTGCCGCCATCCAGGCGCCGGTCATTATGATGTCGCAGAACCGCCAGTCCGCCAAAGACCGATTGAAAGGCGACCTCGATTATGAAGTGAATTTGAAGGCGGAACTGGAGGTCGCGCAACTCCACCGCAAGGTGGACAATCTTTATGAACGGCTGGAAGAACACTGGGCGCGTGTGGAAGCGCAAAACCCACGTTGAGCTTTGAACCTGGATGACACCATTGTCGCCATTGCCACTCCACCGGGACGCGGAGGCATTGGGGTGGTGCGGATTGCCGGCAGTGATTCTCGCTCCATCGCCTCAGGCATGCTTCGCCTGGCCCACGAAATGGAGGCGGGCCGCGCTCACTTTGGCGAGCTGATCGAACCTGTAACCCGCGAGCGCATCGACGAGGTTGTTGTCACATTTTTTGCCAAACCACATTCGTATACCACTGATGATGTAGTGGAGATCTCCGCCCACGGCTCTCCTGTGGTGCTGCGCCATGTGATCGAAATGGCAACCGCGGCCGGAGCGCGTCTTGCCGAGCCGGGTGAATTTACCATGCGCGCCTTTCTCAACGGTCGCATCGATCTCACTCAGGCTGAAGCCGTGCGCGACCTGATTGAGTCGCAGACCCTCTATCAGGCTAAAGTGGCGGCCCAGCAGTTGCAGGGTGCTCTCTCCAAACGATTGCAGCCGGTAAAAAAGAAGCTCGTAGACCTGATCGCCGTAATGGAGGCAGGGATCGATTTTGCCGAAGATGATGTTTCAGTTCTTCCGCCGGATGAGATTCGGCAGCGCATCAATGCCATCCAGGAGCCACTGGAGCAACTGCGGGCCTCATTTGCTTATGGCAAGATCGTGCATGAAGGCCTTACGTTGGCAATCGTCGGCCGGCCGAACGTAGGCAAATCGAGCCTGTTCAACCGTCTGGTGGAGCGCGAACGGGCCATAGTGACTGCAACTCCCGGCACCACGCGCGACCTGGTGACCGAAACAGTTGCTATGGGCGGAATTCCCGTAAAGCTGATTGATACCGCGGGAATCCGGCAGGCCCTCGACGAAGCCGAGAGCATTGGAATCCGCAAATCCTATGAAGCGCTTAGCGAAGCCGATCTGGTGCTGATGGTGATGGACTGCACGCAGGAATTTTCAGAGCAGGACCATGAGTTGCTGGGAGCCTGCCAGAATCGGCGCAGTCTGGCTGTGGCCAATAAAGCGGATCTCGACGGTGCGCGGATGGTCAAGATCGATGGGTTAAAAGTCTTTCGCACTTCTGCCCTTACCGGCCAGGGCGTTGACGAGTTGCGTCAGGAGATTCTCCACACCATTGCGGGTCGGAGCGGCGGAGAACAGGAAAGCGGTTTTCTCACCAACGTGCGCCATCAACGCCTGGTGGAAGAATCCATCACCGGGCTTGATGCCGCGCGCCAGGCCGTAGAACGCAAAATACCGCACGAAATGATCATGCTCGATCTTTACGGCGCGCTGCGGCCGCTGGACGCCATCACCGGCGAGACCACCACGGATGACATTCTGAATCTGATCTTCAGCAGCTTCTGTATTGGAAAATAACTGGAGGACATCTCATTAGTTACTGCGGGCGTGGCTGGTAGTCATTTTCCTGCGCATTTACTGCCTGCCAACCTCCATCGCGATAAGCAAACACGTCAGTAAACACGGTCTTTTTCACCACCGCTCCGGCCTTGTCGGTTGCGACAACCATGCCGTTCACAATGCCGGCTGTGCCGTAGATGCGCACCCGCAGATCTTCAAAGTGCCGTGAAAGATTGTCGGCAGGCTGCTTTTGACCGCGCAGGAAATCCAACTGTTCTTTTTTAGTGATCAAGCCCAAAGGGAGGGCATGGACAAAGTCATCGGCCAGAATCTGCTCTTGCGCCTGCGGGTCCTGCAGGCCCTGCAGCCATTGATCTTCGAGCTTAAGGAGTTGCCGCTTTGCCTGGGTGGGATCAGGCAAAGGTGATTTTGAGCCTGAACCAGCAGCCAACGCCATTGCTACAGCAAGGGATGTGATCACGAGTTTTTGCCACATATACTCTTTGATTCGCGGAAGGAATTTTAGAAAGCCGAGATTAAATGGCGGATACGTTTACTGTGACAATTCCCTGAATCTCATCGGGATTGTCTCGGCCACGTTCGAAGGCAATTCCCGGCTTTCCGGGGAATGTATTGGCCAGGCGCAGCTCTTTGATCACGAAAAGACGGCTGCCATCTTTGCCGATGTATTCATCGTACGTAGCGCCCGAGATGTAATACGGGTGGCCATGGTAGATGAGCAATGCCACCTGTTGCTGCTGTAACCCGGCGATGATGGAATCCACCTCTCCGGGAGCGCCAGGCGTGAACTCAAGTTCCAGGCGTACGTGGCGGCCGTCATCAAGCACAAATTCGTCGTCTACCACTTTGGCCAGTGCGTCGACGGATGGAAGATCGGCACAGAGCTCGCCGTAATTCAGGCGCATCACCCAGAAATTCTGGTCGAGAGAAACGCCTTTTTTCTCCAGCATCATCTGCAGTCCGGCAGCCACAGCCCAGTTTTCGCAGCTCTGCTTCGCCGTGACCAGTTTGCCTTTTGGAAGGTCAGCAGTCTGGTCCGGTTTCAGCTGATAACTCTGCGTCGGCTTGCGCACAGCCTTATCGCCGGCGTGGAGATACGCACCCGCGAAAAGAAGCAGCACCGCAATTGTCCGGACAATTCGCATTCAGTGCGCACCAGTGTAGCGCGGTTGGGGAAGGCCAGAAATACAGCTTTTGCCGGAGGTTCTTACTTCGCCAAGGCCGCCAGGGCCTTACGGAAAAGGTCGTCAAATGATGCGCCAGGGCTGCTGCCAAGGCCGGTAACCGCTTTCTCCACTGCCGCCCTGTTATACCCGAGATTGACCAGCGCGGAAAGGACATCTTCTTCTACAGGAGAGGCCGCAGGAGAGGCCGCCACGCCGAACGCTTCCAGCTTGTCTCGCAACTCCAGCACCATGCGTTCCGCCGTCTTCTTGCCGATCCCCGGAATGCGAGTCAGGAGTGCGACATTATTACCCTTGATTGCAGCCACCATGGCTTCCGCCTGCATGCCGCTGAGGATGGTAATGGCCAGCTTGGGGCCAATGCCGCTGACGCTGATCAGTTTTTCAAAGAGCTGCTTCTCTTCCGGACGCAAAAAACCAAACAGGGCCAGAGCATCCTCGCGCACGTGGGTGTGCACAAAGAGGCCGACTTCGGCGCCAAGCGCCGGAAGATCAGAAAAAGTGGGAATGCTGATATTCACTTCGTAGCCAACACCCGCAGCCTCAACCACGGCCTGGTTGGGATGCTTGGAAATCAACTTTCCCCTCAAGTGTGCAATCATTGTTTTGTGTCGCTTCGCTCCAAACCGCTTAACTGATCTCGATCAGCATACGTCATCGTTGCTTTTGAAACAGCACAACTCGGTGTGTGGTCGGCCTGGGCCGCTCATGGACGGCTAAGGTAGTCCTAAATCCCACAACCCCGCAGGCGCTGGCTCTGAGCGCAATTATCCATGCCGCCTGCGGTAATAAATGCTGAACTGAAAGCCGGGATTTGGCGGAAACAGCTCGGCAATTTTCTTCAGCCGGGCAGCTAAAGCCGAGGGTGCCAGCAGTGGATACTCACGTTCCCGCAGCTCATAGTAATCAATGTCAAGGCAGAGTGAGAGCAGGTAGATGGCAATGGCGTCAGAGAACGTGGTCACCAGATAGTCGGACTTGGCTCTTTCATCCACACGGCCGGAACTCAGGGCCTGCTTACGAAACTCAAACGCGTCCAGGCTGGTTTCGCCGCGCACATTGGCTGTGGCCTGTTCCCACACCAAGTCAGCGAATTCAGGGGAGATGCCGGCGCGATCGACAAAAGCATGCCCAACATTGATATAGAACTCAAACGCTATGGAAAACCGGTCTTCAAGCAGCCGGGTGGAGATGAAGACACATTGCGAATCGCCTGACTCAATGTTGCGATGGCAGACGGCGTGGTCTGTGAGCATAGGGTCAAACTGCTCCGCCACCAGAGTTTTATCGCCATCGCCAATTGTAAGTGGGACAAAATAGAAGGCTTTGCGGTCGAGCGCCGCCGCAACGGCACGCGGAATAGCCTGCAGCATTCGTTCCAGTTCATCTGAGGGAAGCGTGACGTCTCCGGCCGTGGCGTAACAAATGCCGTTGGGTGATTGGTTGACGCGCACATTGCGGATTATCTCCTGCGCCGGGCGCATCTCTACATGGGCTGCCTGATCCACGGTATTATTTTAACGTAGGGCTGCTGCCCAGGCGGCGCCACGGGAGTTTATGGGGAAATTCGTAATTTGTGCGGGAATCGGGCTGGTCTCAGGTGTGATCTGTTTCTTTCTCTCAGTGGCCTTTCTCTGCTTTTTTCTTCTTCTCTACTGGGCCTTCAGCCATACTCATCCGGATATGTCCCTGGCTTACCGGGTTGCCGTCCCGGTGGCGTTCTTTGCCGCGCTTGCAGGTTTTATCATCAGCTTGTTCCGGGCCTTTCGCCGCATTCCGGCGGAAAAATAGAAATCTTACAATTTTTGCTGCATAAGTGTTTGACGCTTGCTGGCGCTCCGTTTACACTTTTCTGCCCTCTCGCAGGCTTAATTCAAGGAGTCATGATGAACATTTCCCGGCGTCTGGCCGCAATCCTGTTGTCTGCCATTTGCGTCCTGGGCTTTAACCTCGCAACTGCCCAGGAGAAAGTTGACTTAGATACCATCAGCCGCATTCGTTATGAAGGCTTTCATAACTCCAAAATCATGGAGATTGCCAGCGGTCTGATGGACGGAATTGGCGAGCGCCTTACCGGCTCGCCCAACATGAAGAAAGCCAATGAATGGACGCGTGACCAGCTCACCTCTTTCGGGCTGGTGAACGCTCACCTGGAGCCCTGGAGTCCTTTCGGGCGTGGCTGGGCGAATGAGTACATCAACGTCCGCATGGTTTCGCCGGACATCGCGCCGATCATTGCATATGCAAAAGCCTGGACGCCGGGCACCAACGGCGCTGTCAAAGGGCAAGTGGTACGGGTGAATATCCGGACACCACAAGATGAAGAGAAATATCGCGGCAAACTGGCAGGGAAGATCGTACTGGTTGGCGACGATCCTGAAGTCAAGCCATCTGTCGAGCCGCTCTCCGAACGCTATAACCAGAAATCACTGGAGGAAATCGAGCAGTATGAGATTCCGGGTGAGCGTAATGAGGCCCGGTTTGCAGAGTTCCGCCGCCGCTTCCGTTTTTTGCAGCAGGTGAGCAAGTTTTTTGATGAGGAGAAAGTGCTGGCAGTCATTGACCATAGCCGGGGCGCTCTGGGCGGCGGTACGGTGTTTGTACAGCAGGGCGGATCCTATAAGGAAGGACAAACCGTTGGCACGCCTCAGATCACCATTGCCCAGGAACATTGGGACCGCATTGCCCGTCTCCTGGCGGAGAAAAAAGATGTTGAGCTTGAGCTCAACGTCAAGAACAATTTTTACGACGATGCCATGACGCAGTGGGACACCATTGCGGAAATTCCCGGAACGGACAAGAAAGATGAAATTGTGATGTTGGGCGCGCACCTTGATTCGTGGCACTCCGGCACGGGGGCGACCGACAACGGCGCCGGAACCGTGGTGATGATGGAAGCCGTGCGCATTCTGAAGGCAATCGGAATCAAGCCGCGGCGCACAATCCGCATTGGCCTGTGGAGCGGAGAGGAACAAGGCTTGCTGGGGTCGCAGTGGTACGTGGCGCATCACTTTGGCAGCCGTCCGCCGTACACAGACGGTGAGCGCAAGGGCGATCCCACAGTGATCCGCCGCGATGCCGGCCCCATGAGCATCAAGGAGGGCGAGCAGTCCAAAGTCTCAGCCTATTTCAACGTTGATAACGGGACAGGCAGGATCCGCGGGGTCTACATGCAGGAGAACGCCGCCGTGGAGCCGATTTTCGAGGCCTGGATGAAGCCGTTCCACGATCTCGACATGGACACGCTCACCATGCGCGATACTGGCGGCACTGACCACCTCTCATTTGATGCGGTAGGAATTCCCGGTTTTCAGTTCATCCAGGATCCTGTGGAATATGACACGCGTACTCACCACTCCAACATGGACGTGTATGATCGCCTGCAACCGGACGATCTGAAGCAGGCTGCCGTCATCGTGGCTTCTTTTGTATATCTGGCGGCGCAGCGCGACCAGATGTTCCCGCGCAAGCCCATAGAGAAAGAGTTGCCGCCGATTCGTGAGCAAGAGGAGAATGCCTCGCCGGTAACGAACCCTAAGGCAGCGGACCAGCCACAGCAGCCCAAGCCTCCGCAACAGCAGCAGAGGCCGCCCAAGCGGTAACGGTTGTCTGAAGAAAGAACTGAGCAGAAGGGCCGCCTTTCGCAGGTGGCCCTTCTGCTTGGAAGTTGTTGGAACAACTCATTGCCCTACTGAGCGAGCGGGAATCGGCAGCGGATGTTTCTGCCACAGCACTGAGTGATCAATTTTCGCAATCGAACGCCGTCCTGTGAGCGCCATCGCCCGCTCCAGTTCTTGGCGAAGGATGCGAATCACGCGCTCCACTCCTTCTGCGCCTGCCGCAGCCAATCCATACGCGTAAGGGCGGCCAACCAGCACAGCTCGCGCGCCCAGGGCCAGAGCCATAAGGATGTCAGTTCCGCGACGAATGCCGCTGTCCATAAGAACGGGTATGCGTCCGCCCACTGCGTCGACAACGCCCGGCAATGCCTCAATGGCGGCTGGAACCGTATCCAGGTTGCGGCCACCGTGGTTGGAAACGATGATGCCGTCCACACCCGCATCCACAGCGTGGGCTGCATCTTCCGCCGTTAGCAC
>DATEJX010000421.1:0-9161 GCA_035277785.1 Candidatus Angelobacter sp. | reverse complement strand
CCGGCGATGCCCTCCACATTCACTTCCGACTTAAAATCCTGAGCGAATCCGGATGCAGCCAGCAGGGTGATGGCGGCCAGAGTACAAAAGACAGACTTCCACTTCATAACGGGAAAAACTCTCCAGATGGTTGATGGTTACTTGGTAGTAACTGTTAACCCCGGCGTTATAGCAATGTCGCTGGACTTAAGCATTCTTAACTTTCCAGTTAATTTTGAGGAGGCGTAGTCTCTCCGCTTCGGAGATGACGATTCAACGGGTTACACTGAAAGATACCGTCACCAATATCTCAAGGAGCCTTCTTTGATGTCCGCCCTTGCGCAGGATTTGCGCTATGCCGTACGGCAGTTGCTGAAAGCCCCGGGATTCGCCGCTCTGGCCATCTGCACGCTTGCGATTGGAATTGGCGCCAATACTGCGATGTTCACCGTGGTGGAAAGCGTGCTTCTGCGTCCTCTGCCGTATCCGCATCCTGACCGTCTAGCCGCCATCGGCAAAGTGGGTGAGGGCTTCACCACCACTTCATGGTTGAACTATCGTGACATCCGCGATCAGGCGCAGACGATTGAGTCTGCAGCCGGCTATTCAGAAGACATCGGCGTTGTTCAGGGCAAAGAGGGCTCCATGTCAGTACTCACGCCGGGCGTGACGGTGAACCTTTTTCCCATGCTCGGAGCCAAGCCGCTGCTCGGGCGTGTCTTCAATGCGGATGAAGGACAAACGGGTGGGCCACAAGCGGTGATTCTTTCCGAAGGCCTATGGCGGCAACTGTTCAGCGGAGATCCCAACATCATTGGACAAACCGTGCGGGTCAACGCGCGGCCGCGCACGATTGTGGGCGTGATGCCCGCCAGCTTTCGCTTTCCTGAATCGCTGGGCGACGACGTAAAAAAAGCGCTGTGGCTTCCACTGCAACCCACTCAGGAGATGCTGAAGGAGCGCGGCTACAATTTTTTTCTTTTCGTCGGCCAGATGAAACCGGGAGTTACGCTGGCCCAAGCGCAAAGCGAGATCACGGCCATTGCTCACCGGATCAGCCAGAGTGATCCGGAGAACGCGCGCGACCTGCAACTGCATGCCTCTCTCTATCAGGAGCTCATCACCGGACCGGTACGGCCCGTGTTTATCGGACTGGTCCTGGCGCTGGCGCTCGTCTTGCTGATTGCCTGCGCCAACGTGGCCAACCTGCTTGCGGCGCGCTGCATTGGCCGGGGACAGGAGTTCGCTGTGCGCGCGGCGCTGGGAGCAGGACGCATGCGGCTGATGCGGCAACTCATTGTCGAAGGCGGAGTTCTCAGCCTCCTGGGATGCCTCTTCGGCTTTGGCTTGGCCGAGCTGGCGATTGTGGCTGTGCACAAGCTGCCGCCGGACACGATTCCCCGCAGCAACGATATCGCAATACACTGGACCGTATTGCTGGTGCTGGTGGTCATCGCCACCGTGACCACGCTGCTGTCTTCCCTGCTGCCCGCATTTTTCGCAGCGCGAACTGATCCGCAACCGGCGCTGCAGGCCGCATCGCGCGGCGTAGGCAGCCGCTCCGTGCGTGGACGCGTGAGCGGATGGCTTGTCGCCGGTGAAGTCGCTCTCTCGGCTCTGCTGTTGATCTGCACCGGGCTGCTCTTCCGCACACTGTGGAACCTGCAGCACACGCGGCTCGGCTTTGATGTGGCCAATCTCACCTACTTTACCGCCATGCCGGCGGATGCCTCCGGGTTCGGAAATATGGAAGTCGCTCAGACAAATCAGCCAGCGGCACCTTCGCTGGCGACCACCGTCTATCAGCCGCTGCTCGATCGCTTGCGCCACAGTCCCGGCATCCAGGACGCGGTGCTCATGACCGCGCCTCCATTTTCCGGAATCGACCTGGGATCGAGTTTTGACGTGATCGGCCGTCCCAAGGAGCAGGGCCGCAGTCCACAGACAAGAGTAGCCGCAGTCAGCGGAGGATACGCCAACCTGATGGGTACACCTGTGCTGCAGGGCCGCATGGTCAGCGAGGATGACACGCTGTCCACACCATTTGTGGTGGCGGTCAATGAGGCGTTGGTTCAAAAGTATTTTCCCGGAGAGAATCCGCTGGGCAAGCAGATTGACCTTGGTGGCGCAGACACCGGCATGCTTAAGCCTTACACGATTGTGGGCGTGGTAGCGGACCAGGTGGACCATGGTGCGGCCAAGCCGATTCAACCGCTGGTCATGCTTCCCTACCAGCAGGTCCCCACAATTTCGCTGTTCTATCACGCATTGCTGAAGACCGTCGTGTTCTTTGTGGTGAAGACGCGGGCCAATATCGCCGTGGCCCCGGAGATGCGTGCCGTGTTCTCGCAAGTGGCGCCGGATTACGCTCTGGATAATTTCCAGACTCTCACCGCAGCGCGCGACCGGAACAACTTCCGTAACCGGCTGGGGCTATATCTGATCGGCGCATTCGCGGCGATGGCTGTGCTCATGGTGGTGGCCGGACTCTACGGCGTGCTGGCGCAGGTGGTGAGCTATCGGCGGAGAGAGATTGGTGTCCGTCTCGCATTGGGAGCAACGCGCCAGAACATCCTTGGCATGGTGCTGCGCCAGGGCACGGTATTGGTGGGAGGCGGGATGGTAGTGGGACTGGTAATCTCTGCCTTCAGCGGCAAACTTGTGAACGGCTTCCTGTTCGGCGTGAAGGTGTTGGATGTGTGGACTTACGTGAGCGTAATGGCGTTACTAATCGTTGTTGGCACCCTGGCATCGCTGATCCCCGCCCGTCGCGCCGCTGCCGTGGAGCCGATCCAGGCCCTGCGGGATGAATGAGAGCATTTCACCGCAACGGACGCAAAAGACGCAAAGGGAATCCGAGCTAAAGCCCAGAATTCAGCACTGAGAAAGCAAAGCACACAGAGACGGGAACAGAAACTGGTTTGATTTTTTACGTTCCGTTGCGACCTTTGCGCCCGTTGCGGTGAGTCTTTGGCTTTTGCCTTTTCGGACGGGCAACCAGAAACCGCCAAGGCGTCAATCGTGCAATATGGGCATGAACAAACGGAACCTAACTGAGGTGAGCACTAGGGGTTAGCACGGGCAGAAATGCCCCGGAAAAAGTGCTATTCTCATCCCTCAGGTCCCACCCAATGAAGTTTCCATTCGCAGACCTTCCTGGCTTTCAGCTGGCGGGGAAAAGAGTTGTTGGCCGCGTGGTGGTCGGGCTGCTGGTGCTTACGGCCGCGCTTGCCGGCTCTCTGGTGGGGCTGCTGATTGTCTATTCCACCGACCTGCCGCAAATCGGCGAACTGGAACACTACCGTCCCAGCACCATCACCGAGCTTTATGACAGCCGCGGACGCGTGATTGGCCAGTTTGCGCTGCAACGCAGGGTGATTGCACAGTACAACGACTTTCCCAAGGTGCTGCGGGACGCCATTCTCTCCACTGAGGACAAGAGTTTTGAGAGCCACTGGGGCATTAACTTCTGGCGCGTGATGGGAGCAACGTGGCGCGACATACAGACCAACCGGCGAGCGGAAGGCGCGTCCACGCTGACCATGCAGTTAAGCCGCAACCTGTTTCTTTCCCCGGAGCGGCACTTCAGCCGCAAGATTCAGGAGGCCATGCTGGCCATCCAGATTGAGCGCCACTTCACCAAGGAGCAGATTTTTGCGCTCTATGCCAACCAGATCTTTTTGGGATCGGGCGTGTACGGATTTGAAGCCGGCTCAGAGTATTACTTCAACAAGCATGCACGTGACCTGAAGCTGGAAGAGGCCGCCTTGCTTGCCGGACTGCCCAAAGCCCCGGTGTCACTCTCGCCTATTAATTTTCCCGAGCGCGCGCTGCGGCGTCGCAACCTGGTGATCAACAACATGCTGGAAGATGGCAAGATCACCACGGAAGAAGCCAACCGCGCCAAGGCATCCCCGCTGCGGTTGAATCTTGCGCCGGAAACTTCTCCGGCTCCGTATTTTGTGGAAGAGGTGCGCCGGCAGCTGGAAAAGAAATTTGGCCCTGACCAGGTACATGAAGGCGGGCTGCGCGTCTATACGTCGCTCAACCTTGACCTGCAGCGGACCGCCCAGCAGGCGGTGCTGGACGGCCTCGCCGCGTATGAGCGTCGTCATGGATGGAAGGGCCACTTGAAAAACGTGGTCCGCGAAGGCGACAAGCTGCAAACGTGGCAGGACCCGGACTGGCAGCAGCCAATTACGCCCGGCGAGTACGTGCACGGACTGGTGGTGGATATTGGACTGCAATTTGCCAGAATCAAGCTGGGACGCATCACCGCGCAGATTGGCCCGGCGGAGCTCAAATGGACCCAGGCGAAACTGCCACGCAAAATCCTGAACGTTGGGGATGTGGTGTACCTGAAAGTGCTCGGCCTTAGCAATGACGGCACGGCGCGCGTCAGCCTGGAACAGGATTCCGGCGTCCAAGGCGCGCTGCTGGCGATTGATAACGCCACGGGAGACATCAAGGCAATGGTCGGGGGACGCGACTATGATGAGTCAAAGTTCAACCGCGCGACCCAGGCACAGCGGCAGACCGGCTCATCGTTCAAGCCCTTTGTCTACACAGCGGCCATTGATCGCGGCGCTGATCCGGACGACAAAATCGCGGACGAGCCCACCACATTTGATAGCGCCGGCACACCGTACACGCCGCACAACTTTGATCATCGCTTTGAAGGAGCAATCACGCTGCGGCACGCGCTGGCTGAGTCGCGCAACATCCCGGCAGTCAAGCTGGCACAGCAGGTTGGAATGTCCACGGTCAACGAGTACGCGCGGCGGTTTGGAATCACCTCGCCACTGCCGCCGTTTTTGCCCGTGGCGCTGGGGGCAGCTGATCTTACGCTTTATGAGCAAACGTCAGCATTCACGGTCTTTCCCAATGACGGCATTCGACTGGAGCCTCGACTGATCACCAAGGTGACAGACTACGATGGGCACGTGCTGGAAGAAGACTATCCTGAAGCCAAAGACGTGACCAGCGCTCGCACGGCGCGCATCATGGTGCAACTACTGCAAGGCGTGGTGCAGCACGGCACGGCGCTGGCTGCCAGAAAACTTAATCATCCGTTGGCAGGCAAGACAGGCACGACCAACGACTATACGGACGCGTGGTTCATAGGCTTTTCACCCAGCATTACGTGCGGCGTGTGGGTGGGCTTCGACGAAAAAAGAACGCTGGGAAACAATGAAACCGGCGCGCAGGCAGCGCTCCCCATCTGGATGGACTTTATGCGGGTGGCGCTGGCTGATCCCTCGCGCCGTCAGGAAGCATTTACACCTCCGCCCGGAGCAGTGGGACGAGCGGTGGTGAAAAGAGCGGCAGTGGCTCTGCCCCACAAACCTGTGGCCGTCGAGGCACATTGATTGCGCAAGTTCCTCCAATACCTGCTGCTGGGCCTGGTGTTCCTGCTGGTGTTCATGGCTTCAGCATTGCTCTCCATGCGCTTTGCCATTCATGGGCGCGAGGTGCAAGTACCGAAACTTGCCGGCCTCACTCCTGCGGACGCCGAGCGTCGCGCCAACGCTGAGGGCCTGGTCATCTCGATTGAGAACCGTTTTTATTCATCTGACGTGCCCGCCGGGAGAATCGTCTCACAGATGCCGGCGGCAGGAGCAACGGTTCGCAGAGGATGGAAGATTCAGCTATCGCAGAGCCTGGGACCACAGCAGGCTGCCATCCCGAATCTTGCGGGGCAGAGTGAATTGGCTGCAGGGATTAATTTGCGGCGACGCGGGCTGGAGTTGGGAACAATCTCAAGCATTCACTTGCCCGGAGCAACACCACAAACTGTGGTGGCGCAGAGCCCGCCGCCGAATGCGAAGACCATCACATCGCCGCGCGTTGATTTAGTGCTTACCGCCCCCGACAACACTCCGCGATTGGTGATGCCGAATTTTGCAAACAAGCCGCTGGCCCACGCCGCTGATGCTGTGCTGCAGGCGGGATTAAAACTCGGCGGCAAGTGGGGGGCAATCGCGAAAGCGTCTGTGCGCGACGATAAGACGGCTCGAAAAAAGAATCTGCCGCCTGCTCCGGCGCTCACGGGAACTGTGGTGAAGCAGTATCCACTGGCTGGGCAGAAAGTTTCTCCGGGAACAGAAGTGTATTTTGAGGTGAAGCAGTGAGACCCAAAACCTCTGAAACACAGAGGAACGGAAATGATCGCCGACAACGCGCGTGATCGCAACGTGATCGCCGTGATCGGAAAACTGAACCTCAGTACAAGCGCGCGGAATAACAGCCAGAAAAGATCGTCGACAGAGCTTTAATGGTTATAGCGATCCCTCACGCCGTTCGGGATTTCAGAAAAAACAACTCCTCTGCTTCCTCTGTTCCTCTGGTTTCAAAGACGTTTTTCGAAAACTGCAGCAAAGAATCCATCACACGGATGCACGCCGGGAATTGTCCTCAGAAAGTTCCCGCTGATAAATTGATCAATGTCGCGCCACACAAGTTCACCGGAATGCTTTAGACGTGCGAGCTCATCTTTGAGCGGAAGAAGATGAAAGCCGGAGTTCTGGGCAAGGACGGTTTCAACTACGCGCTCGTTCTCTTCGGCTTCAAGCGAGCAGGTGGAATAAACCAGGCGTCCGTGCGGAGCAACGTGTTGCATTGCGGCCGAGAAAATTGCAGTCTGGCGCTGCTGGAGGTCGTTGAGATCGGCTGGTTTCAACCGCCATTTGATCTCCGGATTGCGCGCCAGCGTTCCTGTACCGGAGCAGGGGACATCAGCCAGCACGCGGTCAAACTCCACACCAAAAGGGAGATGCAATGCGTCTGCCGTGATGACCTGAACGTTGCTTTGCGGCGCAAGTTGCCGCAGCAGCCGCGCGCGATGCGGATGCAATTCCGCGGCAAAAATCTCTGCTTCAGGAAGTCTTGTAGCCATGGCGGATGTTTTTCCGCCCGGCGCAGCGCAGCAATCTAAAATGCGTTTGCCTTCACCAACCAGCGCTGCCACAAGCTGAGAACCTTCATCCTGAATCGCGATTGCACCGCTCCGAAACAGCCCCGTCGCAGTAACATCGCCACTGCTCACCCGGCGGGCATTCTTCATCAGCGCGCCGGGCGCAAGCTCAATGCCTTCATTGCGCAGAGCTTCTTCATCCGCAGCGCTGCCGAGGCGCAACGCCGTTTCCGGCACGCGCTGGTCGGATTCACAAATCTTCTGCGCGATTTCGGGGCCGAATTGCCTGGTCCATCGCTCCACCAGCCATTCTGGATGCGCGAACGCCTGGGCTAGAGATGGCTGAGTTCTGATGGGCTTGCCCGATTTCTGCTGCGCCACTATCTTGCGCATCACGGCGTTAGCCAATCCAGCAGCGGACGCCTTCTTCGACTGCTTCACCAGTTCCACGGTCTCGTTCACCGCAGCGTGTGAAGGAATCCTGCTGAGAAACATAATTTGGTATGCGCCGATGCGGAGTGCCGTCACGACTTCCAGATCAAGCTTGCGAAACGGCGTGAAGCTGAAGTACGCAATGGCCTCATCGAGGGTTGACCTCCAGCGCAGCACGCCCATCACGATTTCGGTTATGAGATTGCGATCTGCGGGTGAAAGCTGATCGAGCAGTGAGGAATGCAGCAGTTCGACAGCAAAAGAATCTTCTCGCTCCACACGCAGCAGTATTTGGAAGGCGGCTGCGCGTGCAGGAGAGACGGCCATCTCAGCCCAGCCGCTCGCCTTGCTCAGGTCGATAGCCGCTTATGAAATCGCGCGCGGAAATGGCTTTTTTCCCTTCGGGCTGTACCTGCAGCAGCTGCAGCGCAGTTCCCTTACCACAGCCAGCAAAAAGCATATCTCCACTCACCTGCAACTCTGCCGCCGCAATCTGCCCCGAAGCTTGAGCCACGTGTGCGGCAACGATCTTCAGGTTCTTGCCACGAAAATGTGTATAGGCTCCAGGCCACGGCTGAAATCCGCGGAGGCGATTATGAATCTCTGCCGCCTCTCGAGTGAAATCCACCAGCCCATCTTCCTTCTTGAGAATCGGCGCAAGTGTCGCCTGCGAATCATCCTGCGGAACCGGCTGCAGAGTTCCCTGCTGCAATTGCTTCAGTGTTTCCACCAATAATTCGGCTCCAAGCTCCGCGAGTCGCGGAGCCGCCGTGACTGCGGTATCGGAGGGAGCAATTGGCATTTCACGTTTGAGGAGAATGTCACCCGTGTCGAGCCCTTCATCAATCCGCATCGTAGTCACGCCAGTCACAGCTTCTCCGTTGGCGATAGCCCACTGGATCGGCGCAGCTCCACGGTATTTGGGCAGCAACGATGCGTGCACATTGATATTTCCGTAAGGAGGAAGTTGCAGCATCCAGTCGGGAATGATCCGGCCATAACCAACCACGATGATCGCATCAGGCTGAATTGCCGTGAGGCGCAGGCGAAAGTCATGGTTCTTCTTGATCTTCTCCGGCTGCGTGATGGGCAAACCCAGCCGCAATGCCGTTTGCTTTACCGGAGGCGCCGTCAATTCCATTCCGCGACCCTGCGGGCGATCAGGCTGCGTGACCACCAATTGCACATCGTGTCCGGCTGCCACAAGCCGTTCCAGACTTGGAACTGCAAACTGCGGAGTGCCGCAGAAGACCAGCTTCATGCCCATTGGCCGGCGCGCATCAGCTTCTTGATCTTGCGTTTCATCAGGTCGCGCTTGAGGCCGCTGATGTGGCTGATATAAAGCCTGCCCTGAAGATGCTCTGTCTCATGCATGAGCGCGCGCGCCAGCAACTCTTCGCCTGTGTGTTCGAACCACTTTCCTTCCACATCCTGGGCGCGCACCGTGACTCTGTTCGGCCGCGTGACGTCTTCGCGAAACTCCGGCAGGCTCAGGCAGCCTTCGGTTCCGCGCTGGCGGCCTTCCTTGTGGATGATTTCCGGATTCACCAGCACCAGCTTCGCGTTGGGATCTTCCTTGAAGGTAACGTCAATCACGGTGATGCGCTTGCCGATGCCGATCTGCGGCGCCGCCAGCCCCACACCATGCGCTGCATACATGGACTCGAACATGTCTTCCACCAGCTTCTTTAAATCGTCGTTGAACTCGGTCACCGTCGCTGCCGGTGTCTCCAGCACCGGATCGCCATACAGGGTAATGGGATAAACCATCTTCTCTCGTCAGAACCTCTTCAGTTGTTGTTTGTAGCCTTCAAAGTTGCGAAGGGTTTCTTCCATG
>DATEJX010000420.1:0-3884 GCA_035277785.1 Candidatus Angelobacter sp. | reverse complement strand
GGAGTAAAGGCTGCTGTGACATCTTCAAACAATACTTTTGCGCCGTAGCGCATGGATACGTTACTGACTGAAATCATTAGGTTTTCTTGTGGTCTGCGAAGGTATTCCGGCTTGCCAGGCGGGAGCGCAGGGTTCCTTAATTATGTTAGCACGATCGGCAAAACTCGAAAGCCGATCTGCATGGTTCTGGCCGGTCGCAAAACTTGAATTTCACACCCTGGATTACATGCCGCTAGGCGCGCGACATCAGTTGGAGATGAGCGTGTAATGGATGGTCTGCGCCACGATCTTGCCATTCTCAATCACAAAGGAGTCGGCGCCGTCCTGAACGCTGGCTGTTTTCGAAGTTCCAGTCCATTCGAGAAACGCAAAGCGTCCGCTCACTAGCTTTGTTATGTATTCGAACTTCGCCTCTGGCATTTCGCGACCAAGCTGGTCCGCAAGTCTTCGTGCTCCAGCATGACCACGATATTCGCCTGAGTTGATCAGGATGATGCAGTCCTCGTGGTAATTACGCAGCAGGTCTTCCTCAACCACTCCTTTTGCCGCCAGAGCAAGATGATCTTCAAAGACTGTTTTTGCAGTACGTCGGGAATCAATTCGAATGGGCTCTCGAACAGCCATGGGCACCCCTCTATTGCTTTAGGAATTGGATGAAAAACGAGACTGAGCGGATTGCTGCATGCACCCGCTGAACAGCATCCTTTTCGGGATTTTGGTGGCGAATCCTGAGAGCGCAACCCTGGATGCAATTATTCGGCTCTGAGGGCCTCCATTGGATCGGCTGAAGCTGCTTTTCTAGCAGGCAGAAAAGAAGCCATGGCTGCAACAGTCACCAGCACCAGAGCCACAGCGGCAAATGTGAGAGGGTCAAAGGCGCTCACTTTGAACAGCATGCTCGACATCGCCCGAGTGCACACCGTAGAAAGGCAAATCCCCAGCACAATGCCGGACACGGCGAGCACCAGACCTTCGCGCACGATCATGCTGAGCAGGTTCTGTGGGGTTGCTCCAAGCGCAACTCTCACGCCCATTTCACGTGTCCGCTGGCTCACGGAGAACGCGATTGTGCCGTAGAGCCCCACTGCCGCCAGCAGTAACGCGAGCGCCGCAAACGAACCCAGTAGCCCAAGGCTGAAGCGCCGCTGTGAAAAACCGGACGAAAGTACATCATCCATGGTGGCGATGATTCCGAGCGTCTGATCAGGCTTCACGGCATGGATCTGGCGCCGTAGCGTATCGGCGAACCAGACAGGATTCCCGGTAGTTCGCACAAAGAGGCTCATACTGGCAAAGTCGTGGTAGGTCTCATCCTGCTTGAAAGGCATGTACAGCGCGGCCTTGACCGGTACATCGAGCGCATGCAACCTCATGTCCGCCACCACGCCCACCACTTCGCGCGGACGCTCGGCCCCTGTGTTCCTGCGCCCCGGTCCCGTGTATCCAACGGCAATCCGTTTGCCCAGCGGGTCTTGTCCGGACCATTGCTCGCGTGCGAATGTTTCATTCACGATGACAACGGCGGGAGTACTTGCCTGGTCATGCGCGTTGAACAGCCGCCCTTTTTCAAGGCGAGCGCCCATGGTTTTGAAGAAGTCTGCGCTGGCCCAGCAGCCATCCGCCAGCACGGGCCGCGCTGGATCATTCGCGCGATCATCAAATTTGATCTGAGCGGTTGCCGCGCCGCGGCCTGGCACGCAATCAGCCACAGCTACGTTTTCAACTCCCTGGGTATGACCGATCCTATCGAGCAGATCGTCATAAAAGCGGGCGCCTTCGGCCTCGTAATAGTTCGTACGCAAATATGTAGTAAGCACGCGTTCGCCCGCGAAACCAGGATCCACATGTTCCGCCAGCCAGAGACTGCGCAGTAGCAGCCCCGCGGCCACCAGCAGCACCAGGGCACAACCCATTTCTGAAACTACCAGCAGCCGGAAGGCGCGCGGACGTTTTGCCACTGTTCTGCCCGTTTGGAGTGCTCTGTTTCCATTCCACCGGCTGTACATGCTTACCGGCCCCCACGCGAACACCACACTCAAAGCCAGCGTGACAAGAAGAGCCAGCAGGAACACGCGCGCATCAATGTCGATTCCGGAAACTCGCGGCAGATTGCCGAAATTGGACTCCCGCACCACTCGAACCAGTGTTGCCGCCAGCCCGAGCCCTAACACGGTCCCTATGCTGACCAGCACCAGGTTTTCGGTTATAAACTGGCGCATGATGCGCATCGGACTGGCGCCAAGGTTCAATCTCATGGCGACTTCTCCGCTTCTCTCTGACGCGCGCGCCAGCAGCAGTCCCATCAGGTTCACGCAAGTAATCAGCAGCACCACCAGGACCGCGCCCATGGCAATTTTCAACTGCGTACTCGTGTTGCCTACAATCACGTCCTTCAAGGGTTCCAGGGTGACTACTACATTCGCCTGACCCGGGGCGCGACGCAGAAGCGCGGTTAATTCCTGTTCGGCGACCTGGCGGCTCGTTTCTGGTCTCAACCGTACCACAACAGACAAAAACTTGTTCTGCCGCCAATGCATGAACTCCAGTTCAGGCACATTGTTCAACCAGACATCGGTTTCCGGAAGGAAGTCCGGCATGTCAGGCATCACACCCAGGATGGGCACTTCGCCGCCGCCGAGCTTTATAACTCGTCCTATGACGTGTGGATCGCCGTTAAATTGCTGCTTCCAGAACCGGTAAGCAAGAACTGCTCCGCCACCATCAATGTGATATTCCTGCGGTGTGAACAGGCGGCCAAGAATCGGCTGCATACCGAGCATGGGAAAGAAGTCATACGTGATACCCGTGCATTTCACATTGCGCGGTTCGCCCTGGCCTATCAGTGTCTCTGCGAAATACGGGAGAAGCTCCGCAACTTGATCAAACGAATGACTCTGATCGTGAATATCATCAAAGTCTGGACCGGAGAGCTTGGTGACGATCGCATCAGGTCCGGCCTTTTCCCGCACCATGAACAATCGGCCGGCATCCTGATACGGCAGCGGACGGATCAAGACGCTTTCAAGAACGGCAAACAAACCTGCGTTCACTCCAATGCCCAGCGCCAGCGTGATCACCGCAGTAATTGTGAATACCGGTTTGCGCCTCAGCACACGCACTCCGAAGCCAAAATCTTTCAGGAATGACTCAAGCCATCCGCCCCCGCGAACTTCGTATCCTCGCTCGCGAATTTGCGTGAGATGCCCGAAGCGATGCTCGGCTTCACGCCGCGCTTCATCGGGCGCCATACCGCGGCTCAAGTTTTCCCGCGTGCGCTGCTCAATATGAAAGGAGAATTCTTCGGCGATCTCATCATGCACTCGTTGCGGCTGCCAGATCGCCTGCAGACGTCGAAACAGAAATTTGAAATTCGGCATGGCTGCCTCTTACGTTGCTTGCATCACTTTGTTGATCGCGGCTGAGAGGTGCTGCCAATCGGACTCTTCGGCCGCCAGTTGCTTCCGCCCGGATCTTGTCAATTTGTAAAACCGCGCTCTGCGGTTGTTTTCTGAGACGCCCCACTCGCTCTCAATCCATCCGCGGGACTCAATCCGGTAAAGCGCGGGATAAAGCGTTCCCTCTTCCACTTGAAGCATGCCTTCCGCCAGCTGCTGGATGCGCTGTCCAATGCCATAACCGTGCATCGGCCCCAGGGAAAGCGATTTCAGCACCAGCATGTCAAGAGTTCCTTGCGGCAGGTCAGGTTTTTGGGTTTTCATAACGGGTTCCAACACCCTATTTACTTCTAGGGGAATGATTATTCCACTCGCTCCCTGGAAGGTCAAGGGGATGGGTACCGTTAAAATCAGACTTGCCGAATGGGCTGGCTCAAACTGATAAGACACTTCTAATCATTTGCGGCACGATGTTTAGGTCAAAAGCTG
>DATEJX010000419.1:0-4467 GCA_035277785.1 Candidatus Angelobacter sp. | reverse complement strand
AGCCGTCTTGCCGCGACCGGTGATCATGATGATCTGATCGCAACCGGCTGCCAGCGCCTCTTCCACGCCGTATTGAATGATGGGCTTATCCACCAGGGGCAGCATCTCCTTGGGTTGCGCTTTGGTAGCGGGCAGAAACCGGGTGCCTAGACCTGCGGCGGGAAAGACGGCCTTGCGCACTCTCATTGTCATGGTGTGATCCTGAGTACCTACTATTGAGATGCAGGAATTCTAGCAAAGAGCAACAAGCATTCAGCACTTAGCATTCTGCTCCGGAGCAACTTTCCAAGCCCCTTGTAGTTGGGGGTGAAAGTGAATGCCCTTTGTGATGGCGACCTGCTCTCACACCGAAAACGTTTGTCGTCAGCCCAACCGATGCAGGGCTGAATTCTGATCGCTGAGTGCTATTTGCTGTTCTTGTATACCGTTCCGCCTTTCATGACGAAGACGGGGTGCTGCAGCAGGGTTATGTCCTTGATGGGGTCGCCATCAACGGCAATCATGTCAGCGAACTTGCCCTGCTCAATGCTTCCGATTCGGTCAGACCAGCCCAGCAGATCGGCAGCATTCACTGTCCCAGCCTGGATGGATTGCAGCGGAGTCATGCCCAGCTTCACGTAGACTTCAAATTCGTGAGCGTTGAGGCCGTGCGGGTAGACCGCTGCATCTGTTCCGAGAGCGATTTTCACGCCGGCGCGAATGGCCTTGCCCACATTCTGGCGCATGGCTGCAGTGACGGTTTTCATCTTCTCGGCATACATGGCAGGCAAGCCAATCTTGACTGCGTTCTCGCGCATCCAGTCGCCCAGATATTGCGTCGGCACCAGATAGGTGCCGTGCTCTTTCATGATCTTGATGGCATTGTCGTCAATGTAAGAGCCGTGTTCAATGGAGTCCACTCCGGCTTCAGCGGCCCACGCAATTCCCTGGGCGCCGTGCGCGTGCGCTGCTACTTTACGACCTAGACGGTGAGCGTCCGCCACAATGGCCTTCAATTCCTCCAGCGTATATTGCGATGCCTGCGGATCATCGCCTTTGGAAAGGACGCCGCCCGTGGCGCAGACCTTGATCACGTCCGCGCCATACTTGATGATCTCTCTCACCTTGTGCTGGACAGCCTCAACTCCGTCCGCGGCGCCGTCCGATGTGGCATGAAATTCATAGGGCAACAGGTTCTGGTCGCAATGCCCGCCAGTGATGGAAAGCGGAGGACCGCTGGCCAGCATGCGCGGACCGGGAACCATGCCTTCGTTGATGGCATCGCGCAGGGCGATGTCCGTGTAACCGCGTGCCCCGACGTTGCGTACCGTGGTGAAGCCCGCCTCCAGAGTGATGCGCGCGTTCTTGGCTCCAATGAGCGCCTCTTTGGGAATGGAGACCCCCAGTTCCTGATAGCCGAAACTGGGATCAAAGGTCAGGTGCGTATGTGCATCGATGAGCCCGGGCATGAGAGTCGCATTGGGCAACTCAATCACGTGCGGTCCCTTGGGCGCTGCTTCTCCACTACTCACGGACGCAATGCGATCGCCTTTGATAGTTACCGTAACGTTGTCCAGCATCTTGCCCGTCTTCACGTCGAGCAAATGACCTGCATGGACCAGGGTGGTCACTGGTTCAGACGCGTTTGCAGGTTGCTGGGTGAAGGCAAGACACGCCAATACAGGGATCAGGAGCAGGAGTTTGAGAAGCTTCATAAGTGCGGGGGATTATAGCAGGCGTGTTTCCTGAAGCATCACCGAAAGGGGTTTCCTCACTGCGAACTTTTCGCTCAAAAGATTAACCGGCCGTGCTTCATGCCACGGCCGGTTAACTTCCTTATGGATGTACTGTTTAACCTGGCAGCGGTATCCCTCGCGTACACGGCTTATTCAGCTTTTGTTGCGGTGGCGTTGGCGGCGTAGCCCACGGTCCGGTAGCCGTGGAGAAATCAAAAAACTCAGTCATGTCCGGCATGGAAGCATCTCGAGCCGTCAGGTTCGGAAGACTGAAGCGTGTCTCAACGAGCTTGAGCACAGCCGTATAGTCCATGGGCGTGTGGGAGACGAAGTTCTTTTTTGCAAAGGGCGAAACAAGGAACATGGGAACGCGAAAACCGCTAAACGTGAAGTCACCAGGAGTGTGGACCGTTTGTCCTATATTGAGGTTTGGCGGTATCCCATCTGGGTTCGGCACCGGTATGGGTGGTACATGGTCATAAACACCACCGCCCTCATCGTAGGTCTGGATGAACACTGAATCCTTCCATGATGGACTGTTCATCAGGGCGGTAATGAGTTTCTCCGAAAATTGGGCGCCCACCTGGATATTGCCCGTGGGATGCTCGTCCACAGAGCTGGGTGTGGACCCATTCGTGTCTTCAACACCGGTTTCAATGTACGCAACTTGCGGCAGGGTTCCGTTCTGCACATCAGTGAAATACTGGCTCAGCGGCACCACGTTGGCGCTATGAGTTTTGGAATACACAAAGAAGGAAAAGTAAGTGTTCTTGCCCCCTTCGTAAATTTTCCAGCTGATGTGCGCATTGTCCATCAACTCAAAGATGGTCTTTGCCGTCAGCTGTTGAGTGGGAGGAACGATCCAACCCTGTGAAGTTGCCGCCATCCAGTACATGCGGTTTGGTGTAGTCCGGGTGGGCACTGGAGAAAAGAACTTGTCAGACATGGCAAAGTTGGTCGCCATGAAATAGTAGAAAGGAAGATCGGTCTCGTCGTAGAACCCCATCGCCCGCCTGCCGGTAAAATCAGTGAACCCCGGCAACCCGGCTTGGGCTTCGTCGAATGCAAAGTGCCCCTGTACGAACGCAAAACCGTCCATCGGGAAAGAAGTAGTGGAACCCGGCTGCTCCAGATTCCATGAGCGATGCGTCTCATTCCATGAAGGCGTCAAGTTCTCAGAACAGACGCTGCCCATGTGGAACGCATCAATCGGAGGGCCTGGCTTGCCAGTAACTGGATCGAATCCTGCCGTGGCCACGCCTGCGGGCGTCTTGTTCGGCCCCCATGTATCAACTTCCTGTGGCAGCGGCGGATTTTGCTCCGCCCGATAGAGATTGATCTGCCCGAAATAGCTGTCAAAGGAGCGGTTTTCCTGCATGAACAGGATGATGTGGTTGATGGAATTCAAGCTTGCAGCTTGCGGCGTGGGCGTCGGCGAGCCGTTTCCGTTTCCCAAAAGGCCCTGGCAGCCTGATAAAAGCATCACCGCTGCAAATGAGCAACTCAGAAACAGCGCATTTTTCATCCGGTTAAACTTAATCTTCATCCTGGTTTCCCCATGGGCGTTTCGGTCTTCTTCGTGGGATGAGTGAAACGGAATAGCTGTTGGCGCGCTGCTCACAAAAAATATTTCTTAACCGGGTGATTGCAGACGACTTTCGTCAATTCCGAGTAGCTGGCCAGAGTTGCTGGACGGCAACTCACCATGCAACCCTCGGACGCAATTCTGCGTCAGGGTTTTGCCTCTATCGCAAGCGATGGCACATGCGGTCAGGCACCAAAAAACGCCACGACCGCGGCCCAACGACCAGAGGAACGGCCAGAGGTTTGTCACAGCTATAATTCTTTCCGTATGAACCTGGAACAGAAGCTCACAGAACTGAAGCGTAGAGATACCCTGGCAGAGGCCGGCGGTGGTGAAGAGCGCAGGGCACGCCAGCATAAAGAAGGCAAGATGTCTGCCCGTGAACGGATCGAATTCCTCCTCGACGAAGGCACCTTCGAGGAATTCGACAAAATGATCACGCACCGCTGCACGGACTTCGGTATGGACGCTCAGAAAGTCTACGGCGATGGTTTTGTCACCGGCTATGGCCGCATTGAAGGCAGACTGGTCTTTGTTTTTGCCCAGGATTTCACCGTGTTTGGCGGCTCACTCTCTGAAGCCAATGCTGCCAAGATCGTCAAAATTATGGACATGGCCGTGAAAGTAGGCGCCCCGGTCATCGGATTGAATGACTCAGGCGGAGCGCGCATCCAGGAAGGTGTAATGTCACTGGCCGGGTACGCCGATATCTTTCTGCGCAATACATTGGCCAGCGGAGTGATTCCGCAGATCTCTGCCATCATGGGCCCCTGCGCGGGAGGCGCTGTTTATTCCCCCGCAATTACAGATTTCATCCTGATGGTGGACAAGACTTCCTACATGTTTGTCACCGGACCTGACGTCATCAAAACCGTGACCCATGAGGAGGTGACGAAAGAGCAGCTTGGCGGCGCGACCACGCATAATGAAACCTCCGGCGTAGCCCACTTTATGGCGCATGAGGATGCGGAGTGCCTCTCCATGATCCGCGAACTGCTCAGCTTCATTCCTTCCAATAACCTTGATGATGCGCCGCGGCGCGAGTGCTCCGACCCAATTGACCGCGCCGATCCTGAACTTGACAGTATTGTTCCAGCAGAATCCAACCAACCCTATGACATCAAGGACGTGATCAGCCGCGTGGTGGATGACAGCTATTTTTTTGAA
>DATEJX010000418.1:0-19602 GCA_035277785.1 Candidatus Angelobacter sp. | reverse complement strand
GGTCAAGGTGGGATTGCCGCGGGAGCTGGCCACAACGCTGGCAGCTCAGACCTTATTTGGTGCCGCCAAGCTGGCGCTCGAAACCGGACATCATCCTGCGCTACTCAAGGACGCAGTCACTACACCTGCCGGCTGCACCATAGAGGGACTGATTGAACTCGAAAAGGGCGGCCTGCGCGTGACACTGATGAATGCCGTGATCAAAACAACCAGCAGGGCGGCAGAGCTGATGACGAGTTGAGCCCATTTCGTAATTGGGTAATTTGGTAAGTGGGTAAATAGCTTTAGAGTTTGGCTCTTGGCTGTAATTGTGCTTCAACGCAGAATAGAGTTTGCTTTATTATCGGAACCGGTGGCGTTGCCACCCTCAACGATGCGACGGAAGAGTAAGTTGCGGATGGGGATCAGCTTTCCAGTTTTCGTGAGAATGAAAGATTGCGGAGACGTGAAGAAGTATTCGTCCATCGCCGCGATGCAGAACGACGTTGAGAAGATTGATATTGAGAATGAAGAATACGAAGCTTGGGATGCCGATGGCGTACCGTTGTCTCTGTCTGTGCAACAGCCAGTCTGGCTTGGAGTCGAGCCTCAGTCCTCAACGAAGCCGCACGAACTCGCAGCAGCGATCGCGGAGTTTGCAAAGCGGTCCGGCATCTCCATAGATGAAAGTTCCTTGTTATCCGGCAAATTCGAAGCAGCGTTGGATGCAATCGAGCAGAAGCGCAATGAGCATCGGCGCTACAGAACTTGGTAGGCTATTTGCTCCGATGAAAATAGCGCGGATCAACCCAGCCGAGTTTGGGTCGCTGCCGTGAACCAATAGCTAAAGGCCAAGAGCCTTTCAGCTTGAAATTCGCCATCACTTCCACTAGGATATTCACCTGATGTTGCTGACTGTCTCCAACATGGCCATGTGCAAGCAAATGATGGCTATGCGTGTGTTCACGCGGAGGCAGACAGGGGCATAAGAAGAGATTCATAACGCAATTCTTCAAACCCGCTGCCTTAAGGCAGCGGGTTTTTAATTTGGCCCGCATTGGCCATGGCAGCAGAAAGAGACACTATGAGCGCGAATTTACCGTATCATCTGCAGTGCCGCGAGTGCGGCTCAACCTGGGGCAACCAGCCGGTATCGTATTGTGAAAATTGTTTTGCTCCCCTTGAAGTAGTTTATGACCTGGAGCAGATAAGAAAGCTGGTGAACCGTGATGAGATTGCCCGCCGTGCCACCAACCTGTGGCGTTACAAGGAGCTTCTGCCCTTGCCCGAGCAGTACGACGCTTCCCTGCCGGTCGGATTCACTCCCCTGATCAAAGCAGCCAATCTGGGTGAGACATTCCACACCAGATCTCTCTATCTGAAAAACGATTCCGTCTGCTTTCCCACTCTCAGTTTCAAAGACCGTGTAGTCGCGGTAGCACTCACGCAGGCACGGGCCTTCGGCTTTGAAGTTGTGAGTTGTTCGTCCACGGGAAATCTGGCTAACGCTACGGCAGCACAGGCGGCGCGCCACGGCTTCAAAGCCTGCATCTTCATACCGGCGGATCTTGAACCGGCAAAAATCCTCGGCACGGAAATCTACGGCGCAAAAATCGTTCGCATTGCCGGCAACTATGATCAGGTAAACCGCCTGTGCTCGCAGATCGCTGACAAGCACCGCTGGGGCTTCGTGAACGTCAACCTGCGTCCTTACTATGCTGAAGGCTCGAAGACGGTGGGGTATGAAATCGCCGAGCAACTCGGGTGGCGTTTGCCAGACAATGTTGTGGTTCCCATGGCTGGTGGCTCGCTGATCACCAAGATTTACAAGGCGTTTCAGGAGCTGATTGAACTTGGCCTGGTGGAAAAGAAACACGTGAAGTTTTTTGGCGCGCAGGCTACCGGCTGCAGCCCCATCAGCACAGCGGTAAAAGCCGGACGCAGCGAAATTGAGCCGCAGAGGCCTTCTACCATTGCTCGCTCATTGGCCATCGGCAATCCGGCGGACGGATTTTATGCCGCACGTACTATCGCCGGAAGCGGCGGCTGGGCCGAAGATTCGAGCGATCCGGAGATTGTGGACGGAATTGCCTTGCTGGCTGAAGCTGAAGGGATATTCACCGAAACTGCAGGCGGCGTAACCGTCTCTGCCGCGCGCAAGCTCTACGCGCAAGGGCGCATCGCTCCCGAAGAAACAACGGTTCTTTGCATCACCGGCAATGGCCTGAAGACAACCGATGCATTGGCCGGCCGGTTTGAAGCCTCTGAACCTATCGCACCCAGGCTGGCTGCATTCGAAGAGTACCTGGAACGCGAACTCACGGCTGTTGCAGGAGGCGCACAATGAGCGTGAATGTCTCGATCCCGTCAGCGTTCCGTCGCCACACCGAAGGCCTGGATCGCTTTGAATGCTCGGCCACAAACGTGGACGAGTTACTGGATGCGCTAGGCAGTCGTTTTCCCGAGCTGAAGCCTCATTTGCGCGACGAACAGGGCAAAGTCCGGCGCTTCCTGAATATCTACGTCAATGACGAAGACGTTCGGTTTTTAGATAAGAACCTGAAGTTCACAGATGGAGATCAGGTGACTCTGGTGCCTTCGATCGCTGGAGGATAGGAGAATCACGAAAAAACAAAGCCGCGAATTCACGCGAATAAACTCGAAATTGATTTAATCAATTCGCGTTTGTTCGCGTTGATTCGCGGCTACAAACTTATTTCCCCGCTGCCGTCGCCAGCTCTTTTTCTGCGAAGTACCAATCCTTCACCTTGAGATCACCATTACTCTTGGCGCGCACGTCGGCATCGTGCTTGGTCTGTGGCGGAGGCACAATTACCGGCTTGCCCGGAACCCAGTTCGCAGGAGTGGATACGGCATTGGCGTCAGCTGTCTGCAAGGCATCGAAGACGCGCACAATCTCCGCGATGTTGCGTCCCAGTGAAAGCGGATAATAGAGCAGCGCGCGCACGTTCTGTTTGGGATCAATGAAGAACACAGCTCGTACGGCCGCCGTATCGCTCACGGCTTCATGCACCAGACCGTAAAGCCCGGCCACCTTCTGGTCCAGATCCGCCACCACAGGAAAATCGACCTTCACATTGAAGTTCTGCTCGATGTTGCGCAACCATGCGATGTGCGCCGGCACGGAATCCACTGAGATGCCGACCAACTGCACGTTGCGCTTCTCAAATTCCGGGAAGTTGCGGGCGAACTCGACAAACTCCGTCGTGCATACCGGTGTGAAATCAGCGGGATGGGAAAAGAGCAGCACCCATTTGCCGCGGCTGGTATAGTCGCTTAAACGGATCACGCCTTGCGTCGATTTGGCCTGGAAATCAGGTGCTTGTTCATTAATAAGTGGAATGCGGGTCTCGGTTGCCAACTGGCTCATACTTCTCCTCCAAAGAATTTGTAATCATTGCGAACTCAGGTTTATACGCACGTTTCCGCGCCGCTTCACCCACAATCACGACCGCTGGTGCGGCGATTCCTAAGGCGAAGGGCAGGTCAGAAATGGTCATATAGCAAACTTGCTCTGTACCGCGGGCTGCGTTGGACACCAGAACACACGGCGTGTTCGCATCCCGCCCGGAAGCTATCAATTGTTGTGCCGTCCGGCCATAATCCGGCCCTGGCATATACACCACCAGAGTTGTGCGTGAGGGATCCGCTCTGTGAGCGCGGAGGGCGGCATCATCAGGACGAGCAACGTGAGCTGTGGCCATCATCAGCGTGGAAGCGCAACGCCGGTCAGTAAGCGAGATTCCTGCCGCAGCGGCCGCGGCTGAAGCCGCCGTGATTCCCGGAACCACCTCAAATGGAATTCCTGCCCGGCGCAATGCATCCAGCTCTTCTCCCAGACGCCCAAAGATTCCCGGCTCGCCTGATTTAAGACGCACCACGTTGCTTCCGTTCTGTGCGTGCCAGATCATCAACGCATTGATCCTTTCCTGGCTGTTGGACCTCTGCCCGCATCGCTTTCCCACGCTGATGATCTGGGCTATTTCAGGAGCGAGCGCCAGGATTTCATCTGAGACCAGGTCATCGTGCAGAAGCACGTCAGCGCTACTGATCAGCGCATGGGCCCTGAGCGTAAGTAAATCAACCGCTCCCGGCCCCGCTCCCACGATGTACACTTTGCCCGCCATCTCGCCTCGCTTTACGCGCTCTTTTTCGCCTGCAACGGCGTTTCCTTTTCCCAGTCTTCAACCGCGCGCAAGAGCCGGGCAATTAACTGGTCAGTTCCGCCGACCAGGTGCAAACCTTCATGCTGGTGCTCCTTGAGAGCGTTTCTCAGTCTTACTTCCAGTTCATCGCGTCGCGTGTTGTCCATGAATTCCTCCTTGTTTGTGATTGAGCAAAGCTTTTTTGGGGCTGGGCCAGAGCCAGCAGGTGCAGCAGTTCTTTACGGCGTTCGCCGGGCGGCAATATGCTACGCAGGGCAGAGCGCAAGCGGCCCAGCCATCCATTCCAGGCCGCGTACTCGGGCCCAAATTCCGCCTCCAATTCCTTGCGGACCCTCTGTGCCAGAGCAGGGCTGTTACCGCCGGTAGAGACAGCAATCTGAAAGTCGCCACGGTTGACCACTGCTGGCGCATAGAAGTCGCAATAGGGCGTGTCGTCCACAGCGTTGCATAGCGCTCCGTCGGCGCTTGCTTCCGCATATACGGCGTGATTCAGTTCGACCGAATCCGTAGCCGCGATCACCAGGAAATAACCTTGCGCCAAACCGGGCTGAAATTGCAACTCTGCATGCTTCAAGAGACGCTGATTTGCCCATTCACGGATGCGCGATGTAACCGCCGGCGCGATCACAGTCACATCTGTAGCAGAGCGCAGCACACCTTCAAGCTTCTGTTCTGCCACCGCGCCACCGCCCACAACAAGCACTTTGCGGCCTTCGAGTTTCAGAAAAACGGGGTAGAGCGCCATTCAGCCCTCCACTCCATGCGGCACACGGCCGGAAGGAAGGTCGCGCTCCACAGGAATGATTGCCTGGCCCGCCAAAAAAGTGCGCAGCTCATCTTCAGTATGCCGGGCAAAGAACTGCCTCAAGTTCTCTCCGCCTTCGCGATGATATAAATACCGGCGCAAAAGGCGTTCGATGGCGTCCGGCACTTCTTCTGCGACACAACGAAATCCAACCGGGCGGCCAAAGCCGGCAAACTCGCCCACGCCGCCTCCCAGGCAGAAATAGTAGGCATCCTGAAGACGGCCGTTTACTTTGATCTTTTTTCCTTCCAGGCCGATGTCAGCGATGCGATGCTGGCCGCAACTATTGGGGCATCCGGTAACATTCAATTTGAGTTGCTGATCGAAAGCGGGAAGGCGATCCTCCAGTTCCTCCACCAGCCAGCGTGTGAACGTTTTGGTCTCAGTGATGGCAAGTTTGCAGAACTCCGTTCCGGTGCAGGCTACGGCGCCACGCCAAAAAGCTGAAGCGCGGACCTCAAGCTGCGCGCTTTCCAACTCTGCCAGAACCTGGTGAATGTTTTCGCGGCTTACGTTGACGATGACAAGATTCTGCGCGCTGGTAGTGCGAAGTTCGCCGGAGCCAAAGCGATCCGCCAGATCGGCGGCAACGCGCATTTGCGCGGGAGTAATTCGACCGCGGAGCACGGCCGCTCCAATATAGAAAAGTCCCGGCTGTTTCTGCGCATGCACCCCCACGTGGTCGCGAAAAATGTCAGCCGGGACTTCTTCAAAACCTGCAGGGTCGAGATTGTACCCCAGGCGGCGTTCCAATTCGAGCAGAAAAGTCCCGGCTGTCCAACCATGGTGCAAAAACAGGAATTTCAGCCGGGCACGTTCCCGGTGCTCCCGCAGGACGGCGGCATCGCGGAAAAGTTCGCTGACCGCCCGGGTTACCGGCAGAACCTGATCCCAGCGGACAAAGGCGTTGAGGCGCACGGCAAAATGGGGATCGGCTGAAAGGCCGCCACCAACCCGGATGGAAAACCCAACTTCTTTCTTGCCGTCACGCTCGTGTGTCGCCGGAGTAAACGCCAGGTCGTTAATTTCGGGATAGCAGCACCAATCGCGGCAGCCGCTGATGCTGATCTTGTATTTGCGTGGAAAGTTATAAAACTCAGGATTGCCCACGAGCATTTTGGTGGCCTCAACCAGCAACGGTGAAGCATCGATTACCTCGTTCGCATCCAGGCCCGCCAGAGGGCAGCCGGTGAGGTTCCTTGGTGCGTCACCGCAGGTCGACATCGAAGTCAGGCCGGCCTCGAATAACGCCTGCAACACTTCAGGCAGGTCTTCCACGCGCACCCAGTGCAGCTGAATGTTCTGACGGACGGTGATATCGGCAGAGCCACGCGCATATTTTTCAGACAGGTCAGCCACCGTGCGTAACTGCCGCGAGGTAATGAACCCGTTGCCCAGACGGATACGCAACATGAGGTAAGGCACGGCTTTACCTTCGCCATTGGCGCCGCCAAGAACGCCAGCGCCATCGCCCTGCGTGTACACGCCCCACCAGCGGAAATAAGTCTTGATCCAGGCTTCTGGCACGGCGGCAAAACCGCCTGGCGCGAAGGCGCGGATCTCATTCAGGCACTCCCAGGGGTTTTTCTCCCGTTTTAGGCGCTCGGCTCGTTGCGCTTTGGTTTCTTTTAAGCTTTCAGCTGGTGTGCTCATGTCAATCCCTTTCCTGTCAGAAAAAGCAAAAGGCCCATCGCCGTCTCTGGCGATGGGCCCGTTCCTAAAAGAATAAATGCGGATTAGGTAGCGGTTTCATTGGCCAGAGACACGGCGGTTGCCATACAGCAACACATACACATGTTCTGGCTAAGAACTCGCATAGGTGGATACCTTAAGACGCAAGACCCAAATCTGTCAAGTACGGATGTGAGCGCAACGTGAATGGATTCAACTATTCGAGAGCTGCAGTTCGAGGCCAGCGCGCCACCACCGTTGTGCCAATTCCGCCACGAGGACGAAAGACGCCTTTGATAACCGCTGATTTGGGCCTGGCGGCACGCACTACGTCGTCCAGCACGCGGTTCACGATGTTCTCCTGAAAAATACCCAGGTTTCGATATTCCTGCAGATACTCTTTCAGCGATTTCAATTCGAGGCAGAGCTTGTCCGGGACATAACGCACCTCCAGCACACCAAAGTCCGGCAGGCCAGTCTTAGGGCAGACAGACGTAAACTCGGGAATGTCGATGGCAATTTCATAATCTGCAAACTGGTTGGGCCACGTATCAATTTCAGGAAAGCGGTGGTCCAGGCCCGCTTTTGCGTGATCTTCCGTGTAACCGGTGCGTTGGGGCATTTCAGAAACTATTGTAACAACGGATACCGCGCATTTTCGTAACGTGTGATTCACCTTGCGCATCCAAGGGACAGATTCCAAAGGTTGAGTTCTGTGGTTCACCATTCCAGCTGACCCCACGGATTGGCGTGCCGAAACACACCTCTTCGTTATACTTAGACTTTTGCTCTTCGCATGGCGAGACAGAGACAAAACGGATCAGAACGGAGGCGCCTGCTTACGGTGCTGGCAATCACCGCGGCGGCTGTGCTCCTGTTCACCGGCTGGATACGGTTGCGAAATACTGTGGTACCGGTGCGGACCGAACAGGTAACACGCCAGGATATTGCCAGCGTGATCTCCACTAACGGCAAAGTGGAGCCGGTAAGGAATTTTGCCGCGTATGCGCCTGCACCAGCCACCGTGAAGAGACTCCTGGTGCGCGAGGGCGACCATGTGAAGCAGGGACAACTTCTACTGGAACTGGACGACGTAGATGCTCGCGCCCAGGCAGCCAAGGCGCTGGCTCAACTTCGAGCGGCTGAAGCGGACCTGCAGGCAGCGCAAACCGGCGGAACGCATGAACAGGTCCTTACCACGCAGAGTGATCTGGAAAAAGCGCAGGCAGAGCGCAATGATGCGCAACGCAATTTTGACGCTGTTCAGCGGCTGCAACAGAATGGCGCAGCCGCTCCCGCAGAAGTGGAAGCAGCCCGTAATCGCCTGACCAGAGCAAATGCTGACGTGCAACTGCTGCAATCGCGATTAAAAGACCCGTTTTCGTCGCCCGAGATGGATAAAGTACAGGCCAATGTCAGTCAGGCACGCGCTGCTTATAGTGCAGCGCAGCAGTTGCTGAAAAATCTAAATGTGCGGGCTCCGTTCGCTGGAACCGTGTACTCGCTTCCGGTAAGGGCCAGCGCGTACGTAAACGGGGGCGAGGTGCTGGTACAGGAGGCAAATCTGGAAGATGTCCAGGTACGGGCCTTTGTCGACGAGCCTGAGATTGGTCGCCTTGCCGTGGGCGAAAAAGTGGAGATCACCTGGGATGCAGTCCCGGGCCGGACATGGGAAGGCACGCTGACCCGTATTCCCGCTTCGGTCAGCATGGTTGGCACACGGACGGTTGGCGAAACCACAACAGAGATCGATAACTCAGACCGAAAGCTTCTGCCCAACGTAAACGTCAATGTGAGCATTGTTACGGCGCGGCAGGGCAACGTGCTTACGGTTTCCCGCGAGGCCGTTCACGATCTGAATGGCAAGCGGTATATCTACAAACTCATAGGTGACAAGCTGCAGCCGCAGGAGGTGCAGATAGGCCTCTCAAGCCTTACGCGGGTAGAAATCACACAAGGAGTTTCCGAGGGTACCACGATTGCGCTGGGAGCGCTCAATGGCTCGCCGCTGCGCAGCGGAATGGAAGTGAAGGTGGTTGAACGTTGAGGCCATTCCGCGCGGTCATTCTTTTATTCCTTGTCCTGGCCAGTGCGGGCTTTGGAGCCGACGTTGGGCCCCAGGAATTGTTGCGAACAGGAAAAGCGGACGAGGCGCGTCGCGTGCTGGAGGGCACACTGCAGCGCAATCCGAACGATGCTGAAACTTATATCCTGTTGTGCCGCCTTTACTTTCAACTTGAGCTCTGGGACAACGCGCTGCTGATGGCGGAGAAGGCCGTAGCGCTGGACCCCAACAATAGCAACTACCACATGTGGCTGGGACGTTCTGCCGGCCGCAAAGCGGAAAATTCAAACCCCTTTACTGCGTGGTCTCTGGCGCGCCGGGTGCGCGCGGAATTTGAACGCGCCGTAGCTCTCGATGGCAACAATGTGGGCGCTCGCGCTGATCTTTCCGAATACTACATTGAGGCTCCCGGATTTCTTGGCGGAGATAAAAAGAAAGCGCGTGAGCAGGCGGCTGCCGTGGCGCGACAAAATGAAGCGCTGGCGGACTATATCTACGCCCGCGTCGAGGAGCAACAAGGTAAGGGCGACGCAGAGCAGCTCTACAAGAAAGCTTTGGCAACAAGCGGAAACAGCGCGCGGTATTGGATTGAACTCTCGTATTTTTATCGCCGAGCGGGTCGCATGCAAGACATGCAATCAGCAATTTATCAGGCCCTGATCGCTCCCCGGCATGATGCGATTCCTGAGTACGACGGCGCCTATTTGTTCCTGCGCACAGGGAGAGACTTTGCCAATGCCATTGCGATGCTGAAGAAATACATCAACGGCAATACGCTGGAAGAAGATGGCCCCGTCTTTCGCGCCCACTACATGCTGGGTGAGCTGCTGGAAAAACAGGGAGATCGCAAAGCAGCGGCAGCAGAGTATCGCGCCGCCCTTGCGCTGGCTTCAGAATACCGTCCTGCACGGGAGGCGCTGGCCAAGGTTTCCCGGTAAAATCCGTGGTTCCGCTCCTCATTGAGTTTCTTTTTACAGGTGGAAAATGAGAAAACATGCTGTTGTTTTCGTTCTTCTCGCCCTTTGCTGCTCATGCCTGATAAATGCGCAACAAAACTCAGATCAGCCGCTCTCGTTTCGCGCAGCAATTGAACTCGCGATTAAGAACAGTGCCACTTCCGGCGTGGCCCGGGCGGACTTGCAGCGCGCACGCGCCGGCGTGGCGCAGGCGAAAGATTTCTATGTTCCACAGCTGGTTTTCGGTTCCGGCCTGGGCTTTTCTTATGGTTTCCCACTCAGCCTGGAAGGCGCTGCGCCTTCCATCTTTAATGTGAACCTTCAGGGAGGACTCTGGAACCAGGCACAGCAGGAATACATAAAAGCTGCACACAGTGACGTTGATCTCACAAATGCCCAGAATGCCGATCGCCGCAATGAGGTGATCATGGAGGCGGCACTCGATTACATGCAGCTTGATTTGCTGGAATCCTCATTGTCAATCCAGCAGGAGCAGCAGGCAGCCGCCGCCAAATATCAGGACATCGCTACACAACGTGTGCAGGCTGGCCTGGATAGCCACGTGGAACTGACACGAGCCAAGCTTGCAATAGCACGGACACGCCTGGATATTGCACAAACCCGCTCTGCCGCCGATCAACTCCGTCTTCGCCTGTCACAGCTTACGGGATTGCCCCTTTCGTCGATTCACACTTCCACGGAAAGCATCCCTCAACTTCCACAGGTCTCACAAGACGAAGATCTTCCCGATGAGGCAGCCAGGAACAACGTCCAGATAAAAATTGCGGATGACCAGGCAGCAGCCAAGGAGCACAAGGCGCGCGCGGAAAGAAAGCAGCTCTATCCGTCTGTGGACCTGGTTGGACAATATGCCGTGCTGGCGCGTTACAACAACTACGACCAGTTCTTCAACAAGTTCCAGCGCAACAACGTGACCGCCGGAGTTTCAATTCGCGTACCGTTTTTCAGCACCGCCCAGCGGCAGTCAGCAAACGTGGCCAGGTTTGACGCAGCCAAGGCGCGTGAGGAAGCCGTAAACGTGAAGCAGCAGGTCAGCGCCGAAACACTCAAAATGCAGCGCGCGGTGGAACAGCTTGCAGCAGCACGCGAGGTGGCTCAACTGGAACACGATCTATCACAAGCGGATATTGAGGCTGCACAGGCAAAGATTCAGGCCGGACAGGGGACACTAAAAGACGAACAGAATGCTCGGATCGCCGAACACCAGCGCTATACCGCCTTTCTGAGCGCAAGCTTTGATCTGGACAAGGCCCAGGTCCAGTTGCTGCGCCAGATTGGAGAACTGGAACAATGGGCGCTGGGGCAAGCCAAGTAGTCGAGAAATTGACCGCTTTTAAGGCCAGTGCCCAATGTACCCTCTTCAGTCGACATTTTGAGCGGCGCCGGAAATCAGAGTGTTCCCAGCCAAACCGGCAGCCATAATACTTAATTTGCACGGCCCGTCGGCGCGTGGACAGGTAACTACTCCGCTGAAAGGCAACCGCGAAATGTCGGGATCGGGAAACGAAAGCGGCACCACTGCGGAACGTATAGCGGCGGTGAGATCTTGCAGTTGGTTTTGCGGATTAACAGGACGCAAGTCTATGATCTTGCCATCAGCGCCCGCCACGGCGACATATTCGGCCATACCTTCGGTTCCGGCTTTGTTTTCGATGATTACAGACCGCCGCTCTTTGAGGGCGGCACGCGCCCGAGTAATACGCTGGTCCACTGCAGAATCATTGCCCAGCAGAGCCGCCAGTCGGACACGTCCGTCTTTTTCATCGTCAGAGGGTTGGGCCTGCACCGTGCGCAATGTGGACGCAAGTGCCAGCATCTCCGCATAAGCCTCAATCGCCTCGTCTTTCTTCTGCAAGGCTTCATAGACGCGGCCGAGATGATACCCCTCAGTGGTGCTGTCGGTAAGTTGCCAGGCGGCATTCACGTACTTTTCTGCCGTGGCGTAGTCCTTTTGTTGAAACTTGATCCAGCCGAGGGTATCCCAGTACATCCCCGCCCTCAGAGCGAAAGTCATGGTTCGAGGATCGAGGTTTGTTATTGCAGCCTGATTGAGTTCCACTTCCATGTCACGCACGGCCCTTGCCGCCCATGACTCGGCCAGATCCAGCCTGGCTTTTTCTACAGCCAGTTCATAAGCCGCTTCATTAAGATTCACATCGTCGGTCTGGATTCCCAGCCCTTTTTCAAACTCCTTCGCGCCTTTGTCATGATCGTGTGTCTTGAGATAGGCGCGTCCCAGCAGAAAATGGGCTGAAGCATTGTTTGGAAGCAAAGTGGTCGTTTTCTCCAGCTCCGGAACAGCCTTGTCGTAGTCCTTCATCAACATGTAAGCCAAACCGAGACGATGATGAGCATCTCCGTCTTCCGGCACAGCGGCCACACGCTTCTCCAGAACCTGCGCCGCCTCCTGGTATTTCTTTTCCGTCGTCAGAACCCAGGCCATCTGTGCGTTCGAGAGGTGGTCATCTGGAGCAATTTCCATCAATTTTCGAAAGGTCGCTTCCGCCGCATCGTACTTGCGCAGGTACATGCGCGCCCGCCCCAGCTCGTTCAACGACATTTTGTCATTGGGATCAAGCTTTATAACAGCTTCAAATTTCTGTTCCGCATTGCCCCAGTTTTTTAATTTGACTTCAGCGATTCCCTGCTGGTAAAGGGTCTCAGCGTCAGGTGGACGGATGTGGGCTGATGGAGAAGGCCGTGTCGATGGCAATCCGACTTTACCCGACTTTATCGTTCCCACGTCATTCAGCATCACGCTGTTCAGCAGCTCTTTGCGGAAAGAGGCGTATTCTTTAAGCTGGTCGCCGGAAATCTCAGGGATCCGAATCTTCAAGCTCCAGCGCCCACGGAAAGTTCTGTCATTCCATTCACTGGCAGCTTGATAGTCAACGAACTCTCTGGTTATCTGGACCGACTCGGGCTTTCCTGCAGCGCTGGCTGAAGGCATGGTGATTGTCACCTCAAGCGAATACTCGGTTGGACCGCCCAGCCATAATGATTTGTCTTTGGCCTTTGAGGCGAGCTCGGGCAGGAGAGAATCAAGCCGCTTTGAGCCGAGAAATCCGCGCATGAAGTCGTTAATCTCGCTCGAGGCAGGCTTATCCAGGCCTTGCGTGCCGATGTCGGTTGTCATCCTCAATTCGGCATGGAAAGGCTTGCTGGTGTCCATTGCGTCGTCTGTCTTGAGATCGCGGAAAGAAAAATCCCCTTGTTTTTCCTTCTGTGCAGCGGCGGCTTTTTCCATAATCGCGGCAAGCTGGCCGGGCGGTAGCTGCATCAGGGTCAAGCGCAAAAGCACTTCCGCGTCACCACGCGTATCAAAGCTCAGGAGGGCGCTCATTTTGCCTTCTTTGTCCACCTCGCCATTGACCGCGATGCGATACAACGCCGGCATGGGCAGGCTTTCCGGAGTTTTTTTCAGGGCGGGAGCGGATGCCGCATCCGTGAAGACGACCAGAGACTGTTTGCCTCGCAACTGCGGAAGCAGGTACATGAAGGGGCCGACACCTAACGTCGAATCCAGCCAGGCAGGCTGGCCGTCCAGGTCGACGTAGGTGATGGCGTGATCAAATTGGAGTGGGCTGGGCACGTCCGGATCGATATTCACCCGGGAATTGATCAGTGCGGCATTGCTGCGCACGCCCTCTGCCTCAAGAAACGCTTCCAGCAGCGTGGTCTTGTCCTTGCAGTCACCGTAGCGATGGCTGAGGACTTCAGCAGCGGCATGCGGCTGATAGCGTCCAACGCCGAATGACAAGCTCACATAGCGAATGTTACGCGCCACCCATTGATAAAGTGCTTGCGCCTTCTCCCGGTCTGAGGCGTGGCCTTTTACAATTTCGTCCGCCTGAACGCGAATTTCCGGAGTTATGACCCGGCGATCATGTTCCAACTCCGCGTACCAGCGCCCAACGTCGGCCCAACTTTGCAGAGTAGAGAAAATAATCTGGCGCGGTGTCGGCGGCTGGTTCCCCTGCAACAGCGATGCAGCATCAAACTTGAAGTTGCGCAGCATCTCTCCCCTGTCAGGGTAATGAGTAGTCGAGGTGGCCCAGTGATAGATGCGCCTGGAACCCTCCTCTCGAATGACGGGATCCACTCCGGCAGGACTCTTGATTTTTAGAACCCGCCCGGCTGGGACGTCCAGGTCAACTTGCTCGTCAAGGCAGATGGTATTGTCGTTAAAATTCCACGTTTGCCAAAACTGTCCCGGCAGCAGTGATTTGGCCGTGGTGACGACTTCGTACTCTATTGCGTCGCCCACCGCCAGGGCAGGAACGGTGACATGTTTTTGACGAGCATCTGTGTACATGGGGGCTTCGCGAGCAATTGGAGCCGTAAGATCCTGTACCGAATCGGCACCAACAGAAACCGCTGAACCATCCTGCTTCAGTACACGCACGCGGCGAATTTCAAGTTGCTCGTTGGCGGCGTTATAGTCGAAGATGAGCTGCCCGAGCAGGTTCAGTCCCACCGCCGAATTCACTCGCGCGCGGGCAGTTACCTCGCGTATACCATCGCCATTGTTCTCATATCGCATCCTGGCGTGAATGAATTCGTAAATGAATGGTTCGCGCGAATAATCTGGCGCTTTTTTGTGTGATGCTGAGGCCGTAGTCTTTTGGGTCTGGACAGACTGGTCGCGTGAAGGTGTTTGGGCAATGCACGCAAAACAGGCTATTGCAAAAAGCAACGCGGTAAGTGCTGAATTCTTCATGGGCGGGCCATAAGAATAACTCAAAAACAGTGATTTTCAGCCCCAGCATAACGAGGTCTTGCCAGAGCTGGCTGCCGAACTGAATTACCTGACATGCTATTGCCGGCGACTTATACAACGGCTAGACGCCCTTTTGAGGCAATCAGCCTTCCGATAGGCCTGTACACGTGCTGAGCGAAACGGTCGCCGGGTTGTACTCTGATTCCTGCGGGAACACCAGCGCACACGGCATTTCTCAAAGCCATTTTTGATCTGGACAAGGCCTAGGCCCAGTTGCTGCACCAGATTGGCCAGTTGGAGCAGTGGGCACTAGGGCAAGCGCACTGACTTCAGGCCCTCGCTTCAGGCTTGGAAGGCTCACATCCTTCAGCGCGGCTTGAAGTGGCCGATGCCATCGCCCAAGAATCCCTCGCCGCCCGGTACGCCAAGCTTGGATAGGTCGAAGAACAATCATGCGATCACCAGGATTACCAGCTGTGCAGGGGCTGCATGAAATCTTCAAACCTCAAGCGTCCTCTCTAAAAACGAATTGATAAATAGATTCTTACGATTCGTAAGACTACTTAAGTAATCGCGCTTGCGCCATCAGGAAAAAGACGGCGTTAAGATGGTGCAGACTGCCGTCCCGGCGCGCAATGTAGCCGTCCAGAGTGACAGCCATTTTTCGAGAACAACCGGCGCCAGAATGAAGAGGAACTGCACTTCCGGGCAAGTAAGGTACTTAACTGTTCTCTCTGAGTGTAGGGCCTTATTTTTCCAGGCCAGCCAGCCGGTCAGAATCTGTACAGCCTTTCATCACAACTTAGGTTTTGCACGGTCACCACTTCCCCCGAACAGGGCCCGTGTCAGGGCAGGGGGGCGTCCATTGAAATCGGTCATTGGGTTGATACTATGTTGCGCGGCTTTCAGTTTTTCTTCCGCTGCCGCTGATAAAGCCGCGCCTGCAACAACTACACCAAATGCCGTGTCACAGGCGTCGACCGTATTGAGGGCGCCCGTCATAAGCGCCAGCGTTGCTCTTCCCCCGCGTTTAAATACAGCGTTTCCGTCCGGTCCACTGGCAGCACCCGCTCCAGCAATAGTTGTGGTTAAGCCGACGCGCGAACTGCAACACAGATTCTTTGACGTGCAAAACACTTTCGGCCTGTCCGCACTGGCCGCAGGGTTGACCGCAGACGCTCTTTCCACGCAGAAAGGCCTGGGGCTGCCGGGATTTCACGAGATGAATCCCATTGCCCGGCCGTTCGTGCAGAGCCGCGCCGGGGCAGCCGTGTACAGCGCCGCCAGTTTTGCCTTCATGGGCGGGAGCATGTACCTGGCGCACAAGACCAATCATCACAAGCTGGAACGGGTGTTGCCCTTCGCTATTGCGGGATGGGAATGCTTTCTGGCCGTGCGGAACTACCATTTGATATCTAATCCCGCGACGCATTAAATCAGGCTAAAAACCCGCAGTTCTAAGAAGAGATCCCCGTGCTGTTTGTCCGCACATGCCTGCTTCAGATATCATGCGAAAGACCATGTCCAGTACCACTTCCCGTCTGCCCAACCTGCGCGAAAAAGGCAGGATCATGTCAGCTTCTGAGATCGAGCGCACGCTGATCCGTCTTGCCCATGAAATCGTGGAAAAAAACAACGGAGTGGAGAACCTTACCCTGGTGGGAATCAAGCGCCGAGGCGTGCCAATTGCCGCTCGACTGGGCAAGCTGATCCAGCAGATCGAAAAGACACCGGTAGCCGTGGGCACGCTGGATATCACGCTCTACCGTGATGATCTCTCCACCGTGGGCAGTACACCGGTGATTCAGAAATCGACGCCTCTGGGAGTGGAGATTGTGGGCCAGAATGTGATCCTGGTGGATGATGTGCTCTATACCGGACGCACCGTTCGCGCCGCCATGGATGCGTTGTTCGATCACGGACGCCCGCGCCGGGTGCAGCTCTGTGTGCTGATTGACCGTGGCCATCGCGAGCTGCCGATTGAAGCGGCGTTTGTGGGACGCACTGTTCAAACGACAGACATGGAAATCATAGAGGTCCGCCTGAGCGAAGTAGACAGCGAGGAACAAGTGATGCTGGTGGAGCGAACGGCTTAACGAATGGCCCGCACCCAATCCTTTCTCGGACTGGAAGAAACAACCCCGGAACAAATCCTTTCTATTCTCAAACTGGCGCGCAGGATGCAGGCGCGACCGCCCCGTCCGTTGCTTCGCGGGAAACGCATTGCGCTGCTTTTTTATGAACCGTCTACCCGAACGCGTGTGTCGTTCGAGTTTGCTGCCAAGCTTCTGGGCACTCACACTTCGCTGATCAGTTCATCGGCCTCAAGCATTGAAAAGGGCGAATCGCTGGTGGACACCGGCAAGACGCTGCAAGCCCTGGGCGCCGACTGCATTGTTGTGCGCCATCCTTCATCCGGCGCTCCACATGTGCTGGCCAGAAATCTCCATGTCCCCATCATCAACGCTGGCGATGGCATGCACGAACATCCTTCGCAGGGGCTGCTGGACGCCTACACCATCCTCCGCCACCGAAAATCTCTGAAGGGACTGAAAGTGACGATGGTTGGCGACATCCAGCACAGCCGGGTGGTCAGGTCGAACATTCACCTGCTCACCAAATTCGGGGCGCAGACTGTGCTCTGCGGCCCGCCCGAACTTTTGCCGGACATGGCTGAGACACTCTCACGAAATGTGAAGATCATTCGTCATATGGAAGAGGCGGTGCGCAAGGCTGATGTGGTAATGATGCTGCGCGTACAGAAAGAACGCCTGCACGGCCTTAAACTCGACGTGAACAAATATGTGGCGCAATACCAGCTCACTGCCGATAGGATGAAACTCGCCAAACCCGATGCACTGTTGATGCATCCCGGGCCCATGATTCGTGGCATGGAGATCCAGAGTGAACTGGCCGATTGCAAGCAATCAGTGATTGAGGAACAGGTGCATAACGGGGTGTATGTGAGGATGGCGATCCTGGCGACGTGCCTGGGGACGAAATGACCGAGCCGCGAATTAACGCGAATGAACACGAAAGAAAACATTGGGATTTGTGTCACGAGATCGTTGGAGTAGCCCGAGCACTACGCGATGCAGGTTTCAACATAGACCGGCAGATCCCAACGCCGATTTGGTTCAGAGGCTCTGTCATTGGGGAGTATAAAGCCGACCTACTGGTCAATAAGGCTGTTCTACTTGAACTGAAAGCGGCGCAAGGCATTGACCCATCCCACAAAGCGCAGATTCTGAACTATCTGCGGGCAACCGAAATTGAAGTAGGGCTCCTGCTAAACTTCGGCCCCAAACCCCTGTTTCCACCGTTTCGTTTTTGAAAATAACCGGAAAGGAATTTCGCGGTGATTCGCGTTCATTCGCGGCTAAACAGTAGCCTTTCAATCCGCGGCGGCATGTTCATCGACCCGGCGCAACGACTCGAGGGCAAGTACGACCTTCTGCTCCGCGACGGGCGCGTGGCTGAGATGGCTCCCGCGGGCAAGTTGAGGGGCAAGAGTGATGAAACCATCAATGCGCGCGGTCTGGTGGTTTGTCCGGGCCTGATTGATATTCACGTCCACCTGCGCGAGCCGGGACAGAGCCACAAAGAGACTATTGCCAGTGGAACAATGGCGGCGGCCGCTGGAGGCTTTACCTCGGTTTGTTGCATGCCAAACACGTCACCGGTAAACGACAATGCCGGGATTACGCGCTGGATGCAGGACCCAGAGCGCGGCGCGCATGTAAATGTATTTCCCATCGGCGCTGCGACAATGGGCAGCAAGGGCGAGCAGCTTACGGATTTTGCGTCGCTGAAGAAGGCAGGAGCTGTGGCGGTAACGGATGACGGCAAGCCCATCCTTGATGAGCGCATCATGCAACAGGCCCTGATGGGAGCAGCGCGCCTGGGCATTCCGGTAATCCAGCACGCCGAAGATACTCGCATGACTGCTCAGGCTGCCATGAACGCCGGACCAACTGCTTTCCGACTGGGACTCCGGGGCTGGGTGCCGGAAGCCGAAAGCAGCCTGGTGGAACGCGACATCCAGCTGGCAGCGGAGACGCGCGGACACTACCATGTTGCCCATCTCTCCACCGCTGCCGCGCTCAAGGCCGTGCGCCGTGCCAAGCGCGACCATCTCCAAGTGACCTGTGAGGTGACGCCGCATCATTTTGCCCTGCTCGACGAAGATGTAAGAGACTACAACACCAATTTCAAGATGAATCCCCCCCTACGCTCGCGGACGGACCGTGAGGCCCTGATTGCCGGTTTACTGGATGGCGCAATCGACTGCATCGCTACAGATCATGCTCCTCACGCCGCTAATGAGAAAAATCAGGAGTTTGATCATGCACCGTTCGGCATCACCGGCCTCGAAACGGCGCTGGGGCTATGCGTTTCCATCTTGCACGGCAAACACAAGATGCCGCTGAAGCAGATCATCGACTTGCTCTCAACCAATCCTGCGCGGGTCATGGGCCTGCAGGGACGCGGGACGCTGGCCGTGGGCTCCCACGCTGACGTGACAGTTTTCGATCCAGCGAAGAAGTGGACCTATCAGGCCGCGCAATCACACTCGAAGTCAAAAAATTCCCCGTTCGATGGTTGGCGCCTTCAAGGAAAAGTCGTGGCGACGGTGGTGGCCGGCGAAATCAGATTCGCCACAGATAAACGCAGATAGAGATTAGCCGCGAATCAACGCGAACCAGCGCGAATCAGAAAAATGCTTGATTTCGTGTTCATTCGAGTAATTCGCGGCTACTACTTCTTGCCGCCCGCCGTTCCAGCATAAAAAGCTTCCGTTGCTGGCCTATAAACGCGTGGCAACCAGAGTGGACGGCGCAGATTGTCGGGGCCAGGGCCCGGGCGAGCCATCGCCAGCCATCGGCGATATTCCTCGTGGGCCTTGTCGGTATCGACAAAAATGTCACCGTAGCGATCTTCCGCGGAAGCCCGTGTCACAGTGACTTTCTGATGCCAGCAATGCTGGCCGCTGACCGGATCAGGCTGCACGGGGAAAATCAGGTTTTGGTGCACGCCGGCATCTTCCCAGTGAATCCGTGAGGAATCGGGATCGCCGCTGGAGAATGGTCGGACCCCGTGAATCTGCCTCATCTTCCATTGCCCCGGCTGGACCTGTTGTAGATCAACCAGCGCGGTGGACCAACGCTCTCCGCCGGAATCTTCCTGCAGACGCCAGC
>DATEJX010000417.1:0-2412 GCA_035277785.1 Candidatus Angelobacter sp. | reverse complement strand
TGGTTTGCTGGCGGTAATTGATGCGAATACTGGCAAAGTTTGACAGCACATCCTGCCCAAGCACTCCATCAGCCACTTTCAACAGCGACGCGCCAGTCAGGTTTGCTTTAATCACGTCGATGAAGAACGTTTGGTTGCCGAATTTGAGATTGCTCCTCTCCTTTACGTAGGCGTAACTGTGCTGCCACAACGCCATTTCCTGCCCACGTGAGACCTGCGGGAAGTGAATCATCGTTTGCTCTGCGCCTGTATCGAAAACCAATGTTCTGTTTTTGCCGTCAATCGCCACGGCCACCAGCATCATTGAGTTCCTGGCCTGGTAATGCAGAACATGACTGGGCTGCTCCACGCTTGACCATGCAAGCGGCGTTAGAGCAGAAAGGAACAGCAAAATCGATAAACAGCGCATTGCCAGATTGCCTCTCTGCTACTCCAGTCCCAGATCAAGGACGTTCATGGTTTGATTGCTCCCGGACGGCTTCGAGTGAAGCCGTCCCGTGTCACCGCAGAGTTTTGCTACTCAGCCATAAATGCTGAAGCCCGGGGAGCTGTCGTTCTGTTTGTCTTCTTTCTTCTTCATCTTTTTTTCCTTGTTCTTGTCCATTTTTCCTTTCTTAATGTTGCCGCAGTCGGTCTCGTGCATCATCTTCATATCGTTTGCGGAATCCACAGCGGGCCTTGCCGGCTGGACGGATTCCATCCTCTGTTCACTCCGGGGATTCATTTCCTGCTGCTGCGATTGTGCGATCATGGCAAGCCACGGCATGGAGGTCACGAATAAAGCCAGGGCAGTTCGTAGGGATGATTTCATCACGGCTCTCCTTTTTCATCTTCAGGGGCGATTTTTCCCGCCCTTTGTAGTGGTAAAGGGTTCGTACCCGCTTTTTATTCCCTACTGGCTGGAAAAAATATATTTGTGTCAAAAGGGATGAAATTGACCCGCAAAAGCCTTTTCCCATCAGATGGTGTGCTGTTTAGCAGTTGGTCCGGCATAAAGGTGTTTAAATGGGAACAGGTGAATGCGGATCTCTCCTGGCGCATGAGCTGAGCATGCGAGAAGATCGTGATTTCGAATTCGAGTCCGTCGCCTTTCCTCATGCGGCAGGCTTGTTGCGCTATGCCCTGCATCTCACCGGCGAACGGACGCGTGCTGAGGATCTGGTCCAGGAGACGTTGTTGGCGGCCTGGCGAAGCTTTCATCAGTTCGAGCGCGGCACCAACTGCAGGGCCTGGTTATTTCGCATTCTCAAGAATTTTCACAGCAGCCAAATCCGGCGTAACCTGACGCGGACTGAAATCTCACTCGAAATCGAGAAGTCCGGACTTTCTGTCCCGGAGAGGATTACCGCCGGGCATGAGGTGCGTGAGGCTTTTTCTCACCTCACCCCCGAGCATCGCGAAGTACTGCAACTTGCCGCCATGGATGGATTCGCCATCAGTGAGATCGCCACAATACTTGAGATTCCTGCAGGCACTGTCGCCTCAAGGCTCAATCGGGCGCGGCAAACGCTGCGTTTCCGCCTGCAAAAACGGGCCACCGCCGGAGAGAAAAACGCATGAACTGCGATCAAATCCACGAGACCACGCCACTTTACCTGACTGGTGAGCTGCAGGGCGAAGCGTTGAAGGAATTTAGCGAGCACATAGCGGAGTGTGGAGCATGTGCAGGCAACATTGAATCTGATCGGCAGATTGATGATGCGCTGCGCTCGGCGCTCGGCGACGAGATGCCCAATGCTTCCGCCGTGGTCGTTCGGGTACGAAAGCAGATCGATTCACATGTGCCGTGGTGGCACGCTCCTCATCTCGGATGGGCGAAGATTGGCCTCGCCTTCGCCGCGTGTCTTGTATTAGCTCTGGCATCTCTTGGTTGGCTGTCGACGTATCGCCACCAGAGAGCCATGGCCATGGCCGCAGCCGACGATCATTTCAATGACCTGGTCCTGCTGAGGCATTCGGATTGGTTGGTAAAACCTGCCGATATGGCTGCTCTTATCCAGCAACAGTTTCCGGAACACGCCGGTCTGCTCCGCCTGATTACTCCAGAGCGCTCTTCTCTTGAGAAAGTGCGGCTTTGCAGACTTAAACAGGCTACCTACGCTCACATTGTTTTCAAGACCGGAGAGGTTGAGACCTCCGTCTTTCTGATCGGCAATCCCCAGCGAACTTCCGGCTATCAGGCCGCAGACCTCCGCAACGTGGGACATGATCTTGAAGTGAGCGGATTTTCCGCGTCTGATCTGAGTGGAATCGTAGTTGGCCGGCATGGTGTCGTGCCCACAACCCAGATCGCTCGTCAGCTGGCTGAGAGATTGTCGCTCTAGCGCCTGAGGCATCGGCATTTCCAGCCCATTTTGTGCAAGCATGCGGCTAACGATTTCAGAAAATCTGCGGCTGAAACTGTTTCCTCCG
>DATEJX010000416.1:0-4391 GCA_035277785.1 Candidatus Angelobacter sp. | reverse complement strand
CTTCGAGACAATGTGGACAAGTTCTGCAACGTCCTCTTCTTCCCACTTGCGCCATTCAATTCCGGTCGCCCCATGCAGATACTCTCCTACCATGGCCGCGATGATTCCCGAAAGCACATCTCCAGATCCGCCCTTTGCCATTCCGGGATTGCCCGTGGTATTGATCCAGACGTAGCCGTCAGGACTGGCAATGATGGTGCGGTGGCCTTTCAAGACCACACAGCAGTGTGTCTCGATTGCGACTTTCAGAGCCGTAGCAATCCGGTTCTTTTGAATATTCGCCGTGGGGATGCCGGTCAGACGCGACATCTCTCCAGGATGAGGTGTGAGCACGCGAAGTATCAGCGGAGGCGTTTCCTTGTCAGGCTGAAGTTCCTCCATCTGACCGGCAAAGGCGTTGAGCCCGTCAGCGTCAACAACGCAGTGGCTGGAGCATATCCCGAGCAGGTCACGGACAAACTCCACCGTCTGTTCATTGCGCGAAATACCAGGGCCGATTACCACAACCGATTTTCCAGCAAGCCAACTGTCTCTGTTGGCTAAGGCCAAGACGGATATTGTCCCTTCCTGAGTTTGTTCTAAAGGCTGGGTCATCAGTTCAGGAGCGTGCATCGCCACTTCCGGCTGCACTGATTTCGGACACGCCACGGTCACCAGTCCTGAGCCGGTTCGTAGCGCTGCCAATCCGGCCATCGCGGCTGCGCCGGACTTCCCCACTGAACCTCCTACTACAAGAACGTGGCCAAAGTTGCCCTTGTTAGCATCGGGCTTCCGTGGCGCGACAACACCGCGCATGTCGGCTGCCGTGAGAACTTCTTCACGCAACGTACTCACCGATGAAATGAGTCTCTGCGGTGAGCCAATGCCGGCAATCGCAATCGGGCCGTCTGTCGCGTTGGCAAAAACGAGAGCCGGTTTGGGAGCGGTAAAAGAGATTACCCCGTCGGCTCGGACAAAAACCGAGTCCGACTCATAAGGCTCTGTACTGTCGGCATCCATGCCGGAAGGGATGTCAATCGATACTGACCACCCATCTGCCTTGTTGATCAACTTTACGGCCTTGTCCGCGATTCCTTTGATCGGCGGCTTAAATCCCGTCCCGAGGATCGCATCCACAATCAGGCCCGCCTTGAGAGCCTGCTGAACTTCGGCATTGCTAAACTGCTCTTCTTCGCTCACCCATAGCGGCTTGAGTGTCAGTTTCTTGAACATCTCCGCCGCGTCGCCCCGCAGCTCTTCCGCAGATTTGGCCAGGATAATTACGCAGACGTGTTTCCGTGCTTCCTGCAGCTTGCGCGCCGCCACAAAGCCATCACCGCCGTTGTTGCCCTTTCCGCATACCACGCAAACGGTGTCGAAATCGAAATGCTTCTGCGCGAACTCGGCCACGGCGGTGCCTGCGTTCTCCATCAATGTGAGCGAAGGCACGCCGTACTTTTCCGTGGTGAGGCGGTCAATCTCGCGCATTTCCGCCGCGGTAACAATTTTCATGGCACGCGCACTGTTAACTGGCTGGCAATCGCTTCCAGTTTGGCCAGTTGACCGGGCTCACCCATGGCGATGAGATAGTCTCCGGCTCCGATAGCGTCCTGGGCCGTGGGATTGAAGCGGGTTTCGCCGTCGGCACGACGGATGGCAAGAATCATGATTCCGAACTCATGGTGAATTCCTGAGCTGCCTACTGTTGCATGAGCGAGCCGAGAACTCGCGGCTATTCGGATCTCCTCTATGATCATTTCGAGGGTACCTGCACGAGCCGTAGCAATATCAAAAAAGTCGAGCACATTGGGACGAAGGAAACTCTGAGCAATACGGTGCCCTGCCGCAGCGTAGGGTGAAATCACCACGTCTGCACCGGCCGTCTTCAGGTGCTTCTGCGCGGGCTCCTCACTTGCACGGGCGATGATCTTGAGCCTGGGATTCAGGCTGCGCGCGGTCAGCACTATATAGATGTTGGTAGCGTCCGTAGTGGTGGCAGCAACCAGACCCAGTGCGTTGCTGATGCCTGCATCGCGCAGAACTTTCTCGTTCGCAGCATCTCCAACCACTACGAGCCATTTGGGATCGAAGTGGGAAACCGATTTCTCGTCACTCTCAATAATCACGAAAGGACAGGGCTTGCGGGCAAGCTCCAGAGCAACGCTTGCGCCCACGCGCCCGGCGCCACAGATGATGTAGTGATTTTTCAAGCCAGCAAGCTCGCGTTCCATACGGCGCTTCCCAAAGACCTTAACCAACTCGAATTCTAGCAAAGCCTGGGTCAGGGCTCCGATCATGACAAAAAGCAGTGATACTCCGGTAATGATGAGGAAGGAATTGAACATCCTGCCAGAGTGAGAAAGCGGATGTACCTCCTGGTAGCCAATGGTGGTGAACGTGGTGATCACCATGTAAAAACAATCAAACCAGCTCCAGTGCTCAATGTAGTGAAAGCCTGCAGTGCCCATTGCTGCGAGAAGCAGCAGGGCAATGATGACGACCTTAAGCAGGCGAAAGCGTTGCAGGTTCAGGGGGACTCCTAAAGTTCTGAAATCCAAGCCCGCGAAGTAGCGGGCGAGGGATGCCTTAAAATCATGATGATTTTAAGGCTAGAACTGTTATTGAGCCACTTGTGCTGGCCTGCGGTATTAGCTCATTCGGTCGTTCATGGGCTCATCGCACCTGAGTGGTCACGACGCCCTGCTGCACTCTGCTGTGTTTACGGCCATAGCCGAAATAAATAAACATGCCGATTACCAGCCAGACAGCAAGGCGGATCCAGGTCAGGCCGGTCAAGCTGACCATCATCGCTAGTGAGATGATGATCCCCATAATGGGGACGAACGGCACCCATGGGGTTTTGAACGGACGTTCCACGTTGGGATTGCGCTTGCGAATGACCCACACTCCCGCACACACAATCACGAAAGCCAGCAGAGTGCCAATGCTGACCATCTCGTCAAGAACGTTGATCGGCAATGAAGCTGCAAGCACCGCGACAAAGGTTCCGACCGTGATCGATGAAATCCACGGAGTACGGAACTTGGTATGTACGTCACTGAATATCCGCGGCAGAAGTCCGTCTTTTGACATGGAAAAGAACACACGCGACTGGCCGAGCAACATGACTACAATCGTGCTGCTCAGGCCCATGAGAGCGCCGATTTTTACAAGAAGGCTGCCCCAGCGCTTGCCCGCTACGTCAATGCCCACGGCCAGCGGATCGCGAACGTCAAGGTTGTGGTAGGGAACCAGGCCGGTCAGCACTGCAGCGACGACTATATAAAGAATGGTGCAGATAATGAGCGAACCCAGGATTCCGATGGGCATGTCTTTGGCTGGGTTTTTGGCCTCCTGGGCGGCGGTGGAAACAGCGTCAAATCCAATGTAGGCGAAGAAAATAATACCCGCCGCACGCAATATTCCGGACCACCCGAACTGCCCAAATGCTCCTGTGTTTGCCGGAATAAATGGATGCCAATTCTCAGTCGTGAGATGGGGATGCTGCATCAGGAAGCTTGCTCCCACGATAACAAAAACAATCAGCACGCAAACCTTGATCACAACAATTGCGGAGTTGAAATTCGCCGATTCCTTGATGCCAATCACCAGGATAACGGTCGCGATGGTGATGGCGAGAAAACCGAAAAGATTGAAAGTTCCAAACGTGTGCGGCAATGATGCAGGGTCGATTCCTGCCGCTTTGAGTTTCGGGGCAATCAGCTTCACCGGCTCCCAATGGTTGTTATAGAAAATGAATTCGTCCCAGCGAGTGCCGGCCAGCGATGCAGGCAGTTTAATACCAAAATCGCCCAACAGGCTGATGAGGTATCCGCTCCATCCTGAGGCAACAGTGGCAGCGCCGAAAGCATATTCCAGCACCAGGTCCCAGCCGATAATCCAGGCAAAGATTTCACCCAGAGTCGCATAACCATAGGTATATGCCGAGCCAGCCACTGGGATCATGGAAGCAAATTCCGCATAGCAGAGTCCGGCAAAGACGCAACCTACCGCTGCAAAAATGAATGAGAGGACAATGGCGGGCCCTGCGTGTTCAGCCGTGGCTGTTCCGGTGATGACGAAAATACCTGTCCCGATGATGGCGCCAATGCCGAGAGTGATCAGGTTGGTAGGTCCGAGCGCACGGCGCAGGCTATGCTCTCCTGTCTCGTGGGCCTCAGAGAGAATCGTCTTCAACGGCTTGGTCGCCAGCAGATTGGGCATGCAAAATGCTCCTTAGAGTCTCTTGTTCTGCGATTCGAGTTCCCAGACAGAACGGCTCGGGGAAGGTTTGGCCATTGTAAAACAAAAGCCCTCCGCCGAAGCGGAGGGCCGGAGTCAGAAAAACAATATCAGTCGCCACTCTTGGCGCCCGCGGTCACAGGCGAAGCTCCCCGCTGCACTTTGCTGTG
>DATEJX010000415.1:0-7173 GCA_035277785.1 Candidatus Angelobacter sp. | reverse complement strand
TGAGTTCGATGGAATTATTGATTTCGACGCTGCCGTGCGTGACCCGGATCATCCCACGCAGATATTGCCTGCTTACGATAGCGGCGATCATCTGCACCCGAACAACCAGGGAAACGTCGCCGAGGGAAACGCAATTCCTCTGATACTGTTTCGCCAACAGTAGTGATGGGCCCGACATAGGCGGCCATCGCGAGTTGGCTTTGCCCACAGTTAGAGTCTGCCAGCGTGCGCAGCAATCACGCGCACGAGCACACATCAAGCAGCGGGAGTGCTGTAGCTGCAAGCTCGTGCGCGTCGACTTTGTTTATTACTGCACTACGGCAAGGCCCACTTGCAGAAGAGTTGTTCAGCAGGTGTGGAGTAGAGCCCCGTCAGGGGCGACACAAAAATTCTGTCTCGAGGCCCCGATTCCGTTGCGCCCTTTGTGCCCGTTGCGGTAAATGCGTTGGTATTTCTCTGCGTCCTCTGAGGTTAAGAGTCGGATTTGGTTTTCCGATCCACGTTAATCCGCGGTAGGGTTTTGCCTTCCGATCACACGCGCCTTTTCGCCGATTTTCGAGGCCTATCAAGGGTGGAGCAGGCCTTTAGGCCTGCGGTAAGGACCAACAGAAATTCGGCTTTAGCCGCTGAGGTAAATTGGAATCGGTTACTGCTAATTTCCAAAGGGCAATTATCACGACACGGCAAGAGCGCAAAACCTTTGGCGATTCCTGGTTGTTGCGCCCTTTGCGTCCGTTGCGGTAAATGCCATTCCTGATCAGTGCAATCAGTGTCATCAGTGGTAGGGTTTTACTCAGGCCCCACGAGTAGTTCGTTCCTGCCTTCAAAATGTGCTGCGTTCGCCGCCTCGCGCGCGCTGAGCACGGCGATGAACTCCCGGTAGGCCTGGGCGCGAATCCTCAAAAGCTGGTTATACATGGCGGTGAGCGGTTCGGAGCGGAAATAGTTGATCTGCTTCAGGTTGCCGAATTCGAGGATGACCTTTTCAAATCCAGCGTTCAACCTGGTGATGGAGCGATAAACGTGCGTTTTCACGAGCATGGACCCGGCGGCTGGTTGTGGGTTGAGGCTCTGGGGTGGATGGAGTGTGTTAGTTTTCTTGGTAGCCAAGATCTGCCTCCTCGTGTAGGCGGTTTATGGTCAGGGCACGTTCGGTGCTTCAATCACCGGGCGTTGCCCGTCTGGTTTAAGTTGTCTTCTTCTTGCTTTTGGTTTTGCTTTTCGGCTTGCCTAATTGCGAATTGCTAATTGCCAATTGCTTTTTCTTGTACCTCGTCTTTCGTCCGTTGGCGATCTTGGGCAGAAGCTGGCGGACCTCCTCAACGTCTTCTTCGGACCAGGAATGAACGGTTGAACGTCCCGCCGTGATCACTTCCGGTGTTGGAACCTTGCCGGCCTTCATGTAGCGAACCAGCGAGGTTCCCGTAATGCCCAACAATTTAGCTGCTTCGTTCGTTGAATATCGAGCCATTCAGTCGTGACTATGACAGATAGCTTTGGAGGTTGTCAAGTCACCTTTGCTTTGACGAAGCGTGGGATAATCAGTCCGCGTGTCCTCTGGGTTTTATATGTTTCAGCCTGGGAACAATGCCCATTCGTTCCCTCTGCCGTGCAAGCTAGTGAGATTCAATCTCGGCTACCCTTCGATTCCTGTTAGATAATGCCGGTAGCTGCTCCACGCCCAATCTTTGCGCATTCTGCACGAGCCCACGCTTCACAAGCTTCCACCCCAGCAAGCCAAAAAGCCGGCTCGCCGGGGGCCCCGCATTGCGGTGCATATAACGCAGCTTCTCGGTCCGCTTACGCGCGCTGAACACGTTGAAGTCATAGTAGCGTTTTTGCCACACGCGACGACACGCGGCCCGCTTGCGAATCCGGCTTGAGCTGCGCCGCTTGAGTACCTGCAGAGCAGTTACTGAAGTCCTATTCCATGAACTTCATTAGTTACTTCTATCTTTTATAGATGGCTTGTTAAACTCCATCCCGCTACTCCTAACAATCTGCGTTATTTTCAGTACTTGGAGAAGGAATGCCTAAGAAGCCTCTGTCTTTTCTGACCACACTCATTTGCAGGTGTGCTCTTATCTGCTTTTTCTGTATTGCATTGGCCCACGCCCAAACCACAATCCACGTTCCCGCCGATCAGCCCACCATCCAGGCGGCGATCAACGCTGCCCAACCGGGGGATACAGTGCTGGTTGCACCAGGTACGTATGTTGAAAACATTAACTTTCAAGGTAAGGCAATCACCGTCGCCAGCTCGGGTGGGCCTTCAGTCACCACTATAGATGGTGGAGGCCTTGACAGTGTGGTCAAGTTCACCAGCGGCGAAGGAAACGGCTCTGTGTTAAAAGGCTTTACCATTGCGCACGGTAATAGTGAGTTCAATGCTGGCGGCATTCAGATCAATAGCTCTGCTCCCATTATTGACGGGAATGTGATCACCAATAATCAGACCTGTGATAGCGGCGCCGGGTTGCAAATAGCATTCAGCTCCGCCATTGTGCGGAACAATACCATTAGCAACAATTTCCGGGCAGGATGTACCGGAGGCGTTGGAGGGGGCGGCATCTCAATCCGCGGTGCTGCCGGCGCTCAGATCCTTAATAATGTGATTACCGGCAACAGCATGCCCGGCACAGCCGATGGTGGGGGCATTTCTCTGTTTGCCGCAGGCACGCCCACCATTTCCGGCAATACCATCAGCGGCAACTTGGCCAGCGGTAATGGTGGTGGTATTGCTATGGTCAACCAGTCTGATGCCAACATCTTCAACAACATCATCTATGGAAACAGTGGGGATCAAGGCGGCGGGATTTATTTTCTTGTTCCGTCCGGTGCTCGCGGACCTTTCCTGGTGAATAACACCGTTGTGAATAATACGGCTGCCTCCGGCAGCGCAGTCTTTGCCGATGGCTTTGATTCAACGTCACAACTGGTCAACAACATTTTCTTTTCTGATACCGGCAGCCCCGTGGCTTGCGGCAATGGCTTCGGCAACACCAACGGAATTTTGCCCATTTTTTCTTTCAATGATGCTTTCAGTCCCGCGGCCCTGGGCTTCAGCGGATTCTGTTCCAACCTGAACGGGATCGAGGACGCCATTTCCGTCGATCCTCAGTTTGTCAACGCGGCGGCCAATGATTTTCACCTGCTGGCTACGTCGCCCGTTATCGATGCCGGTAATAACTCCGCTCCCAATCTTCCGCAGAAAGATTTTGATGGCAATCCTCGAATCGCTTTCGGCAATGCAACAACCTGTTCCAGTGCAGTGGACATAGGCGCGTATGAGTTCATGCTGGCAACTGCTCCTGCTGCCACGCTCTCGCCCGCTGCGCTGGATTTTGGCGACATCACGGTAGGGACATCCAGCAATCCGCAGACAGTTACCTACACGGCGACCCAGGGCTGCGTCTCCAGGCCTGCAATCAGCGTCTCGGGAGACTTCCATGAGACGGACACCTGCACCTCCGTTCTGGGAACCGGAGCAAGCTGCACGATTCAGATAACATTTTCACCTACTGTAACCGGCTCACGCACAGGAACGCTTTCCGTGAACGCCAACCAAAATGGGACTTCGGCAACCGCCTCACTCTCAGGCTCTGGTCTGAACCCCGCAATAGCAACCGTCTCACCCACGGTGGTCAGCTTTGGAAATCAGGCAGTCGGCTCAGAAAGCCAGGCTCAAACTGTTACCGTCACCAACACAGGCACTACTGCTTTGCACGTCAATAGTCTGGTGATGGCCGGTAGTCCCACATTGTTTATCTTGAGCAGCAACTGCGTTGGTGCGCCGGTTGCGCCGGGCGGCAGTTGCTCCATTCAGTTGGTCTTCGAGCCTCAGGCTCTCGGCACGGTAAGTGCAACGCTCGCCATAGGCAGTGATGCTGCCAATGGGCCGGTATCGGTTTCGATCTCAGGCACCGGCGTGCAACCCGCAATCGTGTCCGTCACGCCATCCTCCGTTAACTTCGGCACGCAGGCCGTTGGTACACAGAGTCCTGTCCAGATAATCACCGTTACCAACGCGGGCGGTCTCACTTTGCACGTCGCCAGCTTGACCATCAACGGCGATTCCGACTTTTCTGTTGTAGGTAACAACTGTGTGGGGATCGCAGTTGCGCCGGGCGTCGGTTGCTTTATCCAGGTGGCGTTTGCACCCAGGTCCGCAGGCTCTGGCTTGGCCACCTTGCTGATCAATAGCGACGCCGGAAACAACCCCTTTGGCCTGTCGTTTACCGGCACAGGTGTTGACTACGCTGTCTCGGTCCCGGCCAGCCTCACTGTGCGGTCAGGTAACAGAGTTCAAACCAGCCTGACGGTTTCAGCCGTCGGCGGCAGCTTCAGCAATTCTGTCTCATTGAGTTGTTCGGGATTGCCGAGCGGCGCAACTTGCTCGTTTTCGCCTGCTTCGGTTGTGCCGGGCGCCGGCAGCGCTTCATCGTCACTCTCCATCAACACTCAGAAGTCCGGAGGAATCAAAACTCCGGTTGGGACCTACACCATCACTGTGAACGGAGCCAGCGGCAGCTCAGTCCGCAGCGCTCCCGTCACGCTGACAGTGACAAAATAGGATAGTCGTAAACAGGTCAGCGGCGCCGGAAGGCGCCGCTGATTTTTGGTGAGGCTTGCTCTTTTGTCGCTCGATTCGTGCGCTGTCGCGATGTTCTTCTGGAAGTTCTCCCAGCAGGTGCGGGCAAAGTATGACTTCGTTGTCGCCGGGTACTTCGTGATCTATGGCCAGATTCTTGCTTTACTCCGTGGCTGCGCGCCTCCGTGGTGGATTTGTTTTTCCGATCACGCGCGATCGCGGCGATCACGCGCGATCGCGGCGATCCCTGTGAGGTCCGGCAGAAATAGAAGGATAGGGGGATCAGTAGCTAAAGCCGGTCGCAAGAACAGTTCCGTATCGCCGCAAATGTTGGCTGCTGAGACATCAACCACCTGACCGCCTCCACGCAAGGCTGTTTCCTGGTAGAAACACTGGTGCGGCAGGATGGGCAACTGCAATCCTAATGCGAAGAGGAACCAGCGCCCGGCCGGCAGATCGCCCAGCGCAAACTCCCCGTTCTCTGCGGCGATGGTGCAAGCCACCGGCTTTGATTGCGGAAGTGGCGTCGAAAACAGTCCAACACAAACCACACCGTTGAAATCTGCGGGTTTGGTTACATGACCCGAGACAGTATGTCCGGCGCCATTCGTTGCGGGGTCCGAAAGCGGCTCACCGCTCATGGAAAGAGGTTGGACTCCAACCTGGGACATGGCGCGAAAAGCGCCTGGCGCGACCCCAAACGCCTGCGTGAACCTGCGGGTAAAACTTCCCACGCTGTTGAAGCCCACGTCATAGCAGATGTCGATGACCTTGCGGCTGCTGTGCAGCAGCAGTTGCCGAGCCAGGTCGAGGCGCAACGCGGAGAGAAATTGCGCCGGCGGGATTCCCGTCACGCGGCGGAATGTCCTGGTGAAATGATAAGGGCTCGCCGCGCCGATCCGCGCCAGTGAACGCAATGATATCGGCTGATCAATCTGCTTGCGCATGGCCGTGATCACACGCCCAACTTGCTCGCGGTGAGATCGTCTGGTGGATTCGCGCACGACCGTCTGGTCCATAATCATTGCCATCCTTTCATTCGCGGCGTTGCTTCAGGACAGAACTCGATCTCCGAACGGGAGCAAGGCCTCCCGCAGAGGCTTGGGAACCGCAGCCGCCACAAGCTGCCCGTTGTGCCGTTGCATGCATGCAATCTGCTGTTCTCCTCGGGCCACCAGCTGCATCTCTCCATCTGACGTGCGCCAGTACTCAAAACGCATCGTGATCCGGTTCTGCGTCAAGTCCTCAAGAAACATCCGGACGCTCACTTCGTCAAAGGCCTTGAGTTCGTTCAAAAAAGTGCAGGAGGCATTCAGAGTGACCAGCGCCAGTCCGTCTTCCATCTGCTGCAGGATTTCCGGCACGTGCTCCCGCAGAAATTGCTCGCGCGTCCGCCCCTGCCAGTGGAAATAGTTGGTGAAATAGACATTGCCGGTCAGGTTCGTCTCTTCAAATCCAATCGCCTGTTTGTATTCGTAGCTCTTCATCTCGCTTGCCGGCTGGCAAACCCAAACGCAAACTGGGTTTGGAATCCCTGAATGTGTGTCTGGAAAATTGCGGCTCGAACTGATCCGGAGGAGAGCAGCGTCCAGCCGTCGGGGAAATGCCTCTCTATCTGGAGCAGATGGTTCAGCGGCGCGCCGGATTTTCGCAGGCTTTCTTTCAGCGCCCAGATCTGCGTTGCGGCAAGTGAAAGCGAAATGGCGTGCCGTCCTGCGATTACTTCCGCCAATCTGAAGCCGTCCACTCCAAGCAGGTACTTCCAGTTCTTCTCTTCGGCCTCAATGCACTCTTCAAGGTCGCATCCAAGCGCGCATTTGGAGCGGACAGTCAGGCACAGGCCACTTGCGTGCGAGCGCGAAATCTCAACCTGAGGCGCCGATGGATCTTCCGGCTTGCCGTCCGGCCGGTGTGTAATGCCCTCGTCCTGATACCCATTGGAGATCGCTGCCAGAGCAATCTTCAGATCAGCATGCGGCAAAAGGTCTGCCAGTCGCCGCTCCAGATAGGGAACCAGCAAAGCACAGTTCCATGGAGCATTTGTCTTCAGCGCTGCCACAGCATGCAGGCGCAGCCCTTTCCACTCTTCACAGAGCGCTCCGGATGTATCTTCAACAGTTACGTCATAAATGAAATCGTCTTCGTTTTGCCATGTTTCTTGGGCTCGGACAATCGCTGTTTCGCTTGTCCAACTGCGGTAGATCTCCACGGCTTCCACTCCGGCGGGCAAAACGGTTTTATGTGGTATGCAGGCTTGTATGCAATGGATGGCAGCATCACGCGGAGCTGCATCCCCCAGAATCATCTCTCCGGGCAGGTATCGCCCAAACCATTGGTTCTTTGATCCGGAGACAGCGCAGACACATTTTTTAGCCTGCAACTCGTGATATGCAGTGATGCGTTGAAATCGGCCCTGATGGAACAGGATGCGGCCATACAAGTCAGAAATCGGATCCAATGGGAGTGCCTTGGGCACACGCTCAGATGAAATTGCCTGAGTCTCAGTGGCTGATTCGCCAAAGACGCAGTCCGCACTGAAATGATCAACCAGAAATGATGTAGCGGAGCAGCGCACGGCAACC
>DATEJX010000414.1:0-14227 GCA_035277785.1 Candidatus Angelobacter sp. | reverse complement strand
TCGGCGTTATGTCCAGTGAGATCGATGCAATTCTGCAGTCAGCCCGGCAGGCGAGAAACGAAAAGAAATTGCAGGATGCCAGGCGCGCTTTGCTTGATGGCATGGAAGGATGCCGGCAAACAGGGCAACAAGGTGAGTTGGCCCTTCTGCTCAAAGCGCTGGGGCAGATTGAACGCGATATGGGTAACCCTGAGATTGCGCTCCCGCTATATGAGGAAGCAGTTACGATTTACAGGGACCATGATCAGCCGCTCGCGCTGGCACACACGATTCGCCACGTGGCTGATATTCAGCAGGATTTAGGGCGGTTAGAATTGGCGGAACTTAATTATCGCAACGCCTTGAGGATCTACCGTGGGCATCCTGAAACGTCGCCGCTGGATCTGGCGAACGCGATTCGTGGGCTGGCGATCCTTGCGTCCGATACCGGCAAAAATGAAGAAGCGCGAGCCCTTTGGCAGGAGGCCCATGATCTCTATGCTGCAGTGAACGTGGAAGCCGGAGTAAAAGAAAGCTCCAGACGCCTTGCTCTTCTGGCGAGCAGCTAGATCGCACTCATGGCAAAAGAAAAAGCCCGCCAGCAAAGGCGGGCTTCAATTCTTTGGCGAGCAGACGACTAGAGGTAGCGCTCGCGCGGGATTTCTTCCGTCGCCGCCGGAATCTGTTGCACCGTTTCTTCCTGAATATCAGGCAGAGGCGATACAAGCGCGATCTTCAGCACCTGGTCCATATTTTCCACCAGATGAATCTTCATCTGGCCACGGATGTTCTCCGGCACTTCCGGAAGATCCTTTTCATTCTCTTTGGGAATAATGGCTTCGGTGATGCCAGCCCGCAGAGCTGCCAGCAGCTTTTCTTTCAAGCCGCCGATGGGAAGAACCTTTCCGCGCAACGTGATTTCCCCGGTCATGGCAATATCGCGGCGCACAGGAATTTTGGTAAGCGCGCTGGAGATGGCCGTGGCCATGGTGATGCCGGCAGAAGGCCCGTCTTTGGGAATAGCGCCTTCCGGCACGTGAATATGAATATCCACCGTGCGGTAGAAATCCTTAGGCAGTCCAAGGCGAGCCGCGCGCGAGCGAACATAGGTAATTGCTGCGTGGGCGGATTCCTGCATCACATCGCCAAGCTGACCGGTAATCGTAGGCCTGCCGCCTTTGCCCTCGACAATAGACACTTCAGTGCTCAGAATCGAGCCGCCAACTTCCGTCCACGCCAACCCGGTGACCAGGCCAACTTCGCTCTTCTCATTGGCCAACGTGTCGCGGAATTTGGTGACGCCCAGGAACTCGTTCACTTTGTCCGCAGTCAGGGCAATGGTGTATGAGGCGTCTTTCACCACCTTGCGGGCGACCTTGCGGCAGATGTTTCCGATCTCGCGTTCCAGGTTACGCACGCCAGCTTCACGAGTGTAAGACCGGATGATCTCCCTGATGGCATCATCAGAGAACTGGACCTGCTGCTCTGTGAGGCCGGTGGCTTCACGCTGCTTGCGCACCAGGAACTGCTTGGCGATCTCCGTTTTCTCGAGTTCGGTGTAGCCGTGCAGGCGGAGGACTTCCATGCGGTCCTGCAACGCGGCGGGAATCGTGTGCAGCACGTTGGCCGTAGCGACGAAGAAGACCTGCGAAAGGTCATACTCCACGTCGAGGTAGTGATCCTGGAACATCCAGTTCTGCTCAGGATCGAGAACTTCGAGCAGCGCAGCTGAAGGATCGCCACGGAAATCTGAGGCCATCTTGTCCACTTCGTCCAGCATGAACACCGGGTTCTTGGTGCCGGCTTTCTTCATCATCTGGATGATCTGGCCAGGAAGGGCGCCGATGTACGTCCGGCGGTGGCCGCGAATCTCCGCTTCGTCACGAACGCCGCCAAGCGACATGCGGACAAACTTGCGGCCTGTGGCCTTAGCGATTGACATTCCCAGCGAGGTCTTGCCTACGCCCGGAGGGCCTACGAAACAGAGAATCGAGCCCTTGGGATTCTTCACCAGTTGGCGGACAGCCAGGAATTCAAGGATGCGGTCTTTGATCTTCTCGAGGCCGTAGTGGTCCTGATTGAGGATCTTTTCTGCGTGCTCAATATTGCGGATCTCTTTGGATTTTTTCTTCCACGGAACAGCCAGAAGCCAGTCGAGGTAGTTGCGAGACACCGTGGATTCAGCCGACATGGGCGGCATGGCTTCCAGCTTCTTGAGTTCCTGGATGGCCTTCTCATGGACTTCCTTAGGCATGCCGGCGCTGTCAATCTTCTTCTTCAGTTCGTCGAACTCGCTTTTTTCGCCGCGGCCCAGTTCCTTCTGGATGGCCTTGATCTTCTCGTTGAGGTAATACTCTTTCTGCGCGCGTTCCATCTGCCGCTTTACGCGGGTCTGGATGGTGCGGTCCATGTTCAGCTTTTCAATTTCGATATCCAGCACGTCAGCGATGCGGTTGAGCCGCTCGACCGGGTCAAAGATCTCCAGTAGTTCCTGTTTCTCTTCTATGGAAAGCTGGAGGTTCTGCGCGATGGTGTCGCTGAGCTTGGCAGGGTCGCTCATGCCGGTGATGATGACCGGTTCCAGATTGAGTGACTGGCAGAGCTTCACATACTGATCAAAAAGCCCATGCACCCGCTGCATGGCGGTCTCAATGATCGGGGTAGTTTCTGTGGAGTACTTGACGGTGCGAACGGTGGCCTCAAAGTAGCCTTCCGCGTTCTTGAGATCCAGGATCTTGCCGCGCTCAACCCCTTCCACCAGCACCTTGATATTCCCGTCGGGAAGCTTCAGATTCTGGACGATATTGGCGATGGTGCCGACCTGGTAAATTTCGTGGGGCTTGGGCTCGTCCACGCTGGCGTCATGCTGGGTGGCGAGAAAGATCTTGCGGTCAGAGGCCAGCGCTTCTTCGAGCGCGCGCACGCTGGATTCGCGGCCCACAATGAACGGAGTCATCATATAGGGGAAGATGACCACATCGCGAATGGGCATCATGGGAAGCCGGCGTGTTTCGAATTTTTCCTTGTTTTGAGTCACTATGGAAACCTTTATAAATTTCGCCGCCAGCACCATGAATATGCAGGACGCGCGTATCTGTACTTCAAGAATATCACGCGATGCAACCTCCCTGGTTGGCAGGGAGTGCACTTCTGTTGACTTCGAGCAGAATCAATGTCTTAGAACGTTTGTAACCGACGTACCTGCACCAAGTTTGTTCATTCAGTAGGAGTCTTGTCGGTCGGGCACAGCCACCTGAGCTGAAAATGAACCGCCTGCCGAAGCAGGCGGTAACAAAGAAACCAGTGCTTGCCTAACCCGCCTTTTCCATCGCGGGCAGGGAAATGTCTCGCCGTTCCACCATTTCCTTGGTGACTTCAAATTCCTTCACCCGTTTCTGGCTGGGCAGGTGGTACATGAGATCGAGCATCATTTCTTCAAGGATCATGCGCAAGCCGCGAGCGCCCACTTTGCGCTGCATGGCTTCGCGAGCGATTGCAGCCAGTGAGCCATCAGAGAAGCGAAGCTTCACGTTCTCAAACTCGAACATGCGCTGGTACTGCTTGATAATGGCGTTGCGCGGTTTGGTCAGGATCTCAATCAGGGCGGCCTCGTCCAGATCATTCAGAATGCCAACCACAGGCAGACGGCCAACAAACTCAGGAATCAGGCCGAAGCGAACCAAATCCTGCGGCTCGGCGCGCTGAAGAAGTTCCGTGTCGCGCTTGCTGGCTTCAGTGAATTCTTTTTCCTTCTGCTCGCTGGTGCGGAAACCCATCGACTTCTTGCCGATGCGCCGCGCCACAATCTTCTCCAGTCCAACGAATGCACCGCCGCAGATGAAGAGAATGTTGGTGGTGTCGACAGGCGTGAACTCCTGATGCGGATGCTTGCGTCCACCCTGCGGAGGAACGTTGGCGATGGTGCCTTCCAGAATTTTGAGGAGCGCCTGCTGCACGCCTTCACCGCTGACATCGCGCGTGATGGAGGGGTTTTCGTCTTTGCGGCCGATCTTGTCGATTTCGTCGATGTAGATGATGCCGGTTTGAGCGCGGCCCACGTCGCCATCAGCGGCCTGCAGCAGCTTGAGGACGATATTTTCTACGTCCTCGCCCACATAACCGGCTTCCGTCAGCGTGGTGGCATCAACGATGGCAAAGGGGACATCCAGCATACGAGCTAATGTCTGGGCCAGCAGGGTCTTGCCGGTGCCGGTGGGGCCGATGAGGAGAATGTTGGACTTTGCCAGCTCAACCTCATTGCCCTTGGCGCGATTCATATGAATGCGCTTGTAATGGTTGTAAACGGCGACGGAAAGCTTCTTTTTGGTTTGGTCCTGACCGATGACGTATTCGTCCAAAAACGCTTTCACTTCCTGCGGTTTGGGCAGGTGGTTGGGAGCCGCAGCCGCATGTGATTCACTGCGGTCATCTTCAAGAATGGAGTTACAGACAGCCACGCACTCGTCACAGATATAAGCGCGAGGATAATCACTGGGGGAAGAAATGAGCTTGGCCACAGCGTCCTGAGACTTATGGCAGAAGGAACAACGAAGGGTTTCTTCCGGCGACCTAGGTTTCACAGTAACTCCTTGATACAGCGGACCTTATACAAACCTGGCCAGAAGGTCCGGCTGATGGCAATCAACTACTTATTTATGTTTGTAGATGATGTCGTCGATTATCCCATATTCTTTTGCTTGCTGGGCGTTCATAATGAAATCCCGCTCTACGTCCTTTTCCACCTTCTCAAGCTTTTGCCCGGTGTGCTTGGCCAGCATTTGATTGGTGATTTCCCTCATGCGCAGGATCTCTCTTGCATGTATATCAATATCCGTGGCTTGGCCACTAAGGCCTGACATCAAGGGCTGATGAATAAGAATCCTAGAAGTGGGTAGGGCAAAACGCTTACCCGCCGCGCCGGCACACAAAAGGGTTGCGGCCATGCTGGCCGCCTGGCCACAGCAGATAGTCATCACATCAGGACGGACGAACTGCATGGTGTCATAGATGGCCATTCCCGATGTGATCGAACCGCCGGGGGAATTGATGTAAAGCTGGATGTCTTTCTCCGGGTCCTCGGCCTCCAGAAACAGGAGTTGGGCAATGACGAGGTTGGCAATGGTGTCGTCAATTGGGGTGCCGATAAAAATGATGTTGTCCCGCAGGAGCCGGGAGTAAATGTCATAAGCCCGCTCGCCGCGGCTTGTCTGCTCAACCACCATTGGTACTAAAGCCATATTCCCCTTTTTCCTCCATCAAATACTTTGTGCGCCCGCGCGCAATTGCGCCGGCAGTTACCCGGCCTGTTCATACAAAAAGTTTAGCGCTTTTTCTCCGCGCAGGCGGGCTCGGATGCGCTCCATGCCATCTTCCTGAGTGAGCTGTTTGCGCACATCGTCCGGAGACTGCTGGGTGTGGTACGCAAGCGAGGTGATTTCGCGGTCCAGCTCTTCGTCGCTTACCTGTATGTTTTCTGCATCAGCGATCTTGTGCAACAACAGCCCGGATTTAGCTTCCTTGATTGCGGCAGGTTCCTGCGCTGCACTGAGCCGGCGGAAATCCATGCGCTTCATGTCTTCCTTGCGCATTCCCTGGGCCGCCAGTGCGCGCAGACCGCGCTCCAGCCTGAGCCCGATGTGGTGCTCTACCATGGAGCGGGGCACAGGGAAGTCATGCTTTTCAATCAGGGCGTCAATCAGTTTCTCCTTGGCATCATGCTCCGCCTCATGCTGGCGCTGCTCGCGCAGATTTTCGCGGATCATTTCGCGGAGTTTGTCCAGGGTTTCAATCTCAGGACTTAATTCTTTAGCGAAGTCGTCATTCAGCTCAGGAAGACTCTTTTTCTTGATTGAATTCACCTTCACGTGATACGAGAACGTTTTCCCCGCCAGCCTGCGATCATGAAAATCACTGGCGTACGTGACCTCAAATTCTTTTTCCTCACCGGCTTTTGCGCCGCGCAGGTGCTGGGAAAATTCTGGGACCGTAGTGGGTGATCCGATTTCCACCAGAACGTCATCCATCTTTACAGGTTCCGCGGGTTTTGCCTGCTTTGGCTGTTGTGGCGCTCCCTCTTTTGCTGCCTCATCTTCCTTCGGCGTTGCGGTGAAGGCCACTTGGGCGAAATCTCCGTCAACCAAAGCCCTGTCTTCTTCTACGGGATCAAAACTGGCCTGTCGCTCCTGAAGCGCTTTTATCTCCGCTTCCACATCTTCGTCTGAGATCTGAACGTTCGGCTTTTCTATTTTTATCTCTTTGTAGTCGCCCAATTGAATTTCCGGCATGACATCAAAGCTGGCGGTGAACCGAATTGCTTCTCCAGGGTTCGCTTTCAAGTCGGTGATGGAGGGTGCGGAGATCGGCCTATACCCGCCGGACATTACAGCCACTCGAAAATACTCAGGAACCAGACGCTCCAGAAGCTCTTCACGAAGCTGTTCGGCAAAGCGGTTGCGCACCACACTAGCGGGTACTTTGCCTTTGCGGAAACCGGGCACGCGCGCCTGTTTGGAGTATTGCTGGACCAGGGCTTCTTCCCGTTCCGCCACCTCCTCAGCAGGAATTTCCACAGTGACCTGCTGCCGGCAGGGATCATCGGCTGGCGGAGCGCCTTCTTGAGAGGCCGTTTCAGCGCCAACGGGCCCGGATTCGGGTACAGAATTTTCGATTGGTTTATTTTCAGTATTCGTGTTGTCCAAAGGTTTGTTCCTTTTGTGTCCGTCTGCGGGGCAAGCAAAAATTGAGTGTTTATAAAGAGATATCGAAAAATTAAGTTTAAGAGACTCTTACTGGAGTGGTCAAACGCGGAGGTAATCATCAGAGTGACCTGCACTGAAATCGGGGCAGGAACCTGTACTTTTTTCTACTTGCTTTCAGGGTTGCTGAGGAGAATACTTGATGGCAATCAAGTAGTAAGCGACGGATTACATATGAGACCTGCAATCCTTTCCATAGCGCGAGAGAGACTGGTGTCCCCATTGCGGAACGCCGTTTTGGCGCATGCAGGCTACGGGGTGATTCCAGTCACAACGTTTGAAGCAGCATTGAAAATCCTGAAGCGCCGGCATGTGTGTGCACTTGTAATCGGACAATCCATGGAATTGCGGGAGCGCCGAGTGCTGTGTTCTGAAGCGCATAAACGCGGAATCCCGACTATGGTCATGGATCCGTATGGGCAGCCATTTGAGGACACTTGCGAACTGCATGTGAATCCACTGGATGGCCCGGAGATGTTACTGGATGCACTGGCCGCGCTGCTCAAACGCCGCCATTTTGCCTGCTTCGCTTAGCAGTCACTTGCGAAGAGTACAAGCCTTCTGAGGCCTCTCGGCCCAATCAAAAGCAAACCCCGGCTGCTAAACTGATACCCAGATGGTCTCCGAGTTGGAACAACTGAATCAGGAAATTGTTGCGTGCACGCGCTGTCCGCGCCTGATTGCGCACTGCCAAAAGATAGGTATTGAGAAGCGCCGCGCATATCGCGATTTTGAATATTGGGCCAAGCCTGTTCCGGGTTGGGGCGATCCTAATGGCCGCATGCTGATCCTGGGCCTGGCGCCAGGGGCACACGGATCCAATCGCACTGGGCGGCCGTTTACGGGAGACGGTTCGGGCCATTTTCTCTATCGTGTGCTGCACAAGACAGGATTCGCGTCGCAGCCAACTTCCATGCATCGAGGTGACGGACTCACGCTCACAGACGCCTATATCACGGCGGCTGTGCATTGTGCTCCGCCTGGCAATAAGCCGACTCCACTTGAGATCGACAACTGTTCTTCACACGTGGAAAAAGAGATTATTTTGCTCAACCAGGTTCGGGTCGTGCTGGTTCTGGGCAGGATAGCGTTTGACGCCTACCTCAATTTCCTGAAGCGGCAGGGCATGCTGAAAAGCAAAGCAGGTTATCTCTTTGCTCATGGCGCTCATTACCCACTGCCAAACGGCCGCACGTTGCTGTGTTCCTTTCACCCTTCCCTACAAAATACGAACACCGGAAAACTGACAGAGAAAATGATGGTGGACGTGCTCAAAAAAGCACGCAGGCTGCTGGAGAGGTAGAAACATTTCCGATTCTTTTTGCCTCGCATTCCGGCATCTCTGAACGATGGAGGGGAATGCCGCTACCTGCAAGGCAGCGGCACTCAACAATGAACGATGTTACGACTCTCAGGAACCGTCTGAAACCGAAAGGGCTCCGGTCCTTTCTAGTTGCTGGCGCGGAGAACGGGCTTCTTTTTCTTGGCGTAAACCTTCTTGGCGTTTGCATTGTGCGTTTCATCTTTCTTGCTGGCCGAGGCGTTCATCGGAGCTGCAGGAATGCTGCCATGGGGATCAATCACTGCGGCACGCTGCTCCACGTAGGTAGCGAGGTCATTGCGCAGGCGAAGAAGGTTGGAATAGTCGGCTGACATCTTGTTGTAATCTTCCTTCTTGCCATAGGAATGCGTGGCTTCTACCAGGGCGTCCATGTTTTCACACACGAGTGTCAGGCTGTTGTAGAGTTTGAAAGACGAACTGACACTTCCATGCGTTGCTCGAACATCAGCGATCACCGGAGTCAATCCGCTCGCAAGCTGCTTGACTGAATCCGCAGTCTGGCCGGCCTGCTGTTTATGGGAACTCTTCTTCATCCATGCGGTCTTCCAGCCGGAAGCCCACTTTTCCACGTGCAGGTTGGCAAGATCAGTGTTGGTGGAGGAGACCGTTTTGTCTGCATCAGCCAGCATGCTATGCAACTCAACGTGCGCTGGCGCTGCAGATGCCGCTGTCGAAGAAACCAGGGTTGCCATTGCGGATGAATCGTGGGACTGCGACCATGCAGCAAGACCCACCGACAGTACAAAAATTGCAGCCAGGGTAGCTTTCATTTTTACGCTCCTGTTCGGGGCACAAAATGCCTGCCAACTTCAATCAAGGGCAGCATAGCCGGAGTTGGGCCAATTCAGAGCATTACTGATGTTCAGGCGCAGGTTGCTTTGGGCCATTCCAACCGGAAGGGCGATGGTGTACTTCAGGAAGGACATGGACTCGCTCGCAATAAGTCGTGGGACGATAGAACAAGGATTTGGGGCAGTTCCAACGATTCTGTATTAAACTTTTTCCAGACTTCCCACAGGCCTGCCCAGGAAATCCATAAGCCACTGTGGACCAACTTGAGCAACTTGCGAATGACGCGCGGGTCAATGTCCGCCGCAAAGGACCGCCGGACCCGTACGGCCGTTGCGTGGTGTACTGGATGCAGCGTTCCCAACGCGCGCTGGACAATCCCGCATTAGAAGTGGCAGTTCAGGTCGCGAATGCCCTCCATAAGCCTTGTGTGGTTTTCCTGGCGCCGATTCCTTTCTATAACCTTGCAAATATCAGACACTTTGCCTTTCTGCAACAAGGCATTCCGGCGATTGCGCGCGAGTTGGAAAAACGCCGGATTGGTTTTGTGCTGCGACGCTACCCTGACCACCACCTGGTGAAGTTCTGTGAGGAAGTACGTCCCTGCCTTGTAATAGGAGATGAAAATCCTGTGCGCGAGCCGCGCAAGTGGCGCCAATTGGTTGGCAAGCAGTTGCGGATGCCCTTCTGGACGGTGGATGCGGACGTGATCGTACCGTCGCGGCTGCTGATGAAGGAGCAGTATGCAGCCCGCACGGCGCGGCCGATTATTCGCCGGCTTCTGCCTGAATTTCTGCAACCGGTAGAGAATAGCTACGCCAGAGTCAAATGGGAGGCCGGAAATGCGCCTGAAGTCAGGTTCCTGCCGCCGGACATAAACATTATGGAAGACTGGACCCTCGATCGTTCGGTCCAGCCGAGCAGTGAATTTAGGGGCGGCACCGGGGAAGGCTTGCGACGCCTGAAGAGGTTCATCAAAGAAGGCCTTCGAGGCTATGTGAAAGATCGCAACAAGCCTGAGTTGAATGCTACCAGCCATCTTTCACCATATCTTCACTTTGGGCATCTTGGACCGCACACGGTAGCGCTTGCGATTGAAAAGGCTGATGCGCCTCGCGCAGCCAGGGAGGCATTCCTGGAACAGCTGATCGTGCGCAGGGAACTGGCAATTAACTTTGTCCGCTTCAATCCCGACTATGACAGATTCGAATGCGCTGAGGATTGGGCACACAAAAGTCTTGCCCGGCACGCGAGGGACGAACGCAAGATCTACAGCGAACAGGAACTGGAGCAGGCGCGGACGCACGACCCGCTTTGGAATGCCGCACAGCAGCAGATGGTAATCAGCGGCTGGATGCACAACTACATGCGCATGTACTGGGCGAAAAAGATCCTGGAATGGACAAGGACGCCGGCTGAGGCGTTCCGGATCGCGGTGCATCTGAATGACAAATATGAGCTGGATGGGCGAGATCCCAATGGATATGCCGGGATCGCATGGGCGATTGCAGGCAAACATGACCGGCCATGGTTTGACCGTCCGGTTTTTGGGCAGGTGCGTTATATGTCATTTGCCAGCACTTCAAAGAAGTTTGACAGCAAACGCTATATCGAGGAGATGCGTGCCCTGACTGAACGGAGAGGTATTTCGTCGGATGCGGCTCATTGAGCCGGCCTTATTTCGGTTGACCGGTTAAGCAGCCTTGGGGCAAATAGATTAAGAAACTAAATCTTTGTGACGAAAGTCGCTGGACTTTAGTGCATCTGGGGTACAATCAGCGCAGCTTCCAAAAGCAATGAAGTAACCGCATGTCGATAGCCGCCCTGTCGCTGTCAGCCCTTCCGGAACTCAAACGGATTCTGCTGGCCACCGACCTTTCCTTATCCGCCGAATCTCTTGCCGCACTGCCCTATGTGCGGGGAATCGCGGATACGTTTGGATCGTCAGTGTTTCTGTGGCACTCGGTAGCGTCAGAGGAGGAAACACCGGCTTCGCCGAGGGAAATACGGCACATAGAGAAGCAGGCCAACGAGAAACTAGTGGGCCTATCGCACACGATCCAACTCCAGAGCCTCCGCGTTACCACCCTGGTGACCAGCGGCTCGGTGGCGACGGAACTTCCGAAGGCGATTGCCGGACACAACGTCGGCCTTGTTGTGGCCCGAACCAGCGGCCGGCGAGGGCTGCAACGGATTCTTTATGGCTCCGTGGTGGATGAAATCTGCCGGGTGGCAAGCTGCCCGGTATTAACTGTAGGGCCGTATCTACTTCCGCGGAAGGAAATACGATTCAAACGCATTATTTTGCCCACAGACCTATCTTTGCATAGCCAGCGAGTGTTGCCGATTACGGTGGCTCTGGCCCTGCGTTACGGTGCGTCCGTTACAGTCCTGCACGTGCTTCCGGAAGGCTGGGAGCAGCGGCCGGACCAGATTACGGTGACTGAAGCAGCTCGGCGGGCCATGAGCAACAGCTTTGAACGTCCACTTTCCGGCCTGAATGCAGAGCTTGTGTGTGAAACCGGCGAACCCGTGGAGATGATCCTTAAAGTAGCGCGGCAAAAGAGCGCAGATTTGATTGCGATGGGGGTCAATAACGCATTCGAACCGGGCATCCAGATGTGCCCAAGTGTAGCTTCACGCGTGGTCTCAGAAGCCCACTGTCCTGTCCTGACCAGCCATTGATAGATTTTTTCAGCAGTTATGTTCCGCGCTGAAACCCGGTTCACCCATTCTGCTGGGCTGAGTGGCCTTTATCTGCTTCTTTTGATCCTTTTAGCTTCATGAAGATCCGCCGCAAATATTCTTTCAAAGTGATGACTGGTTCCCTGATCGGCTGCGCGGACAAAGGACGGATCCCGGTTTGAGCATTGTTCCCGGCTGGTGCGCTCAACTGAGTTGAGCGAGGCAGGCGCTCTCCCGTTGAAGGAATTCCGTTTTCCAGCATCTTCTGGAGTGCCATGAGAGTTTCAAGTGAATAAACGCATGCAGGGCTTGTTTCTTCAGGCAATTTGTTTTTTCCGGTGTTTGGGTCGGTTGCATGCATTTGATTACGGTCCTCCGCTGGCATGGGGAATCTCTCCTTCGTCAATCACAAAGGCCCGCCGGAACCTGGGTCAACTATGACAGAAGAATTACAAATTTGTGTGCCTTGCCGGTTTGTCCTGACGGCTGTCATCAGAAAAAGTTCTGCAACCGGGGTGGCAGGCAGCCCATGTTCTGAATTGCTAATGTCGTATCTTGCCAATCAGTCCAGACAGACCAATCACTCGCGATCTTCCAATCTTTCGAGTGCTGAAGTCTGTGTTTGGCCGAGCCGCTGGATGCCGCCGTACAAACTGTAGCAAGCGCTTATCTGAACAAGATGCTTTTGGGAAGAGTAGGGATGCCGTCACGGACAGCAGCTCCGTGTGCCCGGGAAAAACCTGTTCGCCGCAGCCGAGGGCCGGGTTGTTGCGGTTCAGTCGCTGAGTTCAACGCTGGCACGCCCCGGCGCCTGCAGATCTCATCTATTGCGCAGGCGCAGAGGCGCAATTAACGCGTCATCGCGTGAGATTGGTGGTGAGGAAAATTCCTCCAATCAGCATGATGAGCACCACGGAACATGTGCCCAGGACACGCACCCAGACCGTGATCTTGTTCATCTGGATGATTAACTCTTGTTGTTCCTTTTCCATGTGGGCTTCAGCACTGTCAAGAAAGAGCTGATCGTCTTCGTGCATCGTGAGGGTACCGCGATAGATGAGCAGCACGATAAGAACCAGTGTCAAACCGCCCCAAAGGATAAGCAGTGCCTGCATCATAGAACACCACCTCGCATCGTCTTGGAAGCGGTCCCGCCTACGCGACGCCGCACAGGCTTGCGGCCGGGGGTATGTGGAACCTCAACTCGAATTATAGTCCCGGTTTTATAGGCGTTTTGCAGGATTTTTTTCTGTTTTCAGCTACATACCTTTGCGACCTTGGCTGGTTGTGCCTCATCTAACTGGTGTTTGTGAGCGAATCTGTACTATAATGGTCTTGATTCCAAGGACCCAATTTTGAAGGAGAATTGAATGGCTTCCACAATAACTCCCAATGTCGAGACCACGCCGAAGACCCCTATCAGCCTGACTTCGACTGCGGTTTCCAAAGTCAAGGAGATCATGAAGCAGCAGGACCCAGTGCCTGCAGGGCTGCGCATTGGTGTTGTAGGAGGCGGGTGCTCCGGGTTTTCCTATTCCATGTCATTTGAGAACGCACCGGGCGTGATGGATAAGGTTTTCAACTTTGAGGACCTGAAGGTGTTTGTGGATGCGACTTCCGTTATGTACCTCAACGGTTGCACCGTGGATTATGTGGAAACGTTGGAAGCAGCAGGATTTAAGTTCGATAATCCGAACGTTAAGAGCACGTGCGGCTGCGGATCATCGTTTAACGTGTAAGTTTTTTCCAAAGATTGATCAGAGCCTCGCGCACAGCGCGGGGCTTTTTGTTTTGATCCAGGTATCCAGCGGTCGATTAAAGCGGCGGTGTAGGAGTTGTACTGGGATTCGGATTGGGATTGGGGTTGGTGCCTGGAGCCGGGCTACCGCTCGGAGCCGGACTGCCTGTGGGTGTAGCTCCGCTGTTGTCGCCCGCAGCGCGTGGTGAGCCAACCGCTATGCCGCCATCGGCTGACCCGCCCATGGTAGCCGCTGCCTGTTCCAGCTTTGGATCGTACACAAACAGCCACTTGTCATACTCGCTGTTTCCGTTGAACTCATGGATTCCGGTCTCCTTGCTTGTGCTGGCGACCCCGATAATTCCACCGCCGCCAAACTGTGGACCGTTCCCGACATTCGAGGTAGGCAGAGTCCCTACTTGGCCGTTCGGTTGGCCGCCCAGTGTGCCGCCTCCACCCAGTGTTCCGCCACCGCCGATTGTCCCGCCTGCTGGGCTTGGAGAAGCGGTAGGGCCGCTACTCCCGGAAATACTGGGATTCCCGCTGCCCTGTAGACCAGGGTTATTTTGGTTCTGCGGGATCTTTACTTCCGCTTCACCCTGATGAATGACCTTCCAATCGGCTTTTCCCGTCATTGGATCTTCGTAGCGTTTTCTAAGAAAACGGACGTGATTAGTATCTTCAAGCTGCTCCAACGATGTGGGATAGTTGCCGGTCTTGCGCACATATTTCCTTACGGCTTTAGCATATTCTTTGCCGCGATGGATCAGTTCATTCTCTTTGTCCCGTTTGATCTTCTGTGCCATCCGCGGCGCCTCAATAGACAGCATGAGCAGCATGATCGCAATCAGAAGCATGACCGAGAGCAGCAGATAACCTTTCTGATTCCGGTTTTTTAAGCGTCCTGGCATCGTTTGGTCCAAAAGAGCAGGGAATCAC
>DATEJX010000413.1:0-5184 GCA_035277785.1 Candidatus Angelobacter sp. | reverse complement strand
AAAGTTCAGGCTCTTGCCATCCGACGTCATCGAATCAAGCCACACTGCATCTGTTTTGTTGACCGTGTCGGCCACCAGATTCAACATGTTGACCGGGCCCTTCTGAGCTTCTTTGAGTTCATCAATGACCTTGACCCGGCGTTCAAACATGTCTGCCTTGCGCTTGCTGGCTTCATATTTGGCTTTTACATCCGCCAGCCTCATGTTTTCGGCAGTTGCCTTCTGCAGGCTCTTGTCCAGCCGATCATGCTCGCGCGTGACCCACATATACGAAGCGGCCACTGCTACACCCAGACCCAGCACCACCACCAGCGCCAAAACCATGGTGCTTGAGCCTTCGCCGGGCACGGAAACTGATGCAGCACGCTTGCCGCGCGTTTTTCGTGGAACTCCAAGCAGGTTAATGCGAATCATAGGTCTTCAAAGCTCCTGAGGGCCAAACCCACGGCCACCGCAAGCTGTCCCGGGTTCTGTTCCAGGATCTCGTTCTCAAGAGAATCCATCGGCGGCATGATCCGCTGGAATGGATTCAGAATTTCCACCGGCATGGAGAACTCCTGCCGCAACGCCTCCACCAGTCCGGGGATGCGGGAGGAACCGCCGGCAATGTAAATCCGTTCAATGTGTCCACCGGAAGCGGTGGCACGGAAGAAATCAAACGTCTTCTGAATTTCCAGCACAATGATTTCTGTCACCTGCTGGAGAATCGGCTGCTTGGCGTCCTCGCTCACAGTGCCCACGCGACGGCCAAGCTTGAGGGCTTCTGCATCCTCAAAACTCAGGTCTAGTTCCTTCTGCAGGGAATCTGTGTACTGGTTTCCGCCCACGCTCACATCGCGGGTAAACAGCGGGGTGGTGCCTTTGACAATGTTGATGTTCATCACGCTGGCCCCAAGGTTCAGCAGCGCCACCGTGGAATCGTGCGTCGGGTTGTAGTTGTACTCGTAGCAGTTCTGCAGCGCGAAAGCGTCAATATCCACTACCGAGGGGGCCTTCCCCGCCAGCGAGAGGACGTTGGTGTAGTTCAGAATCTTGTCTTTCTTCACCGCTACCAGCAACACGTCCATCTGCGGGCCCATGTCGCCGGGATTCAGGATTTCGAAGTCCAGATTCACGTCGGCAATATCGAAGGGGATGTGCTGCGATGCTTCGGTCGTGATGCCTTCCGCCAGTTCGCCTTCGCTCATCGGCTGGACCTTGATCGGCTTTACGATCACGGAGTGCCCGCTCACCGAAGTGGCTACGCTCTTGGTCTTAATGTTGTGCTGGCTGAAAATTTTGCTGATCGCGCTGGAGACGCTGCCGGAGTCGACGATCATCGAGTCCACCACAATATCACTGGCCAGCGGCTCCACGCCCAGGTGCGAAACCATGATCTCGCCTTTGGAGCGTTTCAGCTCAATCGCCTTGATGGAGCTGGAGCCTATGTCCAATCCGACAATCGATTTTCCTGAACCAAACATGCTGCCCGCCTTTTATGTTTTCCTTAAATCTTCCCGAGTCCCAAGAAATTACCGTAGGCCGGCCGCTTTGGCCGCGCGCGGCTTCTTCTTGGCCCCGCTCATATTCATCGTGCTCTTCTGTTCCATCCACTGGTCGAGAATTGTCTTCTTGAATTTCCAGCGGTTCCCGAGTTTGAACGCAGGGATCTTTTCCTCGGTCACGTATTTGTACAGCGTGTCAGGACTGACTCCCAGATACTGCGAAGCCTGTCGAATGTTCATCACTTCACGCGAATCTGACGCCATAAACGTAGCCTTTCCAAGGTGGGTTGCTGGCTCACCAAGGCCTGTAGGGAAATTCCTTTGTATTCTCGGGGGAAAAATTTCAGGTCGATGCGAGTTATATCTGGGTTAACTCAGGAGGTCAATAGGGAACTTCCGGTTTTTACCGGTGTTTTCGGGGTATCTATAGGACTAGCACCTTTTTTGTATCGGGCAGTTACTCAAAATCCTGAGCTGAATTGGCCGTTGCACCACAAGCTGTAGTGGTATTGATGCACACGATACGCGATTTCACCTCAAATGTTACTAAGGACATGTGACTGTGCTAGGTGATTTCGCCGAAGAAAGCCGCGCTGCAAGCCGGTAAAAATACAGAAATCGCGCGAAAAATGACACGACAACGGCATGTGATGAACTTAACTTACTTCCGTGGCAGAGTTCACGCGGTCATCGCTTCATTGCCAAAGCGCCGCGCTCAATCTGACTGGCCCTGCACCTTTTTCTCCTCGACCAGTTTGATCTCTATTCCAGCCTTAGCGCCTGGACCGGCTCAATCCTGCAGGCTCGCAACGCCGGCACTGCGCTGGCGATCACCGCCGTGAGCAAAAGACTAGCTGCCATCACGAGAAACACGCCGGGATCCAGCGGACCGGTGCCATACAGAATTGACTTGATCAGCATTCCGGCGATGGCGCCGCCAGTCAACCCCAGAACCAATCCAAACGTCACAGGACGCATTCCATCGAGAAGAACCAACCGCAATACTTCGCGTCGCTGTGCACCTAGGGCCATACGGATGCCGATTTCCGATGCTCGTTGTGTGACCAGATACGAAAGCACGCCATAGAGGCCGACCGCAGCCAGCATCAGCGAAAGCAGCGCAAACGCCAGCACCAATGCGGCGCTGAAGCTCTGGCTTGCGGTGGCCTCTCCGATGATCTGCTGCATCGTGCGCACCCTGTAAGCCGGCATCTCAGGGTCGAGAGCTGAAATTTGTCTCTGGATAGGCAATGCCAGGCTGAGGGGTTCGACGGCCGCCCGCACGACGATCGTCGCAACGCTGTCCAGCATGGGATCACCGTTTAGGATGGAGCGATAAATGGTGGCTTTGATAGGCTGACCAACGTCATGAATCGTGTCTCCTACAACTCCGATAATTTCATATATCTCATCCGTATTCCCTGAAAATGCCATCTTCACATGTTTACCCACTGGGTCTTCGCTGGGAAAGAACTGATCTGCGAATTTTTTGCTGATCATGACATGACGTGTTCGTCCCAGCTTGTCCTGGTCGTCAAAAACGCGGCCGCTCAATAAAGGAATTCCCAGAGCACTGAAATACCCAGGATCGGCCTTGCGTGTAAGCGCGTCCAGTTCCAGGCTCGGCCCCTGCGCCGGGTGCTCAGGGATGGTAAATACGCTATCGCCTTCGTAACCGGCGCCCGGGGCAGTGGAAATCAACCCCGCTGCTTTCACACCGGGCAGGCTGCGAATGCGTGCCATCAGCGCCTCATGGAAGGCCAGAACCTTCGGCGGAGTGTCATACTTTTTCTCCGGCAAACCAAACCGGACTGTCAGCACATTATTTGTTACACAGCCAAGATCAGAGGTGCGCAAATGAATAAAGCTTCTGAACAGCAGCCCGGCGGAAATAAGAAGAACTACGGTCAGTGCTATCTCAGCAGAGAGCAACACCTTGCGCAGCCTGGCGCGAGAGACACTTCCTCCAACCGAGCGCGCCGCGTCCTGTAAAGTTCCGAGCAGGCTCTTTCCGGTGGAGGAAATTGCAGGGACCAGTCCAGCCAGCAAAGCAGTCGCAAGCACAATCGCAACAGAAAATGCCAAAACCGGCCCATCAACCCGAATAGCGTCCGCGCGCGGCAGGTCGCGCCAATGCGTTGCAAGCCACCGAGTGGCTGACATTGAAAGCATCCAGCCGACTGCTCCACCGGCAACTGCGATCAGGAGGCTCTCAGTCATTTGTTCCTGCACCAGCTTCCAACGGCTCCCTCCGAGGGCACCACGGATCGCCACTTCCTTGCGTCTGGCAGCACTGCGCGCCACCAGGAGATTTGATACGTTCAAGCACGCGATCAGCAGCATGCATCCCACTGAGCACATCAGCACGATGAGGGGCGTCTTTGCGTCCTGAGTGACATCCTCAATCATTGGTCGCAAAACCACGTCTTCCGCCACCGGCTTGCCCAGATTTTGCATGTGGATGTGATACTGAAGCGCGCTCACTTCTTTTACCGCTGCTGCCGCACTCGGCTCGCTTTTCAGCCGTGCGATGACATGACTCTGGTGGCTGTCAGGCTTGAATTCCTCCGGCATGAAAATCGGGGTATACGGGATCCAGACTTTCACCGCCGGATCAGGATAGGAAAACCACGCCGGCAGCACGCCAACCACCGTAAATGGCTTGGAATCAATTTGCACTGATTTGCCGACAATCTGTTTATCTCCATTGAACCGGCCCTGAAACAGGCTCCAGGACAAAAGGACCACATCGTTGGCCCCGAACCTGTCCTCGTCAGGAGTGAAAGTTCGTCCGTATGCCGGCTGCACGCCCAGTACTGAAAACAAATTCCATGATCCGCCTGCCCCAACGACTACCTCCGGCGATTCGCCATGTTCGCCGCTTAGGTGGCCGGCCCACCACCGCCACGCGCCCATGTCTTCGAATCCATGTGTTTGCGCTCGCCAGTCGCGGAAGTCCGCTGGAGCCACGACGTTGTAGGAATCGGGTTGCTGACGAAAACGTTCGTAGAGCATCACCAGCTTGTCGGGATCGCGAAACGGGAGCGGCCGCAGCAAAACGGAGCGCACGATCGTGAAAAGCGATGTCGTGGCGCCGATACCCAGAGCCATGACCAAAATGGCCATCAATGAGAATCCCGGCGTGCGCAGCAGCGTACGGCAGCCATATCGCAAGTCTCGCCAAAGACCTTCAATCCAGTTCCAAGCCCATTCTGAGTGTGTCTGTTCTCCCACCACTGCCGGATTGCCAAAGAGCCGAAGCGCGGCCAGGCGTGCCTCCTCCGGGCCCATCCCACGGCCCATGTACTCAGCCGTCTGTTGCTCCAGGTGAAATTCAAATTCGCTGTTCAGCCGTGATTTTTCTGCGCCACGATGAAACAGCATCGTCATCAACGGTCGAACCCGATGGAACCAGCGCATCTGCTCTCTCATAGACTCCCTTACAAAGTGTCAACAACCAGATCAATGGCGGCTGAGAGACGTTTCCAGCTTTCCTTTTCTTTTTCGAGACGCACGCGCCCCGCTGAGGTGAGTGAATAGAATTTGACCTGTCTGCCGGTTTCACCCTGGCTCCACTTGCCGCGAATCCATCCCTGTTGTTCCAGACGGTGCAAGGCGGGATAAAGAGATCCCTGCTGTACCTGCAGCACTTCGTTCGAAATCTGCTCAATGCGTTTGGCAATGGCCCAGCCGTGCTTCG
>DATEJX010000412.1:0-2329 GCA_035277785.1 Candidatus Angelobacter sp. | reverse complement strand
GGCGGCGGCAGGCAGCAAAAATATGGATATTTGGGTTTCGAACTTAGAGTCCGGTAAGTGGGGAGAACCCCGATGGCTTGAAGGGGTAAATTCAGCGGGAAAAGAGGGCTCGCCCACCGTCGATCGTGCGGGCAATTTGTATTTCTTTTCAGACCGGGTTGGCGGCGCCGACCACAACATGATCTACGAATCCCGGCTGGTAAATGGCGCTTATGCGGCCCCTGTGCCTCTTCCGACGATTGTCAATTCCGGCCCCTCTGACACAAGCCCATTCATCTCTCCTGATGGCAATTCACTCTTGTTTTATTCCACTCGCCCGGGTGGATTTGGGAAAGCCGATATATATATTGCATTCAGAAAACATGGAGAATGGAAGACCGTTAAGAACCTTGGCCCTCAGATCAATGGTCCGGATTCCGAGTACAATCCAGCGCTTTCTCCGGATCGAAAGACCTTGTTCTTTGGCCGTGACAGTAATATTTATGCAGTCCCTGCCAGACACTTTATACACTGAACTAAATCTCGCCTGCAGTCGTGCTTTCGATGTCATTGAGTTTCGCCGGCAGAGGCTGTTTCCCGCGCCTACTCCAGCCGTTTTATGGCCGTGAGCGATGAGATGCGGTAGCCCCTGTGCCGCTGATAGAACCTGCCGGCGCGCGTGTTTGCCGGGTGATATTCCAGAATTGCGAATTCCGCTCCTTGCTCGCGCCCCCAGTCTTCAGCCGCTTGCAACAGTTTTCCGCCAATACCTTGCTTCTGATGCCGGCGGCTCACCGCGATCTCTGAAATCAGGCAAAGGACCGTTTCCCGGTACATCGCATCCTGAGGCTGAAAGAGGCGCGCGTCTATGAATCCGACAATCTCTCCACTGAGCTCCGCGACAAGCGTTATGCTCGCTTCACATCCCTCCAGCGGATGCTGTCGTCCTTCCCTGTAGCGTGCCGCTATGGTTTCGCGCGTAGGCACCCGGTAAAGTTCAGAATCAAGGCTGGCATGGTGCTCGGCGCTTTCCAGGTACGTGCGCGTGATTCCTTCAGCATCTTCTGAGACTGCGCCACGAATCGTAATTGTCGAGCGGGAGGCCTGTATTGTCATCGCTCCAGCCTGGTTCGCATCAGATTGTTCCATTCTGATAGAGACACTATGCCGATGTCCGGCACTGGTTCTTTGTCGATTCTGGCAATAAACTCCAGCAAGTGCCCGTCAACATCATGGAAGTAAATCGACGCGGCAGGCATCCAGCCAAATACGCTTGGCTCCTCCGTGACCACATCAAAGAAATTTCTTAGCTCAATCCCGTTCTGTTTCAGGCGTTGCATTGCTTCCTGCAGATCATCAAGCTCCATTGCAAAGGCGATATGCTGCGTTTGCACGTTGTTCTTGCTTCCTTCCCAAATCCACGGAGGTTCCTCCCACAGCCCCAGCATCGTGTTCTGGTTTTTCCCCACCCAATACAGCGCCACACAGCGCTCAGGCTCCCTTCGCCCAAGTTCCAAGCCCAGGACGTCTCCATAGAACCTCATTGATCTTTCCAGGTCTAGGACATGAAGGTGCGTTTCAAAAAGCCCGCTAAAAAATGTTGCCGGTGCTTTGCTCATCACTAATGCCTGCTTTTGCCGAAGGTGATTGTTTTCCAGAAATGCGATCGGCTGTCAAAGCCGACCCGTTTTGTTGCTTGCGTCTCAGCAGTCCATCCACTGCCAATGGTCCTGGCCCTCCCAATGCCAGCGCCACCAGGCCGGCGATATATAGAAGGTTGCACTCATAGCCCGGAGGACCGAATTGTGCTCCCGCCGGGGTTACAGCAATCAGCTTGATGGAACTGAAGCCGTAGGGAAGATGAACAGTAAAGATTGCCACCAGCAGAATCACAGCCAGAGGTATGCTGGCGAATGTCATAAAGGCTCCTAACCCGACGGCCAGGCCGCCGACCAACTCTGTGATGATGGTGACCCACGCCATAAAATGTGGGACCGGAACCCCGATGGACTGCAATACACCGGCGAAAGCTTCTGGGCCCCTCGACAGCTTGGCCAACCCGTGAACCGCGAATCCATAGCCAATGATAATCCGCAACAGAAATGGTGCCCAGGGAGCGAGACCAAACCGTTCTGATCGTCCATACTGCATTGGAAAAATCCTCCAAATTTTCGAGACGTTTGTCTGTCCTAAGGCTCGAACAACTCAATGGTTTGCTGGCGGTAATTGATGCGAATACTGGCAAAGTTTGACAGCACATCCTGCCCAAGCACTCCATCAGCCACTTTCAACAGCGACGCGCCAGTCAGGTTTGCTTTAATCACGTCGATGAAGAACGTTTGGTTGCCGA
>DATEJX010000411.1:0-15984 GCA_035277785.1 Candidatus Angelobacter sp. | reverse complement strand
GCCCACGGCGCCGCTGCCGGCAAACAGATCCAGCCACACGGAATCGGCAGCGGACGGCGCGACCACGTTGAACAGAGTCTCTCGAAGACGGTCGGAGGTGGGCCGTGTCTGCATGCCTTCGGGAGCCGCGAGGCGGCGGCTACGATATTTGCCTGCGATTACGCGCATTGAGCTTGGTTTTGGGTTACCGGACAATTGGATGCTTGCAGAAGGTCACGGCGCGGGTGCAATCGTGTAATCGAACTCGTATGAGTGCTTGCCGTCAGGCGCAATAATGATGGTCATCTTTCCGCTCAGGCCTGTGAGCTGCCCTGTGCCGGAATCTGGCACCACGATGATATTCAACTCTGGCTTGCCTCGGGTCATGGTGGCATTATGCTGGAGCACAAACGATCCGCTGCGGCCTTTGAGCGTCCCGGTCACGCGTTCAATGGCAACATAGCCCGCCGAGCCTTTTACATTCGACATTGCACTCAGCATCTCAACTTTGCTGGTCCCTTCAAGATCACCGTGAAACTGCTTTTCGCCCGACATGCGGCTCACGGTAGCCCCGTCCGTTTTTTCAGGCTCACCCTGCGGAGCCAGTTTTACGTCGAAGCTGCCCTTGGCATGTTCTATCGCTGGTTCTTTCGCGGAGGTGGTCTGCCCGGATGGAAGCGCCACAGCCCAGGCAATGCAGCCGCAGAAGATGGCAGAGACAAAAGCGCGTGAGGCCAGATGAAGGCCGCGGAAGTGCTTCTTCATGGAGTGCTCTCCCAATGGAAGAAACTGAACTGATGGAGACCCTAATAACTACGGCTTTTTGACTGCTGTCACCGGCGCTGGAATCAACTGCTCCAGCGGAACAAATTCCGTGGGATAAATGCCGGTGTAGCAGGAGGTACAGTAACTGGTCTTCTCGCCTTCGGCGCAAGCCTGTCGCAAGCCGTCAAGTGAAAGGTAAGCCAGTGAATCCGCTCCAATATAGTCACGAATTTCTTCAATGCTCTTGTTGGCGGCGATGAGCTGGTTCTTCGAGGGCGTATCCACGCCGTAATAGCAGGGCGAAATCGTGGGAGGGCAGGAGATACGGAAGTGGACCTCTTTTGCTCCGGCATCGCGCACTAAACGGACGATCTTTCGGCTGGTGGTGCCGCGGACAATGGAGTCATCAATCAGCACCACACGCTTCCCCGCCAGCAAGCTGCGCACCGGGTTGAGCTTCAGCTTTACGCCGAAGTCGCGCACACGCTGCTCGGGCTCTATAAAGGTCCGGCCTACATAGTGATTACGGATCAATCCAAAGCGGAAAGGAATGCCGGCTTCAGCGGCATAGCCCAGAGCTGCGGTCACACCCGAGTCGGGAACCGGGACAACAACGTCTGCCTGCACTGGGGCCTCTCTGGCCAGTTGGCGTCCCATGGCTTCACGGCTGGTCTGCACAGGCCGGCCAAAAACCGTTGAATCCGGGCGGGAAAAATAGACGTGCTCAAAAATGCAACTGGTCTGCTTCACCTCCTCAGAAGCAAACGTGCGCGATGAAACACCTTCCGGTCCTACCACCACCATCTCGCCAGGCTTCACGTCCCGCTCGTAAACGGCCCCGATCAGGTCAAAAGCGCAGGTTTCCGAGGCAAAGACAATTGTGTCGCGCTCTGAGCCGGCCCCATTGGGGATGCGTCCCATGGACAAAGGACGGAACCCGCGTGGATCGCGTACGGCAAAGACACGGTCACGCGTCATCATCACCAGGGAGAACGCGCCTTCAATCTGGCGCAGCGCATCGCATACGGCTTCGGGCAGAGTCTGCTCCCGTGACTGCGCGATCAGATGAACAATGACCTCAGTGTCGCTGGTGGTCTGGAAAATGGAGCCCTGGGCTTCCAATCTGCCGCGAATCTCCCAGGCATTTACCAGATTGCCGTTATGCGCCAGGGCAATCATGCCCTTGTTGCAGTCAACCATGATGGGTTGAGCGTTTAGAACCGCGGAATCGCCGCTGGTGGAGTAGCGGGTGTGTCCAATAGCAATGTTGCCCGGCAAGCGCCCGAGAACATCTTCTGTAAAAATATCAGCCACAAGACCCATGGCTTTGTGCATGTGCAGGCGCGCGCCGTCAGACGAAACAATGCCTGCCGATTCCTGCCCGCGATGCTGCAACTGATGCAGCCCCAGGTAGGCGAGCGTGGAGGCCTCGGCGTGGGTATGTACCGCCATCACGCCGCATTCGTCCTTAAATTTGTCGCGTTGCTCCACACCGCTTTGCATTATTTGTCCTCTCGAAGTCATTTCTGCACATGTATCACGCCGCTCGCCACGCGCGGCCTCACCCTTTCGCTTCGGTGAGTCACTTGGCTAACTGCTAATTGCTATGTGCTTCTTTTCAGCTTTTCTGCAACGTCTCCGGAACCAGATGCTCCCTGGTCTCAGCATGGAGAGCCCGTACCAGAGCCGTGTCCCATATCTGCCGCAGCTCTGAAACCGCTGCAGACACCACGGCGTCGCCATCAATCTTGATTTCTAAATTTTTCGGAACTGTGCGGCCGATCCGTACCGCCTGCAGACCCCATTGTAGCGCTGTTCTTTTGATGTTCTCAGTGTTTTTCTGGTCGCAGCTAATCAGCGCGCGGCTTGCATCTTCAGCAAACAAAAGGACTTCCGGGAGCGTCCCGTTGGAAGTAAGGTTCATCTCAACGCCAATATTCATGGGGAAAGCGCTCTCTGACAGGGCCACAGCCAAACCACCATCAGAAATATCATGCGCGGAATCGATGGCTTGGGAATGGATCAAATCCCGCACGCATTTTTGTAGAGCCGCTTCCTGCTTGAGATCCAAGGCCGGGGGCGCACCCCAGACTTCTCCCAGAATCTCCTTTGCATACTCTGAAGAGCCGAACTCCGTTTCTGCGCGATTAGAATCAGCATGCCCGGTTCCTCTGAGAAGCAGCACATCCTGATTGGGCTGGCGAAAGTGGAAGGTCATGGCCTGGTCCACGTTTTCAAGAATGCCGACCACGCCAACTACAGGCGTGGGATAGATTCCTTCACCCAGCGTTTCGTTGTAGAGGCTGACGTTGCCGCCCGTGATCGGCGTTTGCAGGGCTTCGCAGGCTTCAGTCAGGCCGTCAATCACCTCAGAAAATTGCCACATGATCTGCGGCTTTTCCGGATTGCCAAAGTTCAGGCAATTTGTGGCCGCAACCGGTGTTGCTCCCGTGCAGGACACGTTGCGAGCTGCTTCCGCGACAGCATGCATTGCACCCAGCTTCGGCGTAAGCCAAGCCCAACGGCCGTTGCCGTCCAGAGCCATCGCCAGTGCACGCTTGGTCCCTTTGATCCGCATGATGCCGGCATCAGCTCCTGGACCTTCCACCGAATTGGATTGCACCATGGAATCGTACTGTTCGAAGATCCAGCGTTTGGAACAGATGTTAGGCGCGGCCAGCAGACGCTTGAGGTTCTGAGTGAAATCGCCCTTGCTGGCAAAGTGAATATGCCCCGGCTTGCTGTGAGCCGCGGGCGCCTCCCACGGCTGCATAGGCCGCTTGTATAGGGGCGCGTCATCGGTAAGAGCCGTGTTCGGAATATCGGCTACCAGTTGGCCGTGCTCCAGCACGCGCAGCCGGTTGTTGCTCGTCACCTTGCCGACGATCACGGCATCGAGCCCCCACTTTTCAAAGACACGCAGCACTTCCTGCTCGCGTCCGCTTTCCGCCACAAGCAGCATGCGTTCCTGGGACTCGCTGAGCATGATTTCGTAGGCATTCATGCCGGTTTCGCGCTGGGGCACGCGGTCGAGTTCGATCTCAATGCCCACAGCACCGCGCGCTCCCATTTCGCAGGTGGAGCAGGTCAGCCCGGCAGCGCCCATGTCCTGTATGCCGACCACAGCGCCGGTCTGCATGGCTTCAAGGCAGGCTTCCAGCAACAGCTTTTCCAGGAATGGATCGCCCACCTGAACGTTGGGACGTTTCTGCTCCGAACCTTCAGTAAATTCTTCGCTCGCCATGGTGGCTCCGTGGATGCCGTCGCGTCCGGTCTTGGAGCCCACGTAAATCACCGGATTGCCTTCGCCTGCTGCTTTTGCGTAGAAAATCTGGTCGCGCCGGACGAGTCCCAGAGCAAAGGCATTGACCAGCGGGTTCTGCGAGTAACACGGCTCGAACTTGGTTTCGCCGCCCAGGTTGGGCACTCCGAAACAGTTGCCATAAGAGGCGATGCCACTGACCACACCTTCCAGCACCGAATGGTTTTTGTGAACAGTCGCCTGATCTGCTTTGCTGTCAGGAGTAATCGGCCCAAACCGCAGAGAATCCATTACAGCCAGGGGCCGCGCGCCCATGGTGAAGATGTCGCGCAGGATGCCGCCGACGCCGGTCGCCGCGCCCTGAAAGGGCTCAATAAAAGAGGGATGGTTGTGGGATTCAATCTTGAAGGCACACGCCCATCCGTCGCCGATATCAATGATGCCCGCGTTTTCCCCCGGCCCCTGCACTACCAGCTTGCTGCGCGTGGGCAGGCGCTTCAGATGTACACGTGATGATTTATAGGAGCAATGTTCGCTCCACATCACGCTGAAAATGCCAAGCTCGGTCAGCGAGGGCTCGCGGCCCAGAGAAGCTTTGATCCGCTCGTACTCTTCCGGCGTGATTCCGTGCTCTTTTATGACTTCAGGGGTAATCGCAGGGGGATTGGCATGCGTTGTGGGCATAGGTTGCTATGTCTATTTTCGCATGACCGGGTGCAACAAGGGCATGCGATGGAAGGAGGCTCTAACTTGTCTTGTCTGGCGAGGTGTTGGGGCGACAGAATTTTGCCGTGGTCCCCTCTTTTCCGATAACGGGGCGCACTGATTCCAGTTGTTTAAAGAGTGTCTTGAATACGTCGGTGTTTTTAACCACTACGGCACAATATTCGTCATGGCTGATATGGACGAAGTGATCTCCACGAGCCGGTAAGAGGTATGCGTCCCACCCGAACATAAAGCATGGAAGCAGGAAGGCACTGAGCTCCACAAATTCGTCGCTCCTGAACGAGTGGCCTGGCGCAGCGCGGAGCTCGCGCGTCTCTCCGAATCCCAAACGCATCTTCTCGACGAGTTTCCATCCACTCTTTACCAGCTGAGGACTGCCGATATCAGAAAATGTGATCCAAAGCACAGCACCGTCAAAATGCTCCTCCGCGCCGATACCCAGGAATGACAGCAAGCGTGCGAAGTAAGGAACCTTAAATGGTGTTTCTGGATACTTCAACTCGATGCACCTACATTCGGAATTGTCGTAATAAATACTCCGCTCGTTTGCATCTATCTGCAGACCGGTTGCCCACTGATTTTGTCTGACAAAGATCCTTACCTCATCATCAGTCATCACTTGCATGCAGCCCACCCTAAACATAGCGGTCGAGTTTGCTTTCCAAACACGATATCGAATTTTAAACGAGCATGCGTGAGAAGCGTAGGTGGAGCGGTACGCCGCCAAGGATCGATTACACTTGTTCTGAATGAAATCAGTGATCATCGGCACCGCCGGGCATATTGATCACGGGAAGACCTCGCTGGTGAAGGCGCTGACCGGCATTGACGCCGACCGTCTGGAAGAGGAAAAGCGGCGCGGAATTACCATTGATCTGGGCTTTGCCCATCTGGAGCTAAGCGCTCCCAGCGGCGAGAAACTGCGTCTCGGGTTTATAGACGTTCCCGGCCACGAGCGCTTCGTTCGCAACATGTTAGCGGGAGTTGGCGGGATTGATCTGGTGTTGCTGGTGGTTGCCGCAGACGAGTCCATCAAACCACAAACGCGTGAGCACTTTGAGATCTGCAGGCTGCTCTCCGTACCTCGCGGCATTACGGTCATCACCAAAGCCGACCTTGTGGATGAAGACACGTTGAATGTAGTCAAGCTTGAAGTGGAAGATTTTGTGCGCGGATCCTTTCTGGATACCAGCCGAGCGCCCATGGTGGCGGTCAGCGCCATAAAGGGCGCCGGACTGGATGATCTTAAACGCGAAATTGCCCAACTAGCTGCTCAAGTTCCTGATCGCGATAGCGAGGCCATCTTCCGCCTGCCCGTTGACCGTGTGTTCGTTATGAAAGGTTTTGGCACAGTGATCACAGGCACGCTCATCGCTGGGAAGGTGAAGAAAGAGGAAGAGGTTGAAGTGTTTCCTCGGCGGCAGCGTGCGCGTGTGCGCGGCGTGCAGGTGCACGGAGCGGCAACCGACCAGACTACTGCGGGGCAGCGCACAGCGCTCAATCTGGCAGGCGTGACGATAGAAAATCTCGCTCGCGGCATGACGCTGGCTCCTCCCGGCTTGCTTGAACCTACCCAGAGGATTGATGTGCAGCTTGCCCTGCTCAAGGATTCAAAGCCACTGAAAAATCGTGCGCGGGTGCATCTGCACGCCTTTGCGTCAGAGACTATCGCCGAGGTAGCGCTGTATCAGGGAAATGAGATCAAACCGGGCAGCACAGCTTTCGCCCAATTACGTTCCGAAGATCCGCTGCTCCTGCTGCCGGGTGACAGGGCCATTCTGCGCCAGTTCTCGCCGGTGGTGACCATTGGTGGCGCGTTGGTCCTTGATGCATTTCCAATTGCGCGGCAGAAGAAAGAGGCCCGCGCTGCATTTCTCCAATCCCTTACTGCTGGATCGAAGGAAGATGTTTTGCTGGCCCGCATCATGCGTCGAGAGAAAGATGGACTGTCACTTCCTGGAATGGTCTGTGAAACAGGATGGAGACCATCACTGCTGCAACCACTTCTGCGCTCGCTGGTTCAGCAGAACAAGATCATCCAGGCTAGTGACTTTTACATCTCTGCGGAAGCATTCACAAAAGCCCGGCAGCAAGCGGTTGCAGCCCTCGAGGTTTTTCATAAGGCCAACCCACTGGTGGCCGGAATCAGCAAAGAAGAACTGCGAGCTAAGCTGGCCTTGCAACAATCAATCATGGAAACAGCCCTCACCCAACTGGTGCGTGAAAAAAAAGTCGAGGTCTCGGGTGAACAGGTTCGGCTGGCCGGCCGCGGCGTGGAATTGAAAGATGAAGAGGCACGCGCCAAAGAGCAGATTGAGAAAGCATTTTCAAACGCCGGGCTCAAGGTTCCGCTGATGAAGGAAGTCCTGGCGGCGCTTCCGGTAGATAAAGTACGCGCGCAGAAGCTGGTGACGCTCCTGTTACGTGACCGCGTCCTGGTCAAGCTGGCAGATGATCTGGTATTCCATCAAAGCGCCCTTCAGGACTTGCGTCGCATCCTGGCTGGATATAAGAGCACGTCTCCCAAAATCGATGTTGGCAAATTTAAGGACTTGACCGGCGTTTCGCGTAAATACGCGATTCCCCTGCTCGAATACCTTGATCGGGAAAGGGTTACCCGCCGCGTGGGCGACGAGCGGATGATCCTGTAAACTCCCGCAATCGGTGCGATGCTGCAGAAATTAGAACGCTATCAAACGAACGCTTGCCGCCGGGCGAGGACCTCCGTCCAGTTCCTCAGTGAGGTCCAATTCTGGCTCTTCCAAACTGCGCAGAGCCATGAAAAGCTTCTCTCTGGCTGCCGGCGACATCTTCTGGAAATCGATCTGCATTCCTCCCTGCAAATCACTTGCACGCACCGAGCCGAAGATCTCGACGACGAAGCCTTCGAGATTCAAGAGCACATAAGCTTCAGTGTTCACCGGTAGGACTGAGGGTGTCTGCAGATACACGCCTGTTTCACAGATTTCCGCAATGTGGCCGTAGATCGCGTGACTACAACCCGCAGCTCGAATCGAAGCGCCGCCCTTGAACTTCTGTTCAGCAGCCTGCAACGGGAAGGCAGGGTGAATTGTGCTTACCAGCGGAAGGCCGCTGCGTAAATTTTGTGGCTCACAATGCAGATCCGGCCGGTCTTTGGGGAAGTCCGTTCCCCAGATGCTTTTCCCGCCGGTTACCAGCCGTACGCCGGCCTGTCCCGCCAGGAGTCCACCCGGTGCTCCAACCCAGAACACCTGAAACTTTGCCCGAAAGGCTCCGCGTTGGATCTCAATGATCTCGCCTGGTTCAATAGGAATGTGAATAGCGCCCAGCCGTGCCGAATTCTCGGTTGCATCCAGCGTGTGTGCCACCTGTCGCTGGGCTCCATAGTTGCGGAAAACGGTGACCGGAAGCACCGCCTTGGTACGTAAGGCTCTTCTTGCAGACATCTACTACTCTCCTCATCCGTCAGAGCCAAAGGGCTCATTTCGTTCAGGAAGGGGCCCGTTTCAACCAAAGTACACTGTCCCTTAAGACACGGGAAGATGACTAAAGTAACGTTACCTTGATTTTTTGGCGAGGAAGACGGAAAAGGCACCACTTACCCGGCAGCAGTCGCCCTGGATCGCTGCAGCCCTTTTAGGCTTAAAGGCCATTTGCTACGGGCATAAGCCAGCAGGAGCATGGCCAGGGTGATGCCCGCGAGGCCCAGAGAGGCGCCGCTTACGCTCATCCCATGCCGGGGCAAAACGTGAAGCCTGCCATAGACGAATTCAATATGCACCCAATACACCAGCAGGGAGTGCTGGCCCAAAAGCACCAAAGCTTTGCTTTTGCTGATTACGGAAGGAATCCGGCAACGGAGATCAGAGAGAGCAAGAATGAGCAGAAGGACTCCCACGCGGATAAGAAAGAATCCTGAGCTGGTATGCCAGAAGTCGTACATGGCCGCCGGAAAAACTGAGACTGATAGATGGTCAAAGCCATAACCCAGCGCGGCAACCAGGACGCCACCCGCGGCGATCAGGGGAATGCGAAGACTTTGCAGGCTTTTTGCTTTCTGGCTCTGCAGAATGCAGGCGACGACCACGCCTGCAAAGGCAAATGCGGCCCAGGGAAAAATGGGAAATAGCCAGGGCAGTGGTTTTCCCTGATTGTGAACTCCATTCAAATAGGACGCGATGAACCAAGGCAGCTGTGTGAATCTGTGCGTCCAGACCAGAGGTGAAAGCATGATGATGACTGCAGATGCGAATGCGGCATTTAGGCCCATGCGCATCCATGTCTTGGACACGTAAAGCACCAGGCTTACCAGGACCAAAGAGACGCCGATGCAATTCAGGACATCCACACGCAAAAGGTCTGTCCATGGAGCCCATGGAAAGGCGATCAGATATTCCTGCAGGCGAAACAGCAGCCCCAAACCCCAGATCTCAAAGCCGCGTTTCATCAGCCTTCCACCAGCGCTGCTGGGAGCGCCGCCTGCGCTCACTTTTTTTGCCATAAGCACGGCAGAAATGCCGGTGAGAAATAGAAAGAGCGGAGCCGGCAACGAGCCCACGAGTTGCGACCACATGAAGAACTTGCCTGAGCGGGCGGCGGGAGCGAGCCAGGAATCATAGCAGTGCGTCTGAAACATGAGGACGCAGGCCAGTCCTCGCATCCAATCAAAGGTTTCCAGCCGTTGTGGCTTTCTTGCCGTGATTGTGGAGGCGTCGAGCGCGCCTGCTGCCAAGATCCACCTCAACCAGTTGCAACATGATACGACAGATGGCGGAATGGTCCGCCGTTATATGCTGATTTGGATATGCCGGAGAGCTCATCCATCAGAAAAGTAGTCGTCAATGACCGCGCCGCTGCACGGCTCCGCAACGGCCACGTGTGGGTTTACTCGTCTGACGTGCTGAACGACGGTGGCGCGGGAGCGGGAGCACTGGTGCATGTGGTCAACACTAAAGGCAAGTTGCTGGGCTCGGGGATCCACAGTTCAGCTTCGCAGATCAAACTTCGGCTTGTCTGCCGCGAAGCACTGAATACGGAAGATGAACTTCTAAAACTTGTCAGGGAGCGTCTGCGCGAGGCGGTGAATTACCGCAAGCAGATCGTTCGTGATGCCGATGCGTGCCGTCTGGTGTTCAGTGAAGGCGACCGTCTGCCGGGGCTCATCATAGATCAATACAACGACGTTTTAACCTTTCAGGTCCTTACTCAGGCATGGGACCGGCCGCAGCGGCGCGAGGCCATCATCGCGGAACTTAAAGAGCTCACCAAGGCTCAGCACATCGTGGAACGCGTCGATGAGCGTATCCGCGAGCTTGAGCAGCTTCCAAATCTTGAATCTCACATTGTGGCCGGCAGCAAAGCCGCCACTACCTTCACCATGAACGGCATTCGCTTTCTTTATGACGGACAGAGCGGACAGAAAACAGGAGCATTTCTGGACCAGCGCGAAAACTATTCCGCCAGCGCCCAGTTTGCACGAGGCGAAGCTCTGGATGTGTGCAGCTACCAGGGCGGCTTCGCTCTGCATCTGGCACGAGTCTGTGACCATGTAACCGCGCTCGACATTTCCCTCGAAGCGCTGGAGGTGGCCGAGCAGAATGAAAAGCTGAATTCAGGCCAGATCAGGAATGAGATCGAATGGATTGAAGCCAACGCCTTCGACCTGCTGCGGGACTATGCGGATGCGGGCAAGCAGTACGACATAATTGTGCTCGACCCTCCCGCCTTTGCCAAATCCAAGAAGAATCTGGCTTCCGCAATGCGGGGCTACAAGGAGCTGAACCTGCGGGCGATGAAAATGGTCCGCCCCGGTGGGTTTCTGGTGACATGCTCCTGCTCTTTTGCGGTGGGCGAGGAGGAGTTCCTGACCATGTTGAATGAAGCTGCGCAGGACGCGCATCGATCGGTCAAGACCGTGGAAAAGCGCACCCAGGCCAAAGACCATCCCATACTCCTGGGCGTGCCTGAAACGTATTATCTGAAGTGCGTTATTTTGTCGCTGCGCTGAACCGGCTATTACTGCTGGGCTGGCGCGCCAACCGGGGGCAGGTCTGAGTTGAAAATGTCGGCGACAACCTTCCAGCTCTTGTCCTGCTGACGCTTCCAGACGGTCACGTACTTTCCTTTATCTGAAACCTGTTTCCCACCCGAATCTCGAAAGCTCAATTCGTAGGTTCCCTGTGTGTAGCCCAAATCGCTGGAACGCGAAACATCAGCGACGGTGGGGCTCCACGAAATATGCAGGTCAGGCAAAGCAAAGAATCCGGCGAATGCCTTCCGAATCGCCTCGGCGCCGGTCGCGATGGGCGCGTTAGGGGACAGCACGGAACCATTTGGCGCGACAAAAGCTACCGATTTATCCAGATCTTTGGCTGAAAACACCTTCATCCATTCCTGGTCGGCAGAGCGAAGCTCTGCTTCAGCGGAGGACGTTTTCATGGCGCTCAAACCCATGCTGCCGACTGCAAGCAGACCGAGAATGCACATAAGCGCTAGAACCCAATGCTTCATAGCGAACCTCCAAGTTGAGCCAGTCTACGAGTTCGTGTGCAGATTGAACAAGGGGGAAACGATCCCCGCCCGTTCTGACTAGCCGGGTGCCTAGGCTGCCTCGCCCGATTCCAAAGTTGGCCCAAGCAATTACTGATGCAGGCTACTATGCTTTAAGCGATTGTAAAAAAAGGAGATATTACTTAAAGCAATACTTGACAATATAACACTCATATTTTATGCTTCTTATACGCTAATCATTGCATCCAAAGCAGTGAAAGCAATTTTGATCCATCATTTGGAGGAAGCAAGAAATGACAATGATTACCCGCATTGACCCTTTCCGAGAGCTCGCTACTCTGCAGGACCGGTTCAACAGCCTGTTCGAGAATTTTGCCGATGTAAACGGCAAAGAACAACTGGCACGGGGCACTTTTGCTCCAGCCGTGGACGTTTACGAAGACGAGCACAATTTGGTCCTGAAGCTTGAAGTCCCGGGCGTGAATGAAGAGGACCTGAATGTGAGCCTGGAGAACAACACTCTGACCGTCAGCGGCGAACGCAAGTTTGAGAAAGAGGAGAAGGAGGAAAACTTCCATCGCATTGAGCGCCGCTATGGATCTTTCACCCGCACTTTCCGCCTTCCCAACACCGTGGATGCGGAAAAAGTGGAAGCGGCCTACGACAAGGGCATTCTCAAAGTCACGTTGGCCAAGCGCGCTGAAGCCAAGCCCAAGCAGATCAAGGTTGGCGCCAGGCAGAAGACACTGCAGGGATAAATCTCCCGGATGAGAGGCGCTTAGACCTCCGGGATAATCATCGAACCAAAGGGAGGCGGCCCGCCTCCCTTTTTTTGAGGTCGACAAAAAACATTCTTCAAACGCTTAGCATTCATAAGAAGTAGAGGAACAAGAGTATGGCAATCCGTTGGGACAAATTCACAATCAAGTCGCAGGAAGCGATCCAGCAGGCGAGCGAAACCGCCTCACAGCACGGCAATGCGGAGATGCTGCCTTTGCATCTGCTGGCGGCCCTCGTCAGGGACCGCGAAGGTATTATTGCGCCGGTGCTCACCAAGCTGGGTGCTGATCCATCCCGCGTTGAAACCGAGGTGATGCAGGCGCTCGAGCGGCTACCAAAAGTGTCCGGCGGCGGAGCCATGCAGGCCAGCCTCTCTGCAGCCATGCAGAAGGTGCTGGATCAATCTTTCAAAGAGGCAGACAAGTTCAAGGATGAGTTTGTCTCCACCGAGCATTTGCTCCTGGCGATCGCTCAAGATAAAGACCGCAACAACGAAGCTCACAAAATTTTGTCGGCAGCCGGCGTAACCTACGATGGAATTCTCAAGGCTCTTACCGCAGTTCGGGGCTCGCAGCGTGTAACCGACCAGAATCCTGAGGGCAAATACCAGGCGCTGCAGCGCTATGCCAAAGATCTCACTGAATTGGCGCGCCGGGGCAAGCTGGATCCGGTGATTGGGCGCGATGAAGAGATCCGTCGTGTTGTTCAGGTGCTCTCTCGCCGGACCAAGAATAATCCGGTGTTGATCGGCGAGCCCGGCGTGGGTAAGACGGCCATTGTGGAAGGCCTCGCTCAGCGGATCATTTCCGGCGACGTACCGGAGATCCTGAAGAACAAGCGCGTGGTGGCGCTGGATCTTGGCTCTATGCTGGCTGGCGCCAAATATCGCGGCGAATTTGAAGACCGCTTGAAGGCTGTGCTCAAGGAAATTGAGGACTCACAGGGCCAGATCATCCTCTTTATTGACGAGCTGCACACGCTGGTGGGAGCCGGGGCCGCAGAAGGAGCAATCGACGCCAGCAACATGCTGAAACCGGCGCTGGCGCGCGGCGAGCTGAGGGCCATCGGCGCCACGACACTGAACGAATACCGCAAGTACATTGAAAAAGATGCTGCACTTGAACGCCGGTTCCAGATTGTCTTTGTCGGCGAGCCGAACGTGGAAGACACCATCTCAATCCTGCGCGGCTTGAAAGAACGGTACGAAGTCCATCATGGCGTTCGCATCAAAGATTCGGCCATTGTGGCGGCGGCTACGCTCTCTCACCGCTATATCTCGGATCGCTTTCTGCCGGACAAGGCGATTGATTTGATCGACGAAGCAGCGGCATCTCTGCGCATCCAGATTGACTCGATGCCAACGGAAATCGACCAACTCGAGCGCCGGGCAACGCAGTTGGAGATTGAGAAACAGGCGCTCAAGAAGGAAGACGATCCCAATTCACGCGAGCGGCTGAACACCGTGGAGCGCGAACTTTCGCAGATTCGCGAGCAGTCCGCCGGGCTTAAGCTGCGCTGGAAGGAAGAGAAAGAGTCCATTACACGAATTCGGCAGCTCAAGGAAAGGATTGAGCAGCTCAAGATTGAAGAACAGCAGGCGGAACGTCGCGGAGAACTGGAGCGAGTAGCGGCCATTCGCTACGGCGAGCTTCGCCAGGCGGAAGCGGAACTGGCAAAGCTCAGTGCCGCCGCGGAACAGGGCGGCAAGAACCGCATGCTCAAGGAGGAGGTAGACGAAGAAGACGTGGCACGGATTGTCTCCAAGTGGACTGGAATCCCAGTCTCCAAAATGCTGGAGGGCGAGGTTAAAAAGCTGGTCAGCATGGAGGAGCGCCTGCGCAATCGTGTGGTGGGTCAGGACCCGGCGCTTGCACGAGTAGCGAATGCCATCCGGCGTTCGCGTGCAGGGCTGAGCGATCCTAACAAGCCGATTGGCTCGTTCATCTTTCTGGGGCCGACCGGCGTCGGGAAGACCGAACTCGCCCGCGCACTGGCAGAATTCTTGTTCGACGACGAGCATGCCATGGTGCGCATCGACATGTCTGAGTACATGGAAAAGCATGCTGTGGCTCGGCTGATTGGCGCGCCTCCAGGATACGTGGGATACGACGAGGGCGGGCAGTTGACCGAAGCCGTACGCCGCCGGCCCTATTGCGTGATCCTGTTTGATGAAATCGAAAAAGCTCATCCGGACGTATTCAACGTTCTGCTGCAGATTCTTGATGATGGTCGGTTGACCGATTCAAAAGGCCGCACCGTGGACTTTAAGAACGCTGTAATTATTATGACCTCGAACATCGGCGCCAGCTATCTGCAGGCAGAAGGCGTGGCATCGCCGGAAGCGTTTGCGGAGGCTACTGAGCACGTAATGGAAGCGCTAAGGCAGCACTTCCGTCCGGAGTTCCTGAACCGTGTGGATGACGTGATTGTGTTCAACCCTCTGGGCGAAGAACAGCTCACGCGCATTATTGAACTGCGGCTGGACGATTTGCGGAGACTCCTGGCGGACCGCAAGATCACCATCGAACTTACTCAGCAAGCAAAGGAACTGCTGTTCATCGAAGGCTATGACCGCGCGTATGGTGCGCGCCCGTTGAAGCGCGCCATTCAGCGGCTCATCCAGGACCCGCTTGCGTTGAAGATTCTGGAAGGCGAGGTCAAGCACGGTGATCATGTGGTTGTCGATGCCGATGTGCCGTCGCGCCAGATGAAATTTACCGTGAGTGGGCACACAGTCGATGCCTCCGTGACTGCACGACGCTGATGTTTAGCTGCGAATTAACGCGAATCAATTTTGTTTGACTGATTCGCGGGCATTCGCCGCTTTCTCTTTTCTGCCAACCTCTGCGTTTGCACTTACGTCTCACTTTCCAAGGGAGAACAATCATGGCAGCAAAGAAATCAGGTTCAAGCAGCAAGAGTTCCAGCAGGAAAAAGAGTTCAAGCTCAAAGAAGAAGTCCAGCGGCCGCAAGTATAGCAAGAAGGCAGGGCAGGAGGTGCGCACTGAGATGCACCACATGCGTTCCGGCAAACATAAAGTTAAGAACCGCAAGCAAGCCATCGCCATTGGGCTTTCCAAGGCGCGGCAGAAGGGTGCAAAAGTGCCCCGGAAGTCATCCAGTCGGAAGAAAGCGGCCTGATCCGCTCAAAACGTGCGTTTTTCTTCGCTAAGCAGCGCTACACCTCGCGCTTTGGGAGCAACTGTGTATCCGCTCACAGCAGTTATCTTCGATATCGACGGCACGCTCACGGATTCGGTAGATATTCATGCCATGGCATGGCAGGAAGCGTTACTGCACTTTGGCCATGAGATTTCCTATGGGAAGGTGAGACGACAAATCGGCAAGGGTGGTGACCAGCTTCTGCAAACGCTGCTTTCGCGTTCAGAATATGAAGATCATGGCAAAAGACTGGATGATTTTCGGGGCGAGTTATTCAAACGAGAATACATGAATCTGATTCGTCCGTTGTCGATGGTACCGGAGTTATTCCGGCGCATCCGGGAGCAGGGCACGAAAATTGTGCTGGCGTCTTCTGCCAAACGCGACGAAGTGGAAGAATACGAAAAGTTGCTGCACATTGAAGACCTGGTGGAACATGAAACTTCATCCGATGACGCCGAGCGTTCCAAGCCGCACCCGGATATATTTGTGGCTGCCATGAAGCGGCTGGGAAATCCTCCTGCAAAAGAGATCATCGCCGTCGGCGACACGCCATATGACGCTCAGGCGACGGCGGCAATCAGTGTGGCTTGTATCGGCGTTCGCAGCGGAGGTTGGAGCGGCGAAGAATTGCACGCGGCGGGATGCATTCAGGTGTATGCCGGCCCGGCGGATCTGCTGGCGCGATTTGATGATTGCGCATTGAATGTAAGATCGCGAAGAGCAGCCTGAAGCTCCAGAGCCACGCTTCAATTTCCAGCGGCTTAGTCGTGCTTCCTGGAAGGAGTCTTTTTGCTCTTGTCCTCAGATTTTTCCTT
>DATEJX010000410.1:0-4265 GCA_035277785.1 Candidatus Angelobacter sp. | reverse complement strand
GTGGGTGAAGCCTCCGACGGCCGTGAAGCTGTGCGCCTGGCAGATGAACTCAGCCCGAATGTGGTGGTCATGGATATCGCCATGCCCAACCTCAACGGGATTGAGGCAACTTCGCAGATCATCAAACGCAATTCGCAGATTGCAGTCATCATCCTGAGCATGCATTCGGACGAAAGCTATCTGATGCGTACCCTTGCCGCCGGAGCCAAAGGATATCTTCTGAAAGGCAGCGCCGATGTAGATCTCTACCGGGCGGTCGAAGCCGTAGCCGAAGGCAAATCATTTTTCAGCCCCAGCATCGCTGATACTCTGCGCGAAGATTACATGCGCCAGCTGCAACAACGTGGCCTGCAGGACTCTTACGCTTTGCTGACGGATAGAGAAAAAGAAATTTTTCAGCTGCTCGCTGAGGGCAAGTCCAACAAGGAGGTTGCGGTCACTCTTGACCTCTCCACCAGTACGGTGGAAACCCATCGCACACGCATCATGCAAAAGCTTGATCTGCACAGCTCGGCAGAGATCGTTTTGTATGCTGTGAGGAAAAAGATCATCTCTTAAGCGCTTGCGGGAATACCCTGTTTTTGGAGCCCGCATACAGTCCCAACTGTATTTCCCCGAGCCGGTGCCAGGCGTCATAGTGTATGCAACAAGTGAATAGCTTCCTGCCCGGGCGGGCATTCCTGATTCTCCTTCAGCCACCCGGGCAGCATAAACCCCGTACCACCAGGAGCCAGTTCAATGTGTGCAGCAGCCACTCAGTCGTCTGCTACTTCCCTTTTTTTCGAACAATTACATGCAGCTGCAAACCGGCTTTTATTGCTCGATTATGACGGCACCATTGCTCCATTTACTGTCGACCGGAAGTGCGCGGTGCCGTATCCCTCGATTCCTGAGCTCCTGGACAGCATCAGCTGCACCTGCCGCACCCGCTTGGTCCTGATCAGCGGGAGAGCAGCACGGGAAATTCCTCCACTGCTGGGGTTGCATCCCCGGCCGGAGATCTGGGGCGCGCATGGTCTTGAACGCCTCTATCCCAATGACCGCTTTGAATTGGCATTTCTTGCTCCGGAAGCCTCACAGGCTATTGCCACCGCGGAAGCGATTCTTCAGGACGGCGGCCTGGGAGAGTTGTGCGAAGTAAAGACCGGTGCAGTGGCTGTCCACTGGCGCGGCCTGAAGATGAAGGACGTGGAAGAGATTCGCCTGCAATGTTACCGCTTGCTGGGTCCCCTGGCATGCCATGGCAATCTGCTTCTGAGCGAGTTCGACGGGGGCATGGAGTTGAAGGCTCGGGGTTCTTGCAAAGGCGACGCGGTTCGCACCGTGCTTGCTGAAACTTCCTCCGATGTTCCTGTTGCCTATATGGGAGACGATTTGACGGATGAGGATGCTTTTCACGCCATCAATGGCCGGGGACTCTCAGTCCTGGTGCGTGAAACGTTTCGCTCAACCGCCGCACAGGCGTGGCTCCGGCCGCCAGGAGAGGTGATTCAATTCCTGAATGACTGGATCCACGCCTGCGGAGGTGACGTATGAGCAATCTCAATCGCCTGGTCATTGTCTCCAACCGCCTGCCGGTAACAATTGAGTGCACACCCAAAGGAATCAACATAAATCCCAGTTCCGGCGGGCTGGTGGCTGCGCTTCTTCCTCTTTTCAAAGCTGTCGGAGGTGTCTGGATCGGTTGGCCCGGAACCGATTACGCACCTGAGATTGATTCCGCCTTGCGCACCGAATGCGCGTCTGATTCGTCATTTGAACCTGTGTTCCTGACGCCGCCTGAAATGGCGCATTTTTATAACGGCTGCTGCAATGAAATTGTCTGGCCACTTTTTCATGACCTGCAGTCGCGTTGCAATTTCAACCCCGTGCACTGGAGCGTGTATCGCGACGTGAATGAAAAATTTGCGGACGCGGTGGAACGTACCACCCGGCGCGATGATTTCGTGTGGGTACACGACTATCAGCTCATGATGCTGGCGGATTGCCTGCGCGCCCGCGGCGTCCACTCCATGCTTGCTTATTTTCACCACATCCCCTTCCCTCCCGCAGACGTCTTTGAGAAGCTTCCCTGGCGCAAAGAAGTGTTGCGTGGTTTGCTGCAGTTCAACCGGCTGGGCTTCCAGACAGACCGCGACCGGAGAAACTTTGTCGCCTCTTTGCGACGCTGTCTGGGAAGCATCAAGGTAAGGCGTCGCGGTGACAAGTTCGTTGTCGCCGCGGAGGGTCGTCACGTAGAAATTGCCACTTTTCCCATCAGCATTGATTTTCAGGCTCTTTCGGCCGATGCCGACCGTCCTCAAGTCAAACAGCGGGTGCAGGAGATACGGCGCAAAGTTGGCGAGCAGTCGCTGGTGCTGGGTGTGGATCGCCTCGACTTTACCAAAGGCATTTCCCAGCGGCTCATCGCCTTCCGCACTCTGCTGGAAAATAGGCCTGAGCTCCGTGGCCGTGTGACGCTGGTCCAGTTGATTGTTCCCAGCCGGGAACAGATCACCACCTATCGCGAGTGCAGAGCGGAAGTGGAAAAACTGGTCAGCCAGATCAACGGCGAGTTCGGAAGGCCGGGGTGGTCGCCGGTGAACTATCTGCATCGTCATGTTTCACGCGAAGAATTGCTGGCGCTGTACGGCGCGGCGGATGTCGCACTGGTCACACCTTTGAAAGACGGAATGAACCTGGTGGCCAAGGAGTTTTGTGCAGCCCGCAATGATGAGCGTGGCGTGCTGGTGCTCAGCGAGTTCGCCGGCGCTGCTGCGGAACTCCATCCCGGCGCGCTTCTGATAAATCCGTACGATGCGGAAGGCCTCGCCTCAGCGCTGCATCAGGCGCTCAAGATGCCGGCGGAAGAGCAGAAAATACGGATGAAAAAGATGCGTCAAATCATCCGCGGTCATGACGTGTTCACATGGTGCAGGTCTATCTGCGGGCATCTCGCTGTAAAGAAGGACCACTCAGAACTGGTGCTCTCCACCAGCGAAGCTCAAACTCTGGCGCAGGCTGTTTGAGATCAATCAGTAGCAGCGGCATCCCTGACCAGCACTGCAACATTTACAATGTTGCGCGATCATGCTGATCCGATTATTTGTCATCCTGCTTATTGCCGCTCCGTTCTGGGCCCAGCCGTTGCCCATTGCTCCCAAACCGCACCTGGCTGACATTACTCCCAAGCCGGGCTTCTTCAATGAGCCTGCAATTGCCGTCAATCCGCGGGACCCTCAGCAACTGATCGTGGCCTGGCAGATCAACGCGAGCATAGCGTACTCCAACAATGGAGGTCAGACCTGGGCGATTGCGGAGGGAACAGCACCCAAAGACTACAAGGTCTCGGGCGACGTCTCAGTGGCCTACGATTCCGCCGGACACGCTCTGCTGTGTTATATCGCCTTCGATAAGCTCGGGACGGCTAACTACTGGGCTCATGGAGCGACCCGCAACGGCATCTTTGTGCGGCGTTCTCTGGATGGCGGCAAAACCTGGGAACCTGATGCCTCCACGGTCATTGCGCACGACTCCACCCCGGATATTCCCTTTGAGGACAAGCCGTGGATCGTGACCGATGTTTCCGGAAAACATGCCGGCAACATTTACGTTGGATGGACGCAGTTTACGCTCGCTGCCAGCGATCTGCTTTTTGCTCGCTCCACTGACGGCGGAAAAACGTGGTCCAGGCCCGTCAAGCTGAACACTGCGCCGGGACTGCCCCGCGATGACAACGGCGCTTTGGAAGGCTTTCACGGCGTGGTCGGTCCCGATGGAACTCTGTACGTGATCTGGGACGCGCGTGACGGCATTATGATGGCCATCTCGCACGATGGCGGCGTCAGCTTCACTAAGGAGCGGCGCATCATTCCGGCCGGTCCCGGTTACTTTGGGATTACCGGTGTGGCCCGCTCCAATGGATTCCCGCAGATTGGTCTTGATCCGCGGCAGCAGGCCCCGAGGTCCGGCACAACAGGCGGCAACCTTTACGTTTCATGGAGTGATTACAGCAATGGCGACGTGGATGTTTTTGTGAGTTCGTCGGCAGATCACGGGCTCACATGGAGCGCGCCCGTACGCGCGAACACAGATCCTATTCACAATGGCGCTGACCAGTTCTTCCAGTGGATGTCCGTGGACCCTGAAAGCGGCGCAGTCAACCTGATCTTTTACGATCGCCGTCCAGATAACCAGCAGACTACTGTGACTCTGGCCCGCTCAACCGATGGCGGCAAAAGCTTTTCCAACTACACGCTGGATTCTGACCCATTCCACGCCGACGG
>DATEJX010000409.1:0-2314 GCA_035277785.1 Candidatus Angelobacter sp. | reverse complement strand
GATTGAAGAGGCGGTGGTCAGCAATCCGTCACTCAAGGAATTCAAAGACGCGGAAGGAACCGAGCCGGAGCTGGATGCCGACGTGGTGGACCTGGTAAAGACATTTCAGGAAATCCTTGAGCGGGCAAAATCGCGTCCTATGTTGCAGGTGAATGAGGAGACCGTGACGATTGGGCAGATGATTGAGTACTTCCGCCGGCGGCTGCTGATGGAAGACCGTCCCATTCGGCTGAAGAGATTGCTGCAACACATCAACTCGCGGCATGCGCTGATCGCCTCATTCCTTGCCTTGCTGGAACTTGTACGTTTGCAGGCGGTGCTGCTGCGGCAGGACCGCGTCTTCGGCGACATCCTGCTGAAGAAACACGCCATGTTTGACACCATCATGGGTGAAGGCGCGGTGGCGGTGAGGGATGATTGGAGATAAGCAATTAGCAAACAGCAATTGGCAATTGGCCAGAGAATCAAAAACCATGACCAACAGAGTCCAACAGGGAAACGAAAACAAAACGGAAAGGGTTGCTAATTGCTAGCTGCCAATTGCTAGCTGCTATGTCTATCAAAGCCCAACTCGAAGCACTGATTTACGCGGCGGAAGAGCCCATCTCGATTGATCAACTGGCTGCCCTGCTGAAAGATGACTTGCTCGCCCTGAAGCAGGCGGCGAATGACGCTGAGATTCAAACCGATGTGCAAGCGGAAACGGAGCCGAATCCTGAGCACGCGGAAGAGCATCTGGGCGCAGTCGAGAATGGCGCCAGCGCGCCGGGGACGGCCACAGAATCAGAAGCCGCGGTAATCGCAGCCAAAACGCGGGGCAAGGGCAAGGAGAAGGAAAAGTCAGAACGGGTCGAATTGCGTGGGCTGCTTAAACCCTTTCTGGAAGAGTTGATGGCGGAATTCAATCGTGAAGATCACGGCATTGAGATTCGCCAGGTGGCGGGCGGATACCGCATGTCCACCAAGCCTGAGCATCATGATGTTGTCCGGGCGTTTGCCAAGAGCCTGAAGCCGCCCATACGACTTTCCCTGCAGGCGCTGGAAACGCTGGCGGTGATCGCCTACAAGCAGCCGGTGACGGTGCCGGAGATCAGCGAGATACGCGGTGTGGATGCAGCCGGCGTGATCGGCACGCTACTGGAACGCAAACTGATTACAACGGCGGGACGCAAGGCGGTGGTGGGCCGTCCCATGCTGTATAAGACGAGCAAGGATTTTCTGCTGCGCTTTGGCCTCAAGGACCTGAACGAGCTGCCCAGCCTGGAGGAATTTGAAAAGCTGGCAGCCGGTGAAATGCAGGACGATCTCTACCCACGCGAGACTGCAATCGCCGACGCTACTGGGGTACCAGATACCGAAGAGCCGCAGCAGGAGCAGCAGGCAGCGGAAAACGGTGGAGTGGAACAACTGGCGGAAGACAAGGCAGAAACACCGCAAAACGTAACGGAACCAACAGTCTCCTCTGATCCGCGACACACGCAAGTGGATGAAGAAGTAGCGGGAGAAGTGGCCTCTGAAAGTACAGGAGGCTAGCATGGCTGCGGAACGTCTGCAAAAGATTATTGCCGCAGCAGGCATCACTTCGCGGCGCAAAGCGGAAGAACTGATCACGCAGGGACGCGTCACCGTAAACGGCCAGGTGACCACCGAGCTCGGCAGCAAAGCCGATCCGGAGCAGGACCACATTAAAGTCGATGGCAAGCTCCTGCACGGAGCTGAGCGCCATATCTATCTGCTGGTGAACAAACCCAAAGGCTATATGACCACAGTCGCCGATCCGGAAGGCCGCCCAACTGTGATGGACCTGGTGAAGCATGTGGGCGAGCGCATTTACCCTGTCGGCCGCCTTGATTATTCGAGCGAAGGCCTGTTGCTGATGACCAATGATGGCGAGCTGGCCAACTTTCTTACTCGCGCAGCCTCGCACGTCCCGAAAACATATCTGGTAAAGATCTCGGGGCAAGCTTTAGAAGAGGACATTGATAAACTGCGCCATGGCCTTCGCATCGGCAGCAAGCCAGGAATGCGGGGCTTGCAGGCGGTGCGCACAGCGCCGGCGCAGGTGAACATTGTCCGCGAAAGCGACAATCCCTGGTACGAAGTCACTCTGATTGAGGGCAAGAACCGGCAGATCCGGCGCATGTTTGAAGAGATTGGCCACCACGTGGAAAAAATCAAGCGCGTGCGTTACGGCTCACTGACGCTGGACGTGGAGCCAGGAAAGTTTCGAGAACTTGCAGCGCACGAAGTGGCTGCTCTGCGAAAGGCAAAACCTCAGCGTGCCAAGGGTGCTGCTGCACGAAGGGCGGCAAAG
>DATEJX010000408.1:0-7657 GCA_035277785.1 Candidatus Angelobacter sp. | reverse complement strand
GCCTTTTACGTGCTCGAAGTTTTCGCCGGCGAACTCTTCGTCGGACACTTTGCTGAAATGCAGGACATGGGTGTAGAAGGCGAGCGAACGGTCCATATCAGAGACGGTCATCCCGATCGGTCCTATCGCTGTAACTAGAGGCTGCTGGGCGGCGCCGGACAGCGACAAAGCGACGACAAGTGTCGCGAATGCGATGCGACGAAACAGCCTTTTCATGCTGTTACCATCCTTCCATTCATCGCGTACTGCGTCTCAAGCTCTGTTGTGGCGCGCACGCCCATTCTTGCCAGCAGGTGATCGCCCACGCGCAGCGCGTTGGCCACAATGGTGAGCGCCGGGTTTACAGCAGAACTGGACGGGAAGAAGCTACCGTCCACCACATAAAGGTTGTCCACGTCGTGCGCTTTGCAGTTCACGTCGAGCGCCGAGGTTCGGGGATCATGACCAAAACGGATGGTGCCGTTCTGGTGCGCCACGCCGGCCAGCGGAATGCGCTGGCCCACATAAAGGCTGCGCGCGAACAGCCCCTGATGACAGTCGTGCCCATGAATCTCGCAGACGCTTTGTTCCTGCATGACCTGCTTAAGCTTGTTCTGGAGCCGCTTGTGCGCTTCAAGATTGTTCGGCGCGTAGGTGAGAACGATCTTGCCATCGCGGTCCAGGGTCACGCGGTTGTTCGGATCAGGCAGATCTTCTGAGGTGAGCCAGAAGTCGAGAGAATGCGCAGCCATCAGCTCCAGGGTGAAACCGGGAGCTATCGCGGGCGCGCCGGCGCTCAGGGTCACAGCATCCAGCTTGCCGACAAATGAGATATGGCCCATGGGATAAGGCCAGTCCTTGGAGCCGAAGTAGAAGTCGTTCACCGCGAGCGTCTTCTGGAAGATTGTGGGGTTGGGACATTTGGAGATGGCCATCAAGACAGAGTTGGTGTGTCCCATGTAGTGGCGTCCGACCGCGTCAGAGCTGTTGGCTAGGCCGTGCGGATGCTTGTCACTGGCGGATCGCATCAGCAGGGCGGCGGAGTTGATGGCGCCGCAGGAGACAACCACGATTTCGGCCGAGTATTTTTCGAGCTCACCGTTGCGCTCCACCACAACTGAGTTCACGCTGCGACCGGAAGCGTCAGTTTCCAGGCTCTTAACCAATGCCTGAGTCAGCAAAGTGACGTTAGGATGCTTTACCGCTTCATCCACACAGAGCACCTGGGCATCGGACTTGGCATGGACCAGGCAAGGGAAGCCGTCACACGTGCTGCAGCGAATGCAGCGGCTCTGGCGTGGTTCTTTCTCGTTGAGCATGATGCCCAGCGGCACATGAAAGGGTTTGAGGCCGGATCGAGTCAGGTCATCCGCCAGGTGCTGGATGCGCGGCTCATGTGTGACCGCCGGAAAAGGATACGGCGCGTTTGCCGGAGGCTCGTTTGGATCTTCGCCGCGATTCCCGTGAACCTGGTACAGCCGCTCTGCCTGCGTGTAGTAAGGCTCAAGATCGTCATAGCTGACGGGCCACGCAGGAGAAATGCCGCCGTGGTGGCGGAGCTCACCAAAATCTTCTTTGCGCATTCTGAACAACGCGGCTCCGTAAAACTTGGTATTGCCGCCCACGTTGTAGTTGGTGTGCGGATGTAGAGCGTTTCCGTCCTTGTCCAGCCAGGTCTCGCGCGTGTTGTAGTGTGCGTCGACGTTGACGGCCCTGGGATCCCAGTTGGCTTTTTCACGCGGGACATAATCGCCCCGCTCCAGCACCAGGATTCGCTTGCCGCTGGGAGCCAGATGATATGCCAGAGTCCCGCCGCCCGCGCCGGTGCCGATGATGATGATGTCGTAACGTGAGTTCATGACGCAAAACCTCCATTCGCACCACAGAAAATGCATCGCTTGGGGTTGTCGTGGTGAAGTTTGCAGCACTTGACCGCAAGCTTGCCCTTCCGCCACAGATAGAGCTCTGCCGCCGCCAGCATGCCGAGCGGTGGCGCAGTGAAATAGATCCAGAGCCCGGTAAAGATTTCTGCCGTAAAAGCGGAGCCGAAGGTTCGTGCAGGGTTCATGCTCATCCCTGAGAAGGGAGCTTCAATGGTGATGTACGTAGCGACCAGCATGGCCGCAAATAGTCCGGTAAAGCGGCTCAGGCGATGGTGATTCGAGACATGAAGAATCACTGACATCAATATGAAAGCGATCAGAAACTCGGCCCCGAGCGCAACCGCCAGACCTTTTTCCCCGGGAACCGTGACGACGTATCGAACTGCCGGGTCGGAAACTGCCATACCAAATAGCGCAGCTACGATGGCAACGCCCGTGATAGCGCCGGCGAACTGAGCAATGGCGTAGAAGATCGCGTCCCACTTGGGAATTTTTCCCAGGCGGAAGAAGGCTAGAGTTACGGAGGGATTAATGTGCGCTCCTGACTGTTTACCCCATGGCGAGTAGACGATAGCCAGTGAGGTAAGCCCCATGGAAATGCCCATCAGCATGCGGCGCGCGAGCATCGAGCTAATCGCCTGCTTCACCGGAGATGCCGGATTTTGATACAGAGCTCCAAATAGGCATGCCGAGACCATGAAAAAACCCAGACACCCTGCTTCCATCACGTATTCAGGCCAATGGAGGCGTAATCCGCGGCCGGGCGTCAGCCCCACTTCGCGGGAATCGCGCCAGTCCGTGGCGCCGGGTGTCCGCTGAGTTACTGGCGATTGCGCCGGAGCTGCTGCTAGATCTGCAGCAAAGGCCGGTACGGTTTGTGCTGAGAGGAGGTGCATTGCTATTCACGCGGTGTGATTTTCCGTGCGGGCATTAGTTTCATGGATTCGCAAAAAAAGCTTCTGCGAGCTCTGAAACCTTTGAGGCGCTCGCGAATCGTACTCGACGAACTCTTTTTTGTGCTGCAAGCCAGCACAGAAGAGCGGCGACATATAATGGTGGCTTCTGGTGAAATCCGGCACGTGGCCGGGATTCGTATTTCAGGTATGGCAACCAGTTCTGCAAAGCCGATCCTGAAGCAGAGTGCGCGGCTCCCCGATGAGGAAATCGCGCTTATCGAGCGTGTCTGCGCAGGTGAGAAGCATCTGTTTTACGAGCTGATTCACCCCTACGAGCGCTCCGTTTATATCGCCGCGCATTCGGTTTTACAAAATGAAGCCGATGCCGAAGAGGTCGCACAAGAAGCGTTTCTCAAAGCGTTTGCGCATCTGACGACATTCCGAAAAGAATCAAAATTCAGCACCTGGCTGATCCAGATTGCGATCAATGAAGCTCGCATGAAGCGCAGGAAAGACCGCAAGTCCCTGTACGAATCGATTGACGAGCAGCGCACTGACGACGAAGGTGATTATTTCCCGAGAGACTTTGCCGACTGGCGTGAAATCCCTTCTGAGACACTGCAGAGGAATGAACTGCGGCAGGCTTTGCAGAAAGCGCTGGCTTCGCTGGACAGCAAGTATCGCGAGGTATTCGTCCTTCGCGACATTCAGAATCTAAGCATCACGGACGCGGCGCGGACGCTCGGCATTACCGAAGCGTCAGTGAAGACAAGGCTGTTGCGAGCCCGGCTGCAGATGCGTGATGCGCTGGCGCCCGGATTTGATGGCGCCTGGAAGTCTGGTGATGGAAGTTGGAAGAAAGTGAGGCCCTGGTAACCTTGGCTACGATTGAAATCAGTTGTCTCCACGTCTGGCGTGAAGTCTCGAATTACATTGATGGCGAGGTCGATGCAGAATTGCGGCGCCGGATGGAGGAGCATTTCAAAGGGTGTGAACATTGCAGCGCGATCCTGGATGGCACCAGGAACGTTGTCCGTCTTGTGGGTGACGGCCGCGCATTCGATCTTCCATCAGGATTCAGCGAACGCCTGAAGCAGCGCTTACAACGGGAAATCGGAGACTAAGAAGCCGCTTTGCCCAGAACGGCGCTGTGGCTGGCTGCATTCTCCTCTTCCGGCAACATCTGCGGCGGCATCTCCTTATTTGTAATGATGTAATGGATCTTCCAGTTTCCTTCCGACTTGTTCCAGATTTCAAAGTAGCGGTATTTCGTATCCGTGATCTCGCCGCTTTGCTTGTCGATGAGGCGCATCTTGTGCCAGCCCCAGTCAAAAGCAAAATCGCCTTTTACCACGATGTCGATGATGATCACGAAGAGCTCCACCTTGTATCGGCAAAAGAGATGGCGGGAACGCAACTCAAGAGCGCGGCGAGCCTCCGCGCCGTAATAGCTCGGTTCGTTTGCAGAACAGTCTGTGAAACCATCCTCAAACACGGAGAGCAGCCGCTCTACGTCTCCGGAGTTATAGGCCTCCCGGTACTCCGTCTTGGCTGCTGAGATTTCATATTGATCATCCCTGACCATAGACACCACCTTGCCTGGGCTTATTGGACGGCACATTACCACCGGACGAATCGTCCGTCAAAACATCGGGGTGCGATAGAGGCTTTGCGCTAGAGAAAGACCGCTTGCATTAAAGGGCAGGAGTTCCGCGGTGAACTGTCAGATCAAGATTTTCAACGGACAGTTCCAGCTGCACAACCCGACATGGAATCTTTCTCGGGCCCGAGCCAATAGAACGCAACAGCGCGTTCAGGAAATTCACCGGAAAGTCGCGCAGACCACGCCTATCAAAGGCGCTCGATTCCATGCAACTGATCTGGAGTGTAGTAGGGATTTTCGCGAAGGCCGGAGCTGCAGACAGCAAGGTGATGTGACCGTAGCCCGCCGTTGAAGATGAGCTTGCCGGACAGCGTGCGCACGTCATACATGCAGACAATCACGCAGGGCAGAGGGCTGATCAGGGCCGTGGCGCGGCATTCGAGATCGAGGACATCATCTTCACCGGCCGGTAGCGGATCACGCCCCATCCCCAGGTTTCCCAGGAAGCGCACGGCTCTCGCGCCTGCTCGCAAAGCGGCCCGAACAACGTCGCTGATGTCACAGAGCGTCTGCTCGGCGGACTTGCGACGTGGAAGAATGGTTAACTGGAGATCGCGGATCAGCTGATCTGTATCGAATCCATCGTGTCGCAGCGCATGCAGCACTCTCTCGAGCGCCTCATCATGCCCAAACGCAATACAATGGTCACCCTTGCCCAAGCCGGGATTGAGGAATTTGACTCCACCCTTGAAGTCCTGATCGCTTTCCCAAAAATAGATCAGATGTGACCCAAGGCGCACACGATCCTCAGTAATACCAAGAGGGATAAGTTCAAGGCGCTGTTCAAGCGCTGATTGCAACCGCTCTCCAGCACCTGCCGGCAACGGGAAAGCGCGTGGATCTGCAACCAGCTTCACCACATTCCGAGTACCGTCAAGTATGGCTTTGCAGCGCCGGCACTCATTGAAATGTTGATCCATGGCTTGCCGGCGACCCGGCGAAACCGCGCCGTCAACGTAGTTGGAAATTTCCCACCAGACCTCTTCGCATTTGATCCCATCCGGCATAAAGTGCTCGATTTATTGTACTTCCAACGGATTCACTGAGGTTCTCCGCGGAAAGCAGTCATTCCTCACATGCACGCGTCCCGGAACTTCCGCAGGATGGGCAGAAATGGAATTCCAGAAGCGCTCCACCGTCCAGCAGTAGAGCATCTTTCCCGTCATTCGCAGGCACTGCGTAAACCAATTTGTCACAATGGTGGTTCATGGCGGCGCCGCACTTCGGGCAATTCATTTTTACAGACATAACAGGCTCCAGATGTCAGGCTACAGCGACCTGCTCGCGTCCATGACGCAGAGTCTTCGCCATCCAGATCAACTCGTTGAGGAATTTATCAATGCGCCGGATAAAAGCCTTGTCCAGAAGCCGCCCGTCCTCCGAGAATATATTCTGAATTCCAGAAAAATTTACATCCCAAAAAATAGTCACCAGGCCGATCTCCCGCATGACCGGCAACAGGTTCTCAATCACGCGCGTGCCGCCGAACGGTCCCGCAGACACCCCGGCAATCCCAACAGCCTTGTGAATGTATTCTTTCAAACAGGTATCAAGTGCGTGTTTGAGCATTCCTGGGTAGCCGTGATTGTACTCCGGCACTACTAGCACCATGGCGTCGGCACGATCCATTGCTGCCGCAAATGACTGATGTTTGAGGGCCTCACCTGCATCATCGCCACGCAGCTGGAGCTTGGAAATCTCGATCAGTTCTGTCTCGATCTCCGGGCGATGCAGGAGCTCATCCCTGATCAACCCTGCGGCATGGAGGCTCCTGCATTGCTGTCGAGTGGTACCCAGGATCACCGGAATCGATAACAGTCTTGTCAACGTGGCATCCATTGAGGAAACTCCATGAAGCCAGAACTCTGCTGGCGGACAACATTACGTTGTTTTTAGCTCACGTCTTGCTGGCTGTGCCAGTAAAAATAGTTGCGGAATCGCAGACGGGATCAGATATTTGTGTCGTTGATGTGAAAACCATGTGCCGTTAATAAGGGCCGATTCGTTGCAGATACGCTAACGGCACGCTCACAAAATACTCCATTCCGCGCTTACTATCAGGTGATTTCTGGAAAGCAAGGCTGGAGCCTCTGCCTGCTGCACGCGTTTATCCGGCGGTCAGGCTGATGTTGTAGATTTCCATCATGTCTTTGTCCTTCTTCATCTCGCCGCGGACCTTTACCTTTTTACCCATCTTGCCTTTGGCCATCCCTGGATTAGCCACCTTGGTCACCTTGCCTTCATCGTCGATAAAAACGACTTCATGGCCATTGGCAGTGCAGCCGGAATCACAGGCAGCCTTGCCCGCGTCCTGCTTTACACATTTTGCACTACAGAGAACGCCGCTCATCTCAGTGCCTTTCCCTTGTGCTTTGCCTTCCTCCTGAGCCATTGTCAGTGCAGAACAGCCCAAAACAATCACTAACATCGCAGCCATTCGTTTCATACAGCTTTCTCCTTCGGTTCGGGACAACGCCCGTTCAAAGCTGCGATTCCCAGGTTACAGAAAAGTTTCGGTGAGAATAACGATTTTTAAGCAGCAGCAAACTTGCCCGGCATACGGCAGCAAATGGTGCGCCCCTTTTCTATCGGGGCCTATGATGTTTAATTGTCGCTTCCCAACGGGTTTAATGTTGAGTTGCTGCAGCTTGCGGGCCGTCGACGGCACTCACGTTTTTTCCCGCGTCGCGCGCAAACAATTCGAGACCGTGGCTCCTCAATTCGGAAGCAAGTGCCAGCAGCTGGTCACGGCCCGGTACGGGACTCGTGGCCGATCGCAACCTGGCCAGAGCCAGGCGCGCCTCGCAATTAATGGTGTACAGGCCCAGCTTCTGCGACTCGCCAATGACACGACGCATCTCCTCGGATGCAGCGTTGACTCGGCCCACGCTCTGTGTGCCGGGCTTTGCGGACGCGGCCGTCACTCGCGCATGGAGAAGCCGCAAGGGCAGAGACAGCGCCGGAAATTGACGAAGGTCGGCCAATTGGAACGCGTGCGAGATCGACTGCGCTGCGTCTTCTGTTTTCCCCTCCGCCAAGAGGGCGCGGCTCAGCGATGTGTAGGCGTTTATCTCGTCGCCCGCGCTGTGCTCCTTTTCCAATTCGGCGATCGCCTGGCGAAGCAAAGTTTCTGCCGATTCCGGGTGCCCTTCGACGATGGACAATTCGCCCAGGGAGACCTGTTGAACCGCGATCGGGGAGTTGGCCTTGGTGACGAGATCGATCGCCTGCTGGTA
>DATEJX010000407.1:0-23083 GCA_035277785.1 Candidatus Angelobacter sp. | reverse complement strand
CATGGTCACGCCGCCGGAACTTGGAGGCGGCGCACTGATCACTTCATAGCCGCGATAGGTTCCGCGAATCGGCTGCCTCTCTTTGACTTCATAGTCAGCCAGGTCCTCTGCCGTAATCAGGCCGCCGTGGCTCTGCATGTCCGCAGCGAACTCACGCGCCATGGCTCCTTTGTAGAAATCGTCGGGCTTGGCGGCAATGCGTTCGAGGGTCCGCGCCAGCTCAGGCTGCCGAAAAACATCACCGGCCTGATAAAAGTTTCCGTCACGCTGGAATGTGCGCTTGGCCTCGCCAAGAAAGACCCTTGGTTCCTGCTGCTTTGACTCGGAGTTCCACTCAAAGTGCATCCCATGGGCTTCTTCATAGGTGAGCCGCACACCATCTTTTGCCAGGCGAATGGCCGGCTCCATCACGGTCTTCAGCGGCAGCTTGCCCCAGTGCTGCTGCGCGTAAACAAGTCCGGCGACCGATCCCGGAACTCCCACGGCTTTGTACCCAACCAGGCTGGCATCAGGAATCACGTTGCCCTGCGCGTCGAGGTACATATCGCGCGTGGCGGCCTTGGGCGCCTTCTCCCGATAATCAAGAAAATGGACCGTCCCATCAGCCATTCGCACCAGCATGAAGCCGCCACCGCCAATGTTTCCTGCTGCCGGATGCACAACCGCCAGGGCGAAGCCAGTCGCTACCGCTGCGTCAACGGCATTGCCGCCTTTGCGCAATATCTCAACTCCGGCTTGCGAGGCCTCCGGATGAATGCTGACCACCATGGCCTTCCGCGCGTGAGTGGGCCTGAGTCCATCAGCAAGGGCGTGATGAGACATCGCCACACAGGCGGCAAGCAGCAGCAGAATCAGTTGTTTACGCAGAAGCTTCATTTTGACTTGTGGCAGGCGATGCTCCGAACACCGCCGGCATTTCGCATCTGAAAGGCGGGCCTTGCTGGAAGAAGACAGTCGGGAGCAGGCCAGCTATTGAGGCTAGCCTACCCTGTAAGGCACAGTCAAATCAGGGGGAAAGGAGGGCCTTGATTCTGGAAAACACGATTGCGAATTCCTGAATGTTGCGTTTGGCAATGGGGCACGCTCACTGTTTCAGGAACGCGCCCCGCAAGGTGAGTTTCTGGAGCAAGCCTAGACTGAACCGGCCTGCTTTTCCGCCAGGTCTCCGATCACAGGCAGCTTGAATTTCTCATTGCTGTAAGCCTTAAACATCAGGAAGATCCAACCGGCAACCATGGCCAGCCGCACCAGCCAGATCAATGGGAACATGCTGAAAGGCAGAATCGTAACCAAAGCAATCCCAATGACGAAGCAGGCAATCCAGTAAAAAATCGACTGGAAAGCGTGGAAACGGACAAAGGGATCTCTTTTGTAAGGTTCAATCACCAGAAAAATAATGCCCGTGATGAACCCAAGAATGTAAGAAAGCATCCCGGCCACGTTGCTCGTCATTCCTGAAGTTCCTGCCGCGGGAGCCGGAGCCGCCCCAGTGGCTTGACCCGTTGCAGTTACTGCTGCGCTTGGCGCCCCACATGCCTGGCAGAATGCCGCCCCTTCATTCACCTGCGCCCCACACTTCGCACAGAAAGCCATAAAGTTGTCGCTCCTTGGTATTTTGGAAATTTTGGGGGATTCCGTTGGTCAAACAGCTTATCCCTAGTCCGGAGAGAAAGAAAGAAAACTTATTCCGTAGTCCTTAGTCCTTTTAGCCCCCCTTGCTGGCTGGCCAGATCAGCAGCGAATCAACGCGAAAACACGCGAATCAGAACAAGTTCATAAAATTGGGGATTGGGAAAACCTGAACTCGGCCAACAGGCATAACCCGAATTCTTACCGCGGATGGACGCGGATCAGGAGAGATTGCCAAGATTGCCAAAGATCGCCGGGATTGAAACCAGCGGCCGCAAATTAACGCGAATGAGATTCTTGTCTGCCACTCCGCGCGCGGCGTTTAATCTCTTTGGCAAGCGCGCGGAAACGGCTGGGATCGGGGTTTGACTCACTCCTGCGGCAGGGCTTTTCCCGGAATGGGCGATCCACGGAACATTTTCATCTTGTGCACAATCTCATCGGCAATCACGCCATAGACGGTGCCTGACAGGGAATCGATCTTGCCCGCAATCACAATTGTGTCCGTCTGCCGGTCTGTGACCGTGTAGATGAAATGATTGGTGAAGGGAACGCGTTTCACTGCGATGAGAAGGTCCGCAAGGTCTCTACGCTCAGTAATGCGCAGATCCCAGGCCTTAAACTCAGCGCGGCCAAGGAGCGAGCTCTCAAGGTTTTCACGCTTCATGTAAAAAGTGTCTGACTCCACGTGCACGGTTCTGGCTCGCGTCACCAGTTCGCGATTGTCAGGAACCGTATCTCGCTGGGCAAAGACAACACCTGCGGCAAAGATGAGGGATAGGAAGAACGCTGCTTTTTTGATCACAAGGCACCTCAGATTTTTGTTTACGGGCGCATTGTGGCACTCAGGTATTTCGTGTGGTTAGCGACATTGTGCGGCACGAGGCGGCAAGGGCAGGCCGCGCCAGGAAAGGTCCCTCCGTTTCAAAGACACGTCGGAGTTGTGCGCTCTGTCACAGTGCTGCTCTTGTCCCGCGTCGTACAATCATCTGGCTATGCCGGTTACGACGATTTCCAGGGAAAAAAGCAAGCAATTGCATGAACGCGCCTCAAAAGTGATTCCCGGAGGGGTCAATTCTCCGGTGCGGGCATTCAAATCGGTCGCCTGCGATCCACCTTACATCACCCATGGCAAGGCCGGCCATCTCTGGGACGCGGACGGCCACGAATACGTGGATTATGTGGGCTCGTGGGGCCCGCTGATCCTGGGCCACGCGTTTCCTGCCGTGGTTGAGGCCATTGATCGGGCCAATCGTGACGGCTCCAGCTTTGGCGCGTGCACTCCGCTGGAAGCCGAGCTTGCCGAAGAAGTGATTCACGCATATCCTTCCGTTGAAAAAGTTCGCTTCGTCAGTTCTGGGACGGAAGCTACCATGTCCGCCATTCGATTGGCGCGAGCCTTCACCAATCGTAAGTACATCATTAAGTTTGAAGGCTGCTATCACGGTCACGCTGATTCTCTGCTGGTGAAGGCCGGCTCCGGTGTGGCCACTCTGGGAATTCCTGGATCAGCGGGAGTGCTGCCAGAACAGGCACAATTCACATTGGCGCTGCCCTTCAACAACCAGCAAACGCTGGAGGAGGCATTCACCAGATTTAGAGATCAGATTGCCTGCGTGATTGTGGAGCCCGTGGTGGGCAACATGGGTTGTGTCCCGCCGCGTGAAGGCTACCTGAAATTCCTGCGGAAAATTACACAACAGCATGGCGCGCTGCTCATCTTCGATGAAGTCATGACCGGTTTTCGTGTGGCCTACGGCGGAGCTCAGGAACTTTATGGCATCCAGCCAGATATGACCACTCTGGGCAAGATCATTGGCGGCGGTCTCCCTGTAGGCGCCTACGGCGGACGCAAGGACATTATGGATATGGTTGCGCCAGTGGGGCCTGTGTATCAGGCGGGAACGCTCTCTGGAAATCCGCTGGCGATGGCGGCCGGCCTGGCCACCGTGCGACATCTTCGGGCCCATCCGGAGATCTACACGCAGCTGGAGACGCAAGCTTCTGCTCTGGCTGACGGTGTTCTGGCCAAAGCCGAACAGCATGGTGTGCCGCTCAGTGCGAATCGTGTGGGCTCAATGCTGACGTGGTTCTTCCAGCCAGGAGAGGTGACGGCCTGGGATTCGGCTTCAAAGTCCGATACCCAGGCATTTGCTGGATTCTACCGGGCCATGCTCGACCGGGGAATCTATCTTCCACCTTCACAGTATGAAGCCTTATTCGTCAGCGCCGCACACACGGATGGAGATATAGGCAGAACCGTGGAAGCAGCGGGACATGCATTCAGCGCTTGAGGAAATACTTTTGCGGCCTGACAAATTTGGTAATTGAGTAATTTGGTAAATGGGTAATTGAAACCCAAAGTCGCCGAGCACAATTACTCAATTACCAAATTACCCACTTACCAAATCCCACTAAATTCCTACGGCTCCGTAGTCAGTGCCGGTTTCCGTATCGCGTACTTTCTGTCTCTCGTAAGCGCGGTAAGGATTCCTGCGAGTGCCAAGGCGGCGCTTTCTCAGTTCGAAGCCGGCATAGAGCCCACCAGCAAGGACTGCAGCGGTCAGCGCACTCAGAGCCAGCCAGCGTCCCGGACTGCCCAACAGAGGTCGGGCCAGCCGTGATGCTGCCAGCGCAATCTGTCCCGGTAAACCCAGAGACTCACGGAAGTCCTCAAGCGAATCTTCACCTCCGCGCTCGAGGGCTCGGTAGGAATAGAGCACAGTATAAGAATGCGGCATGGAAAGGTCCTGACCGCCGTTCACTACGGCGTGATCGACGCCGCGTTCATGCTGGATTTCCAGCAGCTCCTCAATGGCGGAAGCCAGTTCGTCCGGCTTGGCCCATTTGCAACGGAAGGCCACGCGTCCTGATTTGTCGATGAGAAATGCGGGATTCGGCAGCTTGGCAAATTTGCGGTGAATGCTGCCGTGCGTGTCATCCACCACAATCGGCATCAGGATTTCTTCTTCTTCCCTGAGCTGCCTGGCCGCATTCATCTTGCTGCGCATGGAACGATGCGCCGGAATCCGCTCACCCGGATGCGCCTCACGAACGTAGACGAAGAGAAATTCAACATCATCGCCGCGAAACCGGTCATACAACTCGTTGATTCCGCCGATTGAAGCTGCAGTCATAGGGCAGGTGGCAGACCCAAACACCAGCAGCACGTTTTTCTTACCATGAAAGTCGCTCAGCCGAACTCGTTCGCCATCCAAAGTATCTGCTTTGAAATCGGGTACCCGCTCCCCCGGCTCAGGTCCTGCAAACGCTGCCTGCGAGGAGTGCTCTTGCAGAATTTCTCTGGAGAAGTGCTGAAAATTGTAACTGCTGAATCCGAGCATGTACGCTCCTGCTGATTTTCTTTCGCAAAGGCAGGCTGGAGACCTCGACCGAATTGGATGCGGCCGGGAAGCTGCTGTTTGCTTTGCTCTCGCTGATCCCGCGTGTCACTGATCTTCATAGTCTAGCCTTCCAGAGACATGCGGCCTGCCATCTCCTACATTACGCAGTTCTTGCCGTTTTCATCAAGTACCCGCAGAACGTTGCCCTTCCGTCTGTCACCGCTGATAAAATCATTAATTTGCATTGTTTGGGAAAAGGTCACGGTACTTCAACAGAGCAGCTTGTTCAACCAGCCCATCTGGAGGTTTGAATGCCCGCATTGAAAGCAGGCGATGTTGTCCCCGACTTTGAGTTGCCGGCGTGTACCGGCAAACAGAGGCATAAATTCAAACTCAGCGAATTGCTGGGCAAGAAAAACATAGTCCTGGCGTTTTATCCGCTGGACTGGAGTCCGACTTGAACGAATGAAATGTCGGCGTACAGCAGGTATCTCAAGCAGTTCGCCGACTACGATGCCCAGGTCGTGGGCATCAGCCCGGACTCAATTTACAGTCACCTTGCGTGGCAGGAAAAATCCATTGGATGGCTCGATTATCCTCTGGCCAGCGATTACTGGCCGCACGGAGGCACAGCACAGAAATTCGGCATCCAGAGACTGGGAGAGCCGCTGCCCGGCATTAATGATCGGTCGGTCTTCATTGTGAATAAAGCCGGCAAGATTGTCTTTGCCAAAATCTATGAACTTGGCCAGGAACCCGATTATGAAGAACTGGTAGCTGAGTTGAAGAAACTGAATTAATCCAAAGCCAACAAGCAAATGGAGCAGCGCGAAGAATACCATGCGGCTGCTCCATTTTTTGATCTTCGCTCCGTATCAGCTCAGGAAGCCTTTTTCTTTTGCGTACGAGTCTTGGTGGGCTTGGGAGCGGCCACAGGTCCTACTTTCTTTTCCATATCGTCAATTGCCTGGCCCAGCATGGCCTTGTTCTGCTCCATGTCCTGGACCTCCTGGATCTCGGTGTAAGGACTCGGCGGTCCACCATGGCCCACTACGAATATGGTTGGGGTGTGCTGCAGGCCGGCGCGCGAACCCAGATCTCGATCGGCCATGATTAGCGCTTTAAGCTTCCCTTCGGGATCAACGGCAAAGGGAAGAGGAACTTTGTTTTCGTCGGCAAATTTCTGTATCCACTGTTGCAGGTTGCCTTTATTGATGCTGGGCTGGTTCTTGTAGATGTAGCCGCGAAAGTCTTCTCCCAGCTTTTGTGACTTGGTGTCAAAGAAACGGGCGTACACAGCTGCGTCAAAGGACCACGGATGCATCGGCAGCGGAAAATCGTGCAGCACCACCGGGACTTTGTGCGCGTTGGCCACTTCGAAAAACACGGGATACCAGCGTGCGCAATCAGGGCACTCCAGATCCTCAAACACTTCCACGGCCACCTTCGCACCCGGAGGCGTTTTCAGCATGGAACCGTCAGCGGCTGAGCACGCAGCCGCCAGCGTAAGAGTTGCCACAAGAGAAAATGCAACATTGCGAAAACGGATCATTTCATCTCCAAAGCAATAAAGAATAACAAAGTCCAACTATCTTCGTTTGCTGTCGGCCGGCCTTGGCTGAACGGCGGGACCTGCTTTTTTCTCGAAGTCCTCAATCGCTCGGTCCAGCTTATGCCGGTCAATTGTTTCCACAAACGGAATTGCTGCTCCGCTGCCCCTGACCACGAAAACTGTGGGCGTGTGTTCCAGTCCAATTCGCTGCCCAAGACGAAAATCTGCCGTTACCGCTTCCGCCAGCTTGCCATCGGGATCGAGGACAGCGGGCAGCGTAACCTGCTTCTCTTGAGCGAATTTGGCTGTGAATTGCCGGAGCGCAGCCTCGTCACCGATCAGCTTTTGGTTCTGGAAGATATAACCCCTGAATTCATCCCCAAGTTTCTGCTGTTGACTCTCAAAAAAACGCGCATTCACAGCGGCCTGAAACGACCAGGTGTGTCGTGGCAGCGGAAAGTCATGGATCACCAGCGGAACATTATGCGTCTTTGCGGCAGCAGCCAGAATCGGATGCGCCGTTGCACAGTCGGGCCATTCAAGGTCTTCGAAAACTACAATGGCGACTTTTGCCCCGGCAGGAGGTGGAATTAAAGAGGCTAGATTTCCCTCAAGGCTCATGGCCGTAAGAGTCAAAAATAGAAGTGCGACGCCTGCAGAGCTCAGGCGAATTCTCATTGGAACTCCATGGATAACACCGTGATCGGGCTATTTTAACCCGCAAGAGGAAGGCGTTTCCCAGCCTCGTGCGCCTGCAGGTCCTTCCAGGGAGTACGAAAGATCACGCACTCACAAGTTCAGCAACGGAAACAAACTTCTTTTCGGCTGAGTACTTCTTGAGCAGCTCACGAGTAGCTTCAATGGTAAAGTGCCGGTCCGCGCCAAAGCTGCGGTGCCCGCCGTCGTGAAGCAGAATAATCTCCGCGCGTTTGCGCCTGCGCCCTTCCACCTGCCTTACGACTTTGTTCACAATGGCCGCATTCGACTGAGCATTCCAGTCATATCCTGTCACTGACCACATGACCGGTTCAAGGCCCAACCGCCGCGCAATCCGCAGGACCTCCGGACGTCTGCCTCCGAAGGGCGGCCGAAACCAGCGAGTCTCTTCTCCAGTGACGTCCTGTAAAGCCTTGCTACAGCTTTCAAGTTCTTTTGTGACCTGTCCAGCAGAGGTAAAGATCAAATTGGGATGCGTTTCTGTGTGATTGCCAATCACATGTCCTGCTGAGCGGATCGCCCGTACCAGATCAGGGCGTTGCCGAACATACCTGCCTATCAGGAAGAACGTGGCTTTGGCCTGGTGCTCGGCCAGTAAATCCAGCAACTTTTGCGTGTGCGGATCGTTCGGGCCATCGTCATACGTGAGCACCATCTGGCCTGGATCACTGCCATGAGTCAAAGTGCGGCCATAAAGCTGCGATTCCGGGGCCATGCTGGAATATCCGGCGTATCCGGCTGCCGCCGCGGCTACGAGTGTGATGGGAAGGAGCATCCTCTCTCAAATTCTAATTTGAAATTGAAGATACTGATTTCCAAATGCTTTTCACGTTTCCACAGACATCCACGGTTTTGTGGATTGCCAGCGAGACGTTGCCGATATATCCTGCGCTGAGTCAGCCCTGACCGTAATCCATGGCCAAGCTTTTTGAACCACCCCGTTATATCGCCATTGAAGGCCCCATCCGCGTGGGCAAGAGCACGCTGGCCAACATTATTGCTGACCGGCTGAATGCCCAGCGCGTGATTGAACCGGAAGACAATGCATTCCTTGGCTCCTTCTATGAAGGAGAGCGCGGTGCCGCCTTCCAGACCCAGTTTGCTTTCATGATTCGGCGTTTCGAACAGTTGCAAAAGCTGGAGGTGGGCGGCGCTTCACAGAAGCTGATCGTGGCCGACTACATTTTTGAAAAAGATAAAATCTTCGCCTACATCAATTTGACTGACCAGGAATTGGATATTTACAACCGCTACTATCACCATTTTCACGACCAGCTCCCGGTCCCCGATCTGGTCATTTACCTGCAGGCCTCGCCGGAGGTCCTGAAGAAGCGACTGCGCAAAAAAGGTTCCCACAGTGAAACTTCAGTCAGCGATGACTACATTGAAGAAGTAGTCAAAGCTTATGAGCATTTCTTTTTCCATTACACCTCGTCTGACCTATTGGTAGTGAACACCAACGAGATTGATTTTGTGGAGCGCCACACTGACCTGCAGGAGCTGCTTCGGCGCGTCAGCGAGCCCATCCGTGGCACCCAGTATTTCCTGCCTCTCGGCTCGGACGGCGCCGTGGGAGCTTAGTCTTTTGTTGAGGTGCAATAAAGACGAACTGCGTCTTGCAAGCTGATCAGTAAGGCGTCCAATATGTGCTGACGGCCAAATTAGCTGGTGCAAGAATGGTTGTCTCGCAGCGTTCTGCTGTGCGAACCCGGTGATAACTGCTTTCAAAAAAATGTTTTTGGCGCTCCTGCTTGTCTACATCGCGGTGTGCGTTTACGCTTTCGTGGCTTCTGACAGCATCATTTTTCAGCCACACCGGTCCTCTTACGCTGACAATCCAGGAATAATCAAACTCATCAGCGGCAACGGTAAAAAGGTCTCGGCCGTGTACCTTCCCAACCCTGATGCACATTTCACTCTGCTGGTCAGCCATGGCAACGCTGAAGACCTGGGCGACATTCGTGAGTGGCTGGAGGACATGCGTCAGGCAGGCTTCAGTGTGTTCGCCTATGATTATGAAGGCTACGGCACCAGCGAAGGTAAGCCAGGGGAGAAAGCCGCCTATGCAGATGAAAGCGCTGCTTATGATTTCCTGGCTCTGAATCTCGGCGCGCCCCCGGATCGGATCATCATCTTCGGGCGCTCGGTAGGCACAGGTCCCGCTGTGCAACTCGCCACCAGACGACCCGCTGCCGGGCTGGTTCTGCAGAGCCCATTTCTCTCTGCCTACCGCGTGCTCACACGCATACCACTACTGCCCTTCGATAAATTCACCAACTACAAGCGAATCAGGCATGTTCATTGCCCGGTGCTGATCATGCACGGAACGAAAGATGGCGTTATCGGGTTGTGGCACGGACAAAAGCTCTTCGAGCTGGCAAACGAGCCCAAGCAGTTCGTGGCGATTGCGGGAGCTGATCACAATGACTCAAGCCCGGCAATTACCCGAATTTCCAATCAGGCTCTCGGCCAGTTTGCCTCCGCTCTGGAAGGCCATACCGGCCAGGCCCAGCGCCGGTAAGATTAAGAATTTGTTTATAAAACGCTGCCTGTACCTGCCTTTTAGAAAGGGAAGCTCGCGGATTCTTTGCTATAGTGTGGGCGCATTTCCGGAGACTCAGGTATGAGGTTGTTTTGCTTTCGAAAAAATGCTCCTACAGTCTCGCTTATGATGGGCATTCTGTCTTTGCCACTTGCGGCGCAGCAGCCTGCCCAAAATCAGGCGCCTAAGCCCGTGTATCGCTCCACCACTCGCCTCGTGGTGCTCGATGTGGTGGCGACTGACGACAAAGGCGCACCCGTCACAGGGCTCAAGGGGGAAGATTTTACGGTTACAGAAAACGGGGTAGAGCAAACAATGGCCGACTTCAGCTTCCACCAGCCTGCGAATATTGCTCCATCCCAGCGTCCATCGACTAATGTATTGTCCAACTCGCCCGCTTATAGCGGAAACAGCGCGCTTAATGTAATTCTGCTTGACGCAATCAATACTGATTTCTCGAATCATGCCTACGCGCAAGAGCTACTGGTCAAGTACCTGGAAAGTAGCCCGAAAATGCAGCCGACCGCTGTCTACGCGCTCGAGAACAATCTGCGGCTCTTGCATGACTTTACTACTGACCCGAAGGAACTCCGCGATGCGGTGGCCCATTACCGAGGGATTCCGGTGGCACACCTGGCCACGGTTGAAGCTGCGGCGTCGCCGTTCAGCCAGCGCGGAACCTTCAGAAATATTCCTCAGGGACGCGTCGCCGCTTTTCGGGGAATGACGTTCCTGGCACAAGCTCTCGCGGGATATCGTGGACGCAAGAATCTGATCTGGATCTCTGAGGGCTTTCCTTTGAGCCTCTATCCCGATTCACTAATGGGCGACCAGGCCCTGATCGTCGAGGATTATTCTCCACTGGTAGAAAAAATTGCTGACGATCTCATGGCCGCCCAGGTAGCCCTTTATCCCATTAGCGCTGCCGGTGTATCTAAAGACGATCAATTCTCCGCTCAAACCGCTATGTCCAGTATGGCCCAGCGCACCGGAGGTAAAACATTTTTTAATCGCAATGACCTGGACACGGGAATTCGCGCAAGTCTGGACGACGGCTCTGTTTACTACACGTTGGAGTATTATCCCAGGAACAAAAAGTGGGACAATAAATTCCGCCACATCAAGGTTAAGCTGGACCGCCCGGGAGTAAAGCTGCAATACCGTGACGGCTACTATGGCGACAGCCCGCTTACAACCTACTCGCTCGGCACTGTCTCAGACGAATTCAGCAAAGCCCTGGACATTAACGCGCCCACACTCACAGCGGTATCATTCCAGGCGGCCGTTATTCCTCCATCTGCCAAGACACAAAATCGCGCGATAGTGAATGTTGGTATCGACCCACATAGTCTCGCATTTGAAACTGGTAACGATGGCCTACAGCATGCTCATGTGAACTGCGTCGTGTGGGCTTATCCTCATAAAGGTGATCCAATTCGCTCCGAAGGCACTTACGACGCAGCGCTCAACGCGGAACAGTATGAGCAGATGATGAAAAGTTATTTTCCATGCCAGCGGGCACTGGACGTCAAGCCGGGAAACTATACGTTCCGCATCGGCATTCTTGACCGCACTACAAATCTAATTGGCACGCTTAGTACGCCAGTGGTTGTGAAGTAGTGCTTGATTATTAGATGTGATTTTTTCAGGACAGAAGTAGAATCTTTGTAGCTTGCCTGCCCGGCGCCCAGCCCGAGGAGGATTCGATATGCGTTTTGCACTGACGCTGAAGTATCTCGCATCTTTATTTGTATTCGCTCTCCTGTGCGCTCTTTCACCCAGGGACTACATAATCGCGCAAAACTCACAGGAGGGCGTCTACCAATCACAGACAGTTTTGCGTGCCAACACACGGTTAGTTGTAGTGGATGTAGTCGCCACAGATAACAAGGGACAGCCGGTGAAAGATCTGCGATCACAGGACTTTGCGGTTCTGGAGAACGGGACGCAGCAGAAAATCAGTGACTTCACATTCCATCATCCGGGTGAAGCTGAGGTCCTTCCGCCGCCCAGGTTAGCCCCCAATGTGGTCAGCAACGCGCCACAGTTCAAATCCGGCAGCTTGAATGTAATTCTCTTTGATTCGGTAAACGGAGATCTCACGGCCCACGCGTACGCCCAGGACCAGTTAGTAAAATTCCTGGGCTCGGGTCAACTCGCGCAACCGTTGGCTATTTTTGCCTTGCAGAGCCAGGTGAAGCTGCTCCATGACTTTACAACTGACGGCGCAGCCCTCAAGGAATCTGTGCAGCATTACAAGCCACCGGTGCAGTCTAATCAGACCGAGAGCGTTGAATCACGTGCCTCGGCATTCAGCAATGAAGGCAATTACCACACCAATGAGAGAGATATTGAGACCACATTGAACCAGCTGAATGTGCTGGCGAAAATCCTGAAAGGTTACCCTGGCAGGAAAAACCTGATCTGGCTCTCTGAAAGTTTCCCTCTCAGTCTATTCCCGGAAACTACGTTGAGAAGCAGCATGAGCGCACAGGATTTACCCAGCGCGGAAGCTGTGGTCGGGTCATCTACATTCGAAATTCTGCAGAAGAGCGCACCTTTCACAAGCTATGCTGCCTTGGTACGAAAAGTTGCAGACGCGTTGATGGATGCTCAGGTTGCGGTTTATCCAGTTGACGCCGGAGCTCTCGGGCGCGACAGTCACCTTGCGGCCCAACATACCATGAATGATGTTGCGGCTTGGACGGGTGGAGAGGCATTTATCAATCGCAATGATCTGGCTGTCAGCATGCGCACCAGCATCGACGACGGCTCGACTTACTACACTCTGGAATACTATCCAAGTAACAAAAAATGGGATGGGGAGTTCCGTTCCATTCGGGTGAAGACTGACCGGCCCGGAGTAAAACTGCGCTATCGTCTCGGCTATTACGCCGTCGACCCTGAAAAAGAGAATAAGGACGAAACCGATAAGCTGGCTGAAACCGTTAGCCGGGCTATGGAATTTGATACCCCTTCCTATACCGCCGTGCGTTTCCAGGCCGGTGTGCTTCCACCATCAGAAAAGAACAAGAAAGTTGTGGTCAACTTTGCCATTGACCCTCACACAGTATCGTTTGAGCACAGTTCAGATGGCCTGGAGCATGCGAAAGTGGGATGTGTGGTGTGGGCTTACGGTAAAGACAAAGAAAAGCCGACTATGGCCAAAGAGGTGATGCAAAACGCTGGCTTGAAACCAGATGTTTACAAGCAATTGATGAGCCAGTATTTTCCCTGCAAACAGGAAATTGACCTGAAGCCCGGCACTTATACATTGCGACTGGCCGTAATTGACCGAACTACAAATCAGATCGGCACAGCGAATGCGCCAATCACCGTTCCCTAGTGGTTCATTTCAATCCGGCAGAAAATGTGTGTGGCCGTAAGTGCCCTGCATTGAGACCGGCACCTCGGCGCCCGCGTTCTTCTTTTTGAAAAAAGGATCAAGCAGTTTCAAGAAGAACGACTTTGCCCCAGTGGTGGCTTTAGAAACAGTTGCCTCCATGCGCATTTTGCCGTGGAAGCTTACACGTTTGTCCATCAGATTGTACGTGCCATGCATCATTGCACTGGCCCCTGGAACAAAGAAAGAAACGCTGGAAAAATGTGATACCCCGTCCTGCAGGCTTACACGTCCCTTGAGATCTGACAGTACTTGTTCATCCTGCGCTCCGTTCTTGTCTTTTTCGCCGCGCGCCCGTTCGCTCAGTTGATCAACATGAGAGCGTGTCACGGGTGAAGTAAAGCGCGCCGGGCCAATATTGAAAGCTCCAGTTAGCTGAACCCGCTGTTTGAATGGACGCTTCTCCGGCGGCAAGACAATGCTGGTTTGAAATCGAATCGGCCCGGTCATTACCGGACGCGGCGCACTGGAGAACAGCAAGATCAGATCCTGGACCTGGCCTTCGCCTTGTTCTACATCGAGCTTTACCCGCTTGGGGAATCCGGTAATCTCCGCGGCGGCATTGAGACGAGTTTTACCTAACAAAGCGCGTAGTGAGGGGAGAAGAACGTCTCCGCTGTTGAGATCTACTATTCCGCGGAATTTCGTAGTCAAAGGTACTCTGTGCCTACTCTCCCTTACTTGAAAATCCGGCGATTGCGTTTCTCCTGACACTTGTAGTCTGGCAAGAGTGCCGGAGAAATTTACCTGCGCAGAGAGACTGCCGGCGAGGCTCTTGAAAACTGATAGATTGCCATGTTGCAATTGGGCAGAGCCGGAGATCGCCGTACTGCGCACACTGCCTCTCTCATCTCGCCAGGGACCAATCCAGCCTTGGATTTTCAGGTCGGCAGGTGGTAAAGGATTGCGTAGTGACATAGTGAACGGAACAACCCGGCCGCTCGCAAGATCTCTAAACAGCGCTTCACGAACGAAGAAGGTTAGCGGCTCCTTTCCTTGATCATTTCCGTCCACTTCCACAACCGCATTCTGAATGTGGAAAGCCTGGATGATGAGAGATGTCTCATCGCCATTACGCCTGGATTGGAGATTCGCGCCACCCGATGGCACATGGATGTGCGCCCCATCGGCAATAATCCTCTGGATTCGCTTCGGACTGGAGAACAGCCCGTGGTAGCTGCTTTCGATCACGACTTTTTTAATGCTGATTACAGGCGTTGAATCACGGTGAGGCTTGGATTCTGGCGGCGCAGCATGGAAGATGACATCCGATGCCACGCAGCCCGGTGGGAAATAAGTGCTGCTGAAAGACCCAATCTCGACACGCGCCGAAGAGGCCCTCTCCAGCCTTTTGATCATGGCGGTGCGGGTAAATGGCCACTTTGCCGCGAATACAAAAACCAGAGCGCCCAGACACGCGAGCAGAATTGCAAGACTCGATATGACGGCTCTTTTTTTCAACCAGGAGAGCTGCTGATGTGGGGCTTCTGTAGGTAGGGTCGCTTGCATGGCCTCGTATGTTGGATGCCGATCCATTGCCATTGAGAGATTCTGCTCCTCGTAGGCAGCCAGGGGCGAAGGCTCCTATCGGCTTGCACTTCAAGTCTGCAAACTCGTGCGGCTCTGGTAAAATCGCCCGGGAGTTCTCAATGCCAAATCAGCGTGCAAATCGGTCCCTCTGGTTAGGAGCCCTGTTTCTGGTACTGGCATTTCTGATCGGAGCTGTGCCGTTCTTCGCCCAAATTCCCGGTCAACAAGCAATACCTTGGCTCAATCTACTCCTAGGTGCAGTGGCCGTTGTGTTCTTCATCAGAGGACTACTCCTCGCTATGCGGCAGCCGGGGATTTATCGTGGGAAAGCGGCAGGCTGGACGCTTACGGTTCTCTCTACCGTCCTGTTTCTGTTTTCACTGTTTGCGTATTACGCTTCGCGGCACATACCTGATGCCAAGGCTGCTCCCCAAGTAGGCCAGAAGGCTCCGGATTTTGAACTGAAAGACACCAGTGGACAACCAGTATCACTGGCCCAGATACTGGCAGCTCCTGTCAATTCCGGGAAGACCGGCCCGCAGCCAAAGGCTGTGCTGTTAGTTTTCTATCGCGGATATTGGTGACCTTTCTGCAACCTCGAGTTACGAGGCATACAGAAACAACTCCCGGAGTTCCAGCAGGCCGGTATACGTCCCGTTGCTATCAGCGTCGATGAACCGGGAGTTTCGCTGGACCTTGCCCGCAAAGCCGGGTATTCGTTCACTCTGCTTTCGGATCCTGAGGCAACAGCGATTCGTCGCTACAATTTGCTGCATCCAAAGGGCGGGCCGGATGGACATGACATTTCGCGTCCGGCGGAATTCCTGGTAGACCGCACAGGTACCGTGCGCTGGACAAACTTTACCGAGGACATCCGAGTACGCGCTCGCGCCGCTGAGATGCTGGCGTCGGCCCGGGCAATTAATTAGCTAATGGCTGCTGTTTCTTGACCAGCCGCAACGGCTCCGTGAATGCAAACCGTCGGAGCTGAACAAACTTATCCGCCTGAGTCGGCCTTTCAAGCCGATCAATTAAGATCTTCTTTTCGTGTACACTTCTCGGTTTCATATTTTCATTTCACCGTTGGAGACCGCCTGTGAAAAGGCTCGTTCTTGTTGTTTTCCTCGTCACCTTTGCCGCTTCAGTTCTGTCTGCCCAGGAGCTGACCATTGAATCCATTTACGCGCCCAACGGCGTTACCGGCCGCGCTCCGGACACAATTGAGTGGAGTCCCGACGGCAAGAAAGTTTCCTATGTACTCCACGAGGAGGTCTCCGGCAACGCTGAGAACGGGGGTAAAGCTGATCTTTACTACATTGACGTGGCCACCGGAAAGCCCGCGGTGCTGGTCGCCTCAGACAAAATCGCTTCCATGACCCCACCGCCCAGCAAGAATAAAGATGACCGTGAGCGCGATAACCGCGCGCGCTACCAGGTGGCGGGTTATCACTGGTCGCCCGACTCGCAACATATACTCTTCGACGCAAATGGCCAGCTCTGGTATTACACCTTGGCCGGTGGCAAAGCGGTCCCACTCAGCTCTCAGGGCGATGATGCCGGCGATCCCAAGTTCTCGCACGATGGCAAACGTCTCTCTTACGTGCTGAACCACAACCTCATGGTGCGTGCCGTGGATGGCGGCACTCCCAAAGCCATCACCGCGGATACGGACCCTAACATCCTCAACGGTGAAGTGGATTGGGTTTATTCGGAAGAACTCGATGTGCGCAGCAACTACTTCTGGTCGCCCGATGATCGCCGGATTGTCATGCTGCAAATGAATGAGACGAAGGTCCCTCGTTATCCCATTGTTGATTTCATTCCCCACCATCCTACTGTGTCGCCTGAAACCTACCCCAAAGTGGGCGACCCCAACCCTGAAGTTCGCCTTGGCGTAGCGGGCTCCTCGGGTGGCAATGTGAAATGGATCACATTGGGAAACAGCAAGGACGTCTATGTTCCGCGGTTTGGATGGGTCAATAACAACGTAATCTGGGCCATGCTGCTGAACCGCGCACAAGACCAGCTTGATTTGTATTTCATTAACGCCGATAGCGGCAAATCCAAACTGGTGCTCAGCGAAAAGGATGATGCCTGGATTGAGATTGACAACAATTTCAAAATCCTGAAGAGTGGCGATAAATTCATCTGGCCAAGCTGGCGCGACGGTCACACCCACCTTTATCTTTACGAGTTTGACAAAAACAATCCGCTTGCCGCTGAAGCGAAACTGCGGAGCCAGATTACCAAGGGCGATTTTGAAGTGTTTGATATCGACGGAATTGACGAGAACAGCGGCACACTGTTTGTTACTACCAACGTAGACGACGCTCGCCAGCGCCATCTCTGCAGCGTGAAGCTTGATGGCAGCAACTTTCAGGTGCTCACCAAGGCCCAGCCCGGAACACACCAGGCCAGCTTTGCTCCAAATGGTCAGTATTACGTTGACCATTTCTCTGCCACCATGACGCCGCCGCAACTCGCTTTCTGCCGCACCGGTGGTGACTGCAATGTGTTCTGGAAATCCCACTCCATTGATCCGTACAAGCTGGTTGCGCCACAGTTCGTGGATTTCAAAGCTGAAGATGGCACCGTGCTGCATGGCCAACTTTTCCTGCCTCCGAACAGTGAGGGCAAGAAGATACCGCTGCTCAACAACCCTTACGGAGGACCGCACGGCCAGTCCGTACGCGATGCCTGGGGCGGCGCCAATTTCCTTTTCAATGAAATCCTGATGCGCGACGGCATTGCCGTCCTTGTCGTAGATAATCGAGGCATGGGAGCACGCGGCAAGAAGTTTGCAGCAGTGCTGCGCCACAACTTCGGCGAAGTGGAACTCAAAGATCAGCTCGCGTCCATTGATCAGGCTCTGCAGAAATTTCCTCAGCTTGATGGAACGCGATTGGGCTGGTGGGGCTGGAGCTACGGCGGTTACATGACGCTGTACGCCCTGACGCACTCAGACCGTTTCAAGGCCGGACTTGCCGTTGCGCCGGTTACTGACTGGCACGACTACGACTCCATCTACACGGAGCGCTATGAAGGCCTCCTTCCGCAGGATGAGGCCGCGTACAAAAAGAGCTCTCCCGTCAACTTCGCTGCGCAGCTTCATGGTCATCTCCTGGAAGTGCACGGAACCAGCGATGATAATGTGCACATGCAAAACACCATGCAGATGATCAACGCCCTGATCAACGCCGGTAAGCAGTTTGACTTGCAGATCTATCCGCGGAAAACGCACGCCATCGCAGGACAAGCTGCGCGCGCGCATCTTTTCAATCGGATCAGGAATTACTTCCACCATGAACTTCTTGGAGAACCAGCACAGCAGTGATCAAAAAAATCAGCCTGGGAGACTTTGAGCTATCTGCCATCAGCGATGGCACCTACGTGGCCGATGGTGGTGCGTTCTTTGGAGTTGTGCCCAAGTTGCTCTGGCAGCGCAAGGTAAAAGCCGATCACGAAAACCGCATCACCGTGAGCTGTAATTCCGTGCTGGTCCGCACCGGAAAGCAAACAGTGCTGATCGAAACCGGCATCGGCAACAAGCTCGCTGAAAAAACCAAGAGCTTCTTCCTTCCGCAGGAGAAGCTGCTGGATAGCCTGCACCAGGCAGGAGCGGCCCCGGAAGATATTGATGTGGTCATCAACTCCCATCTGCATTTCGACCATTGTGGCTGGAATACCGTTTATCGCAATGGCGACGCTGTGGCAACGTTTCCCAAGGCGAAGTATTACGCCCCGAAAGGCGAGTGGGAACACGGATCACGACAGCTCGACCGCGACCGCGTCAGCTATATCAGTGACAACTATGACCCGCTGATTCGTTCCGGACAGATGGCGCTGCTTGAGGGCGACCATGAAATTTTGCCCGGCATCTCCGTGGCTGTTTATCCCGGACACACCCGCAGCATGTGGGCTGTTTTCGTGCGCAGCGGGGGCAAGACTGCCTGTTACATTGCTGACCTTATCCCAACCACCTGGCACCTGGATCCGACCTGGGTAATGGCCTATGACCTGTTTCCTTTGGAGTCGATTGAGAACCGGAAGAAGTACTATGCGCAGTCAATTCCCGGGCAGTGGCTCACCATGTTCACCCATGATCCCAATGTTCCCTGGGCTTACATCCGTGCCGAAGGGAAGAAATTTATCTTCGATGCGATTTAGTTTTCGGAGTTTAAGTTGGGTGTTCTTGCTTTTCCTGCCGGCTGGGCCTGCATTTGGGCAGCAACTCAAATTCTCCGTGATGGACAAGACCATCATCCTGGAACGCATAAGGCAAAGTCTTCCGAAGAACCAGCAGCGTGAAGAAAAGATCAAGGAGATCTTTGCCGCCGCGGGATGTGGCCCAGCAATGACGGAACAGCCGGTGAAGCACGTAAGCACTCCCAACGTAATCTGTCGACTGCCGGGCGAGACCGAGGACGAGATTATTGTAGGTGCGCATTATGACAAGGTAAGCGCCGGGACCGGAACCATTGATAACTGGAGTGGCGCCTCGCTACTCCCTTCGCTCTATGAGGGGCTCGCCTCGATAAAGAGGCACCATACTTTTGTCTTTATTGACTTCACGGGAGAGGAAGAAGGGCTGCTGGGCTCCGATTTTTTTGCCCATCACATGTCACAAGACGAAATTGCCAGGACCAGGGCGATGGTCAACATGGATACGCTGGGCCTCTCGTTCACCAAAGTCTGGGCGCATCGCGCGGACAAGAACTTGTTGCACGCACTCCTTGTTGTATCAGCATCCATGAAGCTGCCTGTCGGCGAAGTGGATGTGGAGAGAGTGGGATCAACCGATTCTGAATCGTTTGCCGGCAAGCACATACCCAGAATCACCATCCACTCGATTACCCAGGATACGCTGCGAGTCCTTCACAGCCCGGCCGACCAACTGCAGGCTCTTCATCCGGATGATTATTACGATACTTACCGGCTCATTCAGGCTTACCTTGCCTATCTTGATGAGATGTTGCCATACTCTTCCAGCAAGAGTGGGAACGACGAGAAGCCCTGATCCTCGGCTGCCTTTTCTTTGGCTACCTTAAGCCGATTGGCACAACTATCACAACATTAGCTGTGCTACCGTATTCTGTGCCTGCGCGTCGATTGTATTAAGGCCAGAACGGCATGTCATATCAGCGCCAGATCCTTCTTTCCAACCGTCCGGTCCCTGGCTGGGCGCTGTTTGGCCTGTCACTTGCGACACATTTGGCGGCGCTGGCCCTAATCATTGCGCTTCGGCATGCGACAGCCGTCCATTTTGTGCCTCCGCAGTATGAGACGGCGCAGATCATTTCAGGCGCTGTTCATCTCTCTTACAATCCACCACGCGCCAGGTCCGCGAGTATGGCTCCGCTCCTCCCGCATCGGGCCCAGAGGCAGTCGCGCGTTGCGTCGAATGGAACCGCCATAACAGGAAAGGCCTTAAAGGTCTTGCGTGAGCACGCGCAGAGTGCGACAGCGGGGATGATCGACAGCATCAGGGTCAGCCAGTTCTATGGCTTCCGCTCGGACGACTATAGACTCGCCATTCACACGGCTGGAGAGCTCCCTCACATCTCAGCCGCTGAAGTTCCACCTCATTTTGAGCAACTGGTCACAGTGGAAGTTACTATCGATACCGATGGTCATGTGGCTGACGCGCGGATCGTCGGTGGCGAGGTAAGTGCGGCAATTCAACGAAAACTGCTCGCGGCCGTTCGCGAATTCAGGTACATCCCCGCCACACACTATGGCAGCCCGATACCATCGCAGCTGGACCTGATGATCCACGTTCCCACGATAGATGCGGGATAACCTGTGCTAAACGTACTTCTATCCATGTCTCCCATGCGCATCTGCGATGCTCTGTGGGTCGGCTTTTACGTCCTCTGGTTGTTGTGGGCGATCCGTATCAAGAAAGCCGAGCGTCGCGAATCCAGCCTGAGTTACCTTCTGCATCGGGTTTTGGTGGGTGCGGGGTTTCTGCTGATATTTTTTGATCTTCCCTGGAAATGGCTTCATCGCCGCATGCTGCCCAGTTCTGAGTGGTTGCCGCTGCTCGGCATTACGGTTGCGCTGGCCGGGTTTGGCCTTGCCATCTGGGCGCGGATGCATATTGGCCGCAATTGGAGCAGCGCCGTCGTGGCCAAGTCGGAGCATGAGCTTATTTGTTCCGGGCCATATCGGTGGGTTCGTCATCCAATTTATTCGGGCTTGATGCTCGCCTTGCTCGGTACAGCGCTGGTTCAAGATCAGGTTCGCGGACTTATTGCCCTGCTGTTGGTGTACGCGGGATGGAAAATCAAGAGCCGGTTGGAAGAGCGAATGATGGTGAGCACATTCGGAGACCAGTACACGGCCTACGCTAATTCAACCGGCGCGCTCTTCCCGCGGCTGCGTTGAAGCAGACTGCGATCAGCACTCAGCAGACACAATCGTATTCAACACATCGGCGAGATTCCAATCCTCAATGTCTGGCAATTTTGGCAATCGTCCTTACTCATACCGCAATGCCACCATGGGATCCACGCGCATGGCTCTGCGCGCCGGGATATAGCATGCCGCAATCGCCACCCCCAGCAATACAGCCATGCTCACGGCAAACGTTAACGGATCATACGCTCCCACTCCGTAAAGTTCGCTGCGGAGAAAGCGACCCAGCACTACAGCTGCGCATAATCCGGCAGCCAGACCTGCAGCAGCAAGGGAGATGCCTTCTTTTAAGACCAGTCTGGCAATCAAACCCGGAGATGCTCCTAACGAGGCACGAACGCCAAACTCCCTGGTTCGACTGGCCACAGAATATGACACTACTCCGTACACTCCTGCGGCAGCCAGCAGCAATGCCACCATACCGAACGCGCTGAGTAGCCAGGTCCGAAAACGTGGCTGAGCCACGGATGCGTCAAGAACGCTCGGCATGGTCTCTATATCCGTAACCGGGAGGTCTTTATCGATCGACGCGACTGCCTGCCGGATTGCTCCTGCTACGGTCGAGGCTGGCAATTTGCTCTTTACCACCAGCACTCCGCCCCAGAATGGCGCCTGGGCAAAAGGAACGTACATCATCGGGCCGGGCTCCTGCGTCAGCCCCACGTCACGCACGTTGCCCACAACACCCACAATCTCGCGGGTAATGTTCCCGTCAGGAGGGAAGCCGAATGTTATCTTTTTCCCCACTGGATTTTCATTCGCGAAATAACGACGCGCGAATGATTCGCTGATCAGTGCTACGCGCGGAGATGAGGCGGACTCATCCTCAGTAAAGAGCCGGCCTTGAACCAGTGGAATCCCCATGACGCTGAAGTATTTTGGGCTGACGGAAACATAGTCCGCGCTGTCAGATGTGCCTGTCGGCAGCGGCGCATGATCTGGAAGAACAAAGGTCAGGTTTACCAAGCCGTTGGCAATGGGAAGAGGAACGGCCATGGCCGTATTCTCCATACCCGGTTGTGCCTGAATGCGCTGAAGCAATGTGTCAGAAAATGCATTCCACTGCTGCGGGGTCTTGTACTGATAGCGCGGAAGCGAGACTTCGGCTTTAAGCAGATGCGCGGGCTGAAAGCCGGGATCTACTTCGGTCATCCTGATCAGGCTGCGCACCAGCAGGCCCGCGGCCACAACAATCACCATGGCCAGAGCAATCTCCGCGCCTGTCAGGAAACCCCGCAGGCGTAGTCGTCCGCGATCTGAGCCGGATTGCAGCGAGCCCTGCTTCAGATTTGCCTGTACATCAGTGCGTGCAGTAAAGAGTGCCGGCGCCAATCCAAAGCCAAGGCTTGCCAGCAACGCAATCAGCAGGGAGAATCCGAGCACAGATGCATCCAGTTGAACCGGGCGCGCAGCCGGTGCATCCGCCGGTAGAAGGGAACTGAGCGCATGCAGGCTGAAGTAGGCGATACCCACGCCGAGCACGGCGCCAACCAATCCCAGTACGGCACTCTCAGTTAGAAACTGCCTCACAATTCTTGCCCTGCCAGCCCCGAACGCCTGCCGCAATGCCACTTCGCGAATACGAAATGTGGAGCGGGCAAGCAGCAAGTTGGCAATGTTTACGCAAGCCAGCAAAAGGACGAGACCTACCGCGCCCAGCAGAACCAGCAATGGAGTTTCAATCTCGCCAACAATTACCGCCTGCAGTGGAGCAAGCTTCATGTCCCAGCCGGCTTTTTGTTCAGGAAATTCAGTCGCCAGTTGTTGGGCCACGGCATTGGTTTGCGGTTGAACGCTGGCAATGGATCTCCCAGGCTTGAGCCGCCCGATCACTTGAAGCCAGTGCCCGCCCGGCCTTGGCATCCAGCTTCCGAACAGCGGATCTTGTGCCAGCGGAATCCAGATTTCCTGATGCTCGCCAAAAACCGGAACCCTGAATCCAGCCGGCA
>DATEJX010000406.1:0-5010 GCA_035277785.1 Candidatus Angelobacter sp. | reverse complement strand
TTCGGCAGAATAGCCAGAGACCATGCCATCAGTCATCGAACATCGCGCATATTTTGGCTTTCCTGACTGGTTGATCTCATACCACAAAGGCTGGTTACGGCCGGACGTCATTGCGGGACTGACGGCCGCCGCAGTGGTCATCCCGAAATCGATGGCCTATGCCAGCATTGCTGGCCTGCCGCTTCAGGTGGGTCTGTACACGGCCTTTGTCCCAATGATTATCTACGCCTTGCTGGGTACCTCCAGGTTCCTGAGTGTTAGCACAACTACCACAATCGCCATCCTCACCGCGGCTAGCGTTGAGGAAGTCGCCTCGAACGGGAGCATGGAGTCCCTGGTGGCTGCGTCAGCCACATTGGCGATGTTGGTTGGAGCGATGCTGGCGCTCGCTTCCTTCTTGCGGCTCGGTTTCGTTGCCAATTTCATCTCACAGCCTGTCCTGACTGGGTTTAAGGCCGGGATTGGCGTGGTAATTGTCCTGGACCAGCTCCCAAAGCTGCTAGGCATCCATATACCCCGGGGGACATTCCTCCAGAACCTGCTTTCTACGATTCACAGTGTTCCTGAAACAAAACTGATCACGTTGGCCGTCGGCATTTGCATGATTCTGCTATTGATCGGGTTCGAGCACTTCGCGCCCAGGGTGCCCGCTCCGCTTCTTGCGGTTGCGGCAGGAATTGGCGCTGCTTATCTCCTGCAGTTGAGCACGCATGGTGTGGATTTGGTCGGCCACATTCCCCGGGGACTTCCTTCTTTTACTCCGCCGTCGCCCACTTTGCTGTCTCAGCTTTGGCCCGAAGCCTTGGGCATCACTTTGATGAGTTTCACTGAGACCATTGCTGCCGGACGCGCATTCGCCAGGAATGACGAGCCGTGGCCACAGCCGAACCGGGAGTTGCTGGCGACCGGAATGGCAAATGTCGGCGGCGCCCTGCTCGGAGCGATGCCGGGGGGAGGGGGAACGACTCAGACTGCGGTAAACCGACTCGCTGGAGCATGTTCCCAGGCGGCGGAACTTGTTACCGCCGCGATGGCGCTCATCACAATGCTTTTCCTTGCTCCCCTGATTGCCTTCATGCCGCAAGCCACCCTTGCGGCAATTGTCATTGTCTATTCTGTGGGTTTGATTAAGCCCGCGGAATTCCGTGAGATCCTGCAGGCCCGCCGCACGGAGTTCATCTGGGCCTTGATTGCCTTTGCCGGAGTCATGTTCCTGGGAACGTTGAAAGGAATCATTGTGGCGATCATCGCCTCAATTGTGGCACTCGCTTACCAGGTTGCGAATCCTCCGTTGCACGTGCTCGGACGTAAGCCGGGCACAAACGTATTCCGGCCCAGTACCAAAGAACATCCCGAAGATGAAACTTTCCCGGGTTTGCTGATACTCAGGCCGGAAGGGCGCATCTTCTTCGCGAATGCCGAACAGCTTGCGCAGAAGATACGGCTGCAGCTTCAGAAAGCGCAGCCCAGGGTTGTAGTCCTCGATTTGAGTGCAGTATTTGATCTTGAATACACTGCCCTCAAGATGTTGATTGAAGCCGAAAAGAAGAATAGGGAGCGTGGAATTCGCTTATGGCTGGTCGGAATGAATCCTGACGTGCTTGCGGTGATCCAGAGGGTTTCGCTCGGAAAGGCCCTGGGACGCGAAGGCATGCACTTCAATTTGGAGACTGCCGTAGCAAAGTATCTGGGTGAAGCCGCAGCAGCGTGAGCAGCACCCGAATGTTCCTGTCGCTACAACGTCATCAAAAGTCGCCTGACTCAGCTTCCAGGGTGGTATTGCCGTTCGGTGTGTCCCTTCAATTGTGAGCGATAGAAATAGACGTCGCGCAGGTTGCCCTTGCTGTATCGCATTGCTTCATCGTCAAAGTGACGGGACTTTGGATGGCCGCTCTCGCCTCCCGCGGTCACGGCTCTGGCGCGTATGGTTTTGCCGAACTCTATCACTGCCACAAAGCTGTTCCCGCTGGTCCCGTACCACTTCTTTGTATTGGGATAGGGGCGTGCCCCAAACGAAGCCAGCGATCCCCAGATCCCTGAAGTGAAGCCGACAGGAATACTCGGCTCGGCATCATCGAATGACGGTTGGATGTCGTCGTTCACGCGCTGGAAGCGATTGATGTCTCCCCAGGGAGTTTTCCACGTTCCAAACCCGGCCTGAATTTTGTCGGAAGCATCCGCAAGACTCTGTAAAAGGATTTCTGGCGACGCCTTGCTGGCAATGTAATCTTCTATGGAAATACCGGCCTTCTTGGCGTCAGGTCGCACCCGATGCTGAATGTCCTCTGCCCAGAATACGGCCAGAGAAGTGGGGACGGAACTGACGGCCCAGCGGTGGTCCCAGCCGCGAAGGGCTTCGATTTGCTCTGAAAGTTTCTGTTTGAGTGGATCTGAAGTTGAAGCTTCATTCCAGGCGTTAAGCAAGGCAGGCAATGGCTTGTCAAACCAAGTGAGATAACTGTCGTAAGCCGCAGCCATCAGGGAGTCCAGCGTGAAATCTTTCTTGCTTTCAAGCACCTTGATCGCGTGCAGCCCGCGGGCTGACTCGCCTCCCATCTCTACGTAAGCGGGAAAATCTTCTTTCTTCAGGCTCCCCGGACCGCCTGCCGACCACGGGCAGTCGTTGGAGTTGTAAACAAATCCGCTCTTCGGATTCAGCAGATGCGGTGTCTGATCAATGGAAAGAAGTCCATGCCAGTCTGTCTCCGGATTGCTCCCATCCACCGGCTTGGTGAAGTCGAACTTGGTGCTGCGCCTCGGAATGAAATTCGCCTGATAATAGGCGATATCGCCGTCCGCATCGGCAAAGATGGTGTTGTTGGAGGAGTTCGCTCTGAGCTCCATGATTTTCAGATAGGACTTGTAATCTGTAGCTTTGGTGCGCAGAAAGGATTGCGTGAGCGCTTCAATTGGCTTCTCCATCAGCCGGATGCTGACCCACTTGCCGTTCTCATCCCGGATAATGGGCCCGTGATGCGTAAAGTACGCGGTGAATTTCTTCTGGGCCACTCCCTGATCGGTCTTGTAAGGGACCGTGATCTCTCTCTCGATAACCGGCCTCTCCCCTTTGCCGTATTTGTAAAAGTAGCGATTGCCTTTCTTTGTCACCGTCTCCAGATACTCGTCCACCGCGTCCACGCCGCTGGATGTATGCATCCAGCCGGCATGCGGGTTAAATCCCTGGTAAATAAAAAACTGGCCCCAGGTTGTGGCGCCATAAGCGTCCAACCCTTCCTCGCTCACCATCTGTAACTCGGAGCGAAAATAGAATGACGTGTGAGGATTGATCAGCAACAGCGCATGATGGTCAGCAGTGATTGATGGAGAGATGGCCATTCCATTTGAGCCTGTAGGCTCCGCCATCTCGTCATCCGTCTCAGGAGCCGACACCCGGGCTGAATGCGTTGCAGGGCCGTTGCCGTAGAACGCTTCGAGCTGGCTGAGATTCACCCGTTCAATGTCGCCTCCGATACTTCCTTCGGTAAAGGAAAGCGCCATCCACGGTTCGAATCGCGTGATGACTCGCGGCTTCACCTCAGGATGCTTATAAAGGTAATAGTTCAGACCGTCGGCAAAGGCGTTCATCAATTTTTGCAGCCACTCCGGGCTCTTGTCGTACTGCTTCTTCAATACATCAGGATCAATGAAGAGCTTCATGCGCAGATCCTGATAAATTTTCGATTCGCCTTCTGCCTCAGCCAGCCGCCCCATGGCGTTTATGTAGTTCGTCTCCACGCGATTGAAGTCATCCTCGGCTTGCGCATACTCTGCTCCGAACACAGCATCGGCATCCGTTTTTCCATAAACGTGCGCGATGCCCCAGTCGTCGCGAATGATCGTGACATTGGCCGCTTCCTGCTTCCAGCGCGCGATATCTGTGTCCTGAGTCTCTGCAGCAAAAGAACCGCGCACCCCAGTGATTACAACAATGATAGTCAGGATGAGGGCAGAGCCTGGTCTTACGAGAGTTTTCCCGTTCATGAGCAACTTCCTTCGTGGATTAAGAGCATGAAGTCGAATGGATTTCAGCCGACCATGTTACCAAATCGCGCCTTCTCATTTGAGAGGGCATTGGTCTACCTAACTGAACTACGCCCCAACTTGTTTTCAAGGTTCGTTCGTTGGTTTCACTGCGCTCCGCTCGCCGTCTTCTTCTCCGTTTCCGGTTGCGCGTTCTTCACCCATTTGTCGAACCAGGTGACCATCTCCCATAGTGTGTGTTCAGTGGATTCACGGGCCAGATATCCGTGCGCCTCGTAGGGCAACTGCACGTAGCGCACGATACCACCGTTCCCCTTGATGGCCTCATACATGCGCTCGCTCTGAATGGGAAAGGTTCCGGAGTTGTCGTCAGCCATGCCGTGAATCAGCAGGATGGGCGTCTTGATTTCCTCAGCATGCATAAAGGGCGAGACCTTGATGTACATCTCCGGCGCTTCCCACAGAGTGCGGCGCTCGCTCTGGAAACCGAACGGCGTGAGCGTACGGTTATAGGCTCCGCTGCGTGCCACACCGGCGCGGAACAGGCTGGAGTGCGCCAGCAGGTTGGCCGTCATGAACGCGCCATAACTGTGGCCGCCGACGCCCACTCGATCGCGATCCGTCACGCCCATCTCCGCCGCTTTGTCGATGGCCGCCTTGGCGCTGGCGACAACCTGCTCTACGTAAGTGTTATTCATGGTTTCCGGATCGCCGACCACAGGCATGGTCGCGTTGTCGAGAACCGCATAGCCCTGCGTCACAAGAAAGAGCTGCGAGATGCCATTGATGGTTGTGAAGTGATACGGCGAACCCGACACCTGGCCGGCAGTGGCGGCGTCGTTGTACTCAAGTGGATAGGCCCAGATGATGGTGGGCAGGCGCTCGCCTTGTTTGTAGTCGGGCGGCAGGTAGAGCGTGAAGCTGAGCTGCACCCCGTCCGCACGCTTGTAGGTAACAAGCTCCTTGGTAATGCCGCGCAACTGCGGCTGCGGATCAGGAAAATGTGTGATCTCTTTGGGGGCCCCGGCA
>DATEJX010000405.1:0-4191 GCA_035277785.1 Candidatus Angelobacter sp. | reverse complement strand
GATACAGAAACAGAGCAGGAGTATGTTCCGCTCTGCAATATCGCGCCCGACCAGGCATGGTTTGAAGCTTACAACTCGATTCTTTCTGAAGCTGCGGTACTAGGATACGAGTATGGCTTCAGCCGCGACTATCCTGATGGGCTCACGCTGTGGGAGGCGCAGTTCGGCGACTTTGCCAACGGTGCGCAGGTGATCATTGATCAGTTCCTGGTGGCGGGCGAAGACAAATGGGGATTGCTTTCCGGCCTGGTCATGCTTCTGCCGCATGGTTATGAAGGGCAGGGGCCGGAGCATTCAAGCGCACGCATTGAACGTTACCTGCAACTGGCGGCAAAGGACAACATACAGGTCACGCAGCCATCTTCAGCGGCCCAATACTTTCATCTGTTGCGGCGTCAGGCATTGCGAAGCTGGCGCAAACCTCTGATCGTGTTCACCCCCAAGGGAATGCTGCGCCACCCTGATGCAGCCAGCCCAGTCAGCCAGTTGAGCAGCGGAGAGTTTCATCCTGTGATCCAGGATCCGGAGATCACCAACGCCGAGCGGATCATCTTCTGTACGGGAAAAATCGGGCATGAATTGCGGCGTGAACGCAAACGCCGCAACGGCCAGCGCACTGCGATTATCTTTTTGGAGCAGATGTTTCCATTTCCTGCCGCGGAACTGGAAGCAGTTCTTGCCGAGCACACAAATGCGCGCGAGTTCCTGTGGGTGCAGGAAGAGCCCGCGAATATGGGAGCTCTGTTCTTTGTGGCGCCCCGACTGGAACGCCTGCTGCATGGACAGTCATTGCGGACGGTCAAGCGTTCATGGTCATCCACGCCGGCCACGGGTTCGCATACGGCGCATGAAATGGAGCAGAAAACACTGCTGGAACTCGCCTTCGCTGCTTTTTAACGTTCGGAGTAATTCATCTTGCCTGAGGTGTTGCAAAGCGCCTCAGGCAATTCATTTTTTCGAAAAATCTCAGCCTGCCTTTTTGAGTTCGAGGCGCGCGCGCAATGCCTGCAAAATATTGTTGCGCGTGAGCATGCCTTTGAGTGCGCCATCGGCGACGACAGGGACCTGATTGAGGTCTTCTTTGCCCATCAACTCCAGCACATCTGAGACCGGAGTTTCCGGCGCGACGGAGCGGATCTTATCCAGCGGCTTCATGATCTGCTGAACGGGAGTCATGGACCAGAGTTCGCGATCGAGGGCTCGAACCTCGTTGGGCGTTATCAGACCGGCAAGGCGGTCCATCACCATGACAAGGAAGCAGCGGCGCGCGGTTCGCAGGAGAAAATGATCTACAAAATCCTGAACGCTCATGGCGCCTTCAACCATGGGGCAATCCTGTGACATGAGGTCTTCAGCGCGAACGCCCTCGAGTGCATGGCGCATCTGGACTTCAAGATAGTTAGCTCCGGCCGCCTGAAGCAGAAACCATCCAATGAAGGCGATCCATAATCCGCCCACGTTCTGGCCCGCGAAGAACTTCCAGATCCCCGCAACAATGAAAAGAATCGCAACCACCTGGCCCACGCGTGAAGCGGCCTTGGTGGCGCGTTCCATGTTGTGCATGGCGCCCCAGAGAATGCTGCGCAACACGCGTCCGCCGTCAAGAGGGAAGCCGGGCAGCATGTTGAAGACGCCCAACAATATGTTGATGCCGCCAAGGTAATAGAGAATCGCCGAACCCGGAGTAGCCTCAACGTTGACGCTTACGAGATGAGCAATCCACAGCATGATGGCGCCAAGAACGACGCTGGTGATGGGGCCGACGATGGCCACGAAAAATTCTGTTTTGGCGTCTGGAGATTCCTTTTCAATCACGGACACACCACCGAGCGCAAAAAGAGTGATACGGCTCACCGGCAGATGACGCGCGCGGGCCACCAGCGAATGTGAAAGCTCATGCGCCAGCAGGCCAAGAAAAAACAGGATGGAGGTGAGCAGGGCTGAGCCCCAGATTACGGTGGGGCTCCAGTCTTTGTTGACGGTGCGAAAGTGGTCGGCCAGGCTGAAGGTAATCAGCAGGGCGATGATGAACCAGCTGTAATGAATGCCGACTTCAATCCCGAAAATGCGGCCCAGCTTGATGTGCGATCGCATGTTGCTGCCTTCGCGTCCGGAAACCTGACCTCTACATTATAGGGATGCCGGAGGATGCTAGAGAGTTTCTGACATTATGGCGAGAGGCAGTCGATCAAAAGAATGTGAGGCGGTTCAGAGGCAAGATGACGCGGCTGCCGAATTGCTCGGCAGCCGCGCCCTATTTACTGTCTCAATTGCGTAACACCGGACGTTGCCTTACCGCCGCCGGTGGAGGTAATCGTCACCAGTGTCGGCTGAGTTACGCCGGTAAAAATAATGGTGTAAGTGCCAGGTTCCGGAGGGCTGGTTGGTCCCATAACTCCGGTCCAATCCTGGCCCGTTGCGGGATTGATGACATTGAGTGTGCATGTCAGCTGGATACCAGGCGTGGTATCGGTTGCATTTACAGTGAGCTGCGCTTTGCCGGTGCGATACTCCACCGAGGTAATGGTGATTGTGTCCACCACCGGATTTACAGTCACGTCCACTGAGGCACTCGGTGACACGAGCCCGGAAGCTGAACTCGTGGCCGTTACAGAGAATGTGAATGTTTGAGGACTGGTAAAGGCAGGCACGTTCGGCGCAGTAAACGTTTGTTGCGCGCCGTTGGTCCCCGCGACCGGCGTAAGTGTGACGCCTTGAGGGGCCACCCACGTGTAAGTGAGTGTTCCGTTTGCCGGATCCACGCCGGTGGCTGAGAGCGTTACCGTTGCACTACTGCTTACCGGGTTGGTGGGACTTGAACTGGCACTGACGGACGGCGCTGCGGCTCCTGGAGGCGGAGCAATGGGAACACTCACCGTGGCTGTTTCCGGCGTGGTGGTGTTTCCTCCTCCTACAGTGACCTGGAAAGTCAGGTTCCTGTTCGCCGCAACCGTTGGCGCGGTGAATGTGGAAGTCATGGAACTCGGAGTGGAGAGCGTTACTGCCGGATCGCCGCTGTTCATGATCTGTTTCCAAGCGTACGGCCCATCGGTCGGTGTGCTGCCTGCCGCAGTCAAAGTCACCTGTGTGCCGGCAACAATTGGACTCGCATCAGCTGTGTAGCTCGCAACCGGATTTGCCGGAGGAGCTGTGCCATTGGGCCAGATTGCGCAAGTCAGCGCTGGCGCCGTGCTGCCCGGCCAGGGATTGAGCTGCCCGATCGGCTGATTGATGTAGCCGCCCCATGGCCCTGAGCCGTTTACCAAAAATGTGATGTCACTAAAGTCCAGAGGAACGGGAGGATCGCCGACGCCCAGATTTTCAGGAAAGATGAAAGTGAAGTCGGGCGCCTCGTAACGTCCGGCGATGATCCCGAGCGCCTGGTTGTAAACGGTCGGCGGCGGATAGTCAATCTGCACGCCAATGTTGCGCGCAGGCGGGAGGAAATTTCCGCCTGTCGGAAGCCAGCGGAATCGTCCCTGCACTCCGGCAAAGGGTGGTCCTGCTTCAGGCGTAAATTCAAACGCCCATGGCGCTCTATCCTTGATTACGCCGTTGCAATCCTGATCGACGGCGAAAATATCCACCGGACGGCTGGCATCTGTCGTGAACCCTTCTACTCTCGCTTTTGAGGTTGCTTCCTGCGGAAACGCGGGATTCGGAACTCCCGGAGCCCCCTGCAGCAGTACATCAATGGCAATGTAAGCAGGATCGTTGCCGGGAGAGGTATAGATTCCTACATTTGCGATGATTGTGTGCGCAGAGATGATGCGCGCTCCGTTCACATCCATCAACGTTCCCGCGTAGGTCACGTAGTCGCCCACTTCAAAGGGAGCGAAGGCCGTGGAGTCTGTGGGCTGACTGAAAGCGGAAACACTGGAGCCATGTGGATCCATGGTGAATTTCATCAGCGGATTGCCAGATGCATCACGCGGACGGTTTCTTTGCGGGCACAGTGGATCGTCACCTGTGGTGGGGTCCTGCCGTGGAATGCACATGGGAAAGGCGGTTTGTGCACGGACCGTCGGATTGTCTTCATCAATGGAGAAACGCACGTCAGGAGACTTGCCGATGCTGAAGCGGCCGAGTGGATCGTTGATTTGGATTTTGTTGCCGTTCACCACCATGATGCCGTTGGCATAATCCAATGACTCAATGAATCCCTGACTCGAGTTCAAAGATTGTTGAGCA
>DATEJX010000404.1:0-9214 GCA_035277785.1 Candidatus Angelobacter sp. | reverse complement strand
GAGCGAGCATCTCTGGAGGCAGAGTAATCGATAAAGTTTTTGTACTGCGCATGTCAAGAATTTTAGCAGGATTTAGCACGATAAAGCAGGATTATAACTTATTGCTCCGGTGCGACATTCTTTGAAGTGATTTGCCCATCTTCGCTGATCGACACCAGCGGCATGCCGGCATCACAATCCTGATCGAGTTTGCGTACCTGGAAGCCGCTTCCTGGTTTCCAATAGAGTCCGCCGATCCAGACGCAGCCCGAAGGAATGTTGGAGTCACCGGGGTTTGAAGATTGCACCAGCGCGTCCGGCGGCCTTACGTGGACAGTAGCTGCGGCCATGCCACTTTGCTGTTCAATGGAGATGGCCGTGCCGTCGTGTGAATTTGCCGCACATGATCCGTAGATGGAGCCGTCACTGGCGACGCGCACCGCGCTGGAGACGAGTTTTCCCTTCACGGCCTCAACACCAATCCAATACACAACATGACTGGCTCCAGGAGAATCCTGGTTCGGATCCGCAGAAGAAGCACTATCGGAAGTCAAAACAGCTTGCACCCCATGAAATCCGGGACGGTCTTCCAATGCCATGGTGCGGTAACGATCGTTGCCGGCAACTGGCGTGTAGCCGGCAGGCACGTCCGTCTCATCAGTTTTTTCCCCAGAGAGTATCCATTTGTTAATGGAGCTTATTGCAACACCCTGGGCAGAAACATTGGCAAGCCACAGTCGAGCATTGATGCTGGAGCCCGCACCGGGGCTGGCAAAGATCAATGTCTCGCTTCCTGGCTGCAGGTCTTTGAAGCGGCCCAGGAGGGTCACCGGGCCCAGTTGCGGAACCATGATATTACTGGCAGTGCTGTCACCCGTTCTGCTGAGTTGAATGGCCAGCGCGCGCAGATCAGGAGGAGTCTGGCTGGTGTACCACTGCGGGAACGCGGGCCGCGAGGAGAGAAGGTAAAAGTCCCGGCTGGCGCTTCGAGTTGCGTACTGTCCGCCGAAAGGGGAACTCAGGGTACAACGAAAGTCGCTGGCGGACGTGTCCCAGGAGCAGCGCAGCTTGTCATATCCCGCCATTGGCTCGCCAGGAACATCGCAGGCGGCCTGCGGTACGGCAGGAAGACATTGCACTGCCTTGCTGATCTGCGGCTTAGCGCTGCGAAGGTCAAGCAGAAGGCGGTTCGAGACAACCTGCGCAGCTTCCGTTCCTGCTGCGCGATAACCGAAATCGATCAAAAAGACTGGCATGGACGCAACCGGGGTTGCCGGACGGATGCTCACCAGGGAGGCCATTTCGCCGAGAGTTGAGCTTTGCTGATCCTCATCCGCGGGTTGACCGCCGATCATATTTGCGTTTGCCTGCATATGAAGCAGTTCATCAGGCGTGGCCGTCTGCGCCGTTTCTGTGGTTCCCTGGATTTGCACCAGCTGATACCAGAGTTCGCCACGTGCCCCCGAGAGATGAATGGCCAGAACCAAACGGTATAGAGGATCGGGATCGGACTCTCCTCCCTGCTGGATCTCCTCGCGCGAGGCATAGATCACAACTTGCTGAAAACCGTACCGAGCTTCATCAATGCCGGTGAAAGTTAGACTGGGAAGGGCCTGCCACTGCTCGATTGCGGCTCGAGAAATCCGAACAAACTCAAAAGATGGGCTGGGGAACAACTGGGTACGGTCAGGGCAGCCAAACTGCCCGTCGCCAGGCGCTTGTGCCATAGAGGAGGCGTAAACAAAGCAGAAAAGAGAAGTTAGCAGGAACTTCAGCATGGATACTGATACTGTAAGCTGTTTTTGGAGTTGTTCAAAGTTACAACCGTTTGCCGGAAGAGAAAAGAGGCCGCATAAAAAAGAGCGGCCGTGCGGCCGCTCTGAGGTTGGGTGTGAGCCAGCTCACCAGACGCGGCAAGCGTTCTGATGAACCAGTGGAGCTCCTTGCTTGCAGCCAAACGCCTTGGCGAATTCAGGCATGTTGGCCACCACATTGTTGACGCGGTACTTCGGCATTGAGTGTGGATTGCTGAGGAGCACGATTCTCATAATTTCCGGACGGTATTGCGTGCACCAACTCACTGCGTGCGCCAGGAAGAATTTCTGCAGTTGTGTCAGACCGTCAGGCCCTTTGTCATCGAGAGATTTGCCTTCGCTTTTGAGTTCGTTTTCCAGGGCGATCAGCGCAAGATATAACCCGCCGTTGTCGGCAGTGTCCTCGCCTTGAGTGAGCAGGCCGTTTTGCTTCATGCCGGCTTCCGGCACTTCCTGAGTGTATTCGTCAGAGATGCACTTGCCACGCTGCTCATAGTTTTTCGCGTCGGCTGGCGTCCACCAGTCGTGCAGGTTGCCCTGGCCATCAAACTTCCGCCCCTGGTCGTCAAACCCGTGGGTGATTTCGTGACCAATGACGCCCCCTTCGGCGCCGTAATTAACGGCGTCGTCCTGATTGGGATCGAAGAAGGGAGGCTGAAGAATGCCGGCAGGGAAGTTGATGGTATTGGTTTGCGGATCGTAGTAAGCATCAATGGTGGGCGGCGTCATCTGCCACTCCTGCCGGTCCAGAGGTTTGCCAATTTTCTGGAGCTGCCGGTTGAATTCGAACTGAGTTCCACGGTGGACATTCTCGAGATAGCTGTCCGGATTGATCTCAAGGGCCGAGTAATCACGCCAGTGGTCAGGATAGCCAATCTTGTCCAGGATCTTCTGCAGCTTGGCTTTGGCCTGGGCTTTGGTCTCAGGAGTCATCCAGTTGATCTGCGTGACGTCCTGGTCAAGGGCCTTCTCAATGTTGTTTACCATCTTCAGCACGCGCTCTTTGCTGTCAGGAGGGAAGGCGCGCTGCACGTAAGCCTGCCCCAGAGCTTCTCCCAATTGATTATCCGTTGCGTGCACGCAGCGGCGCCAGCGCGGAGAAAGCTGTGGAACGCCGGCCAGGGTGCGGCCGAAGAAATCAAAATTCTCATCCACGAACGCTTTGTTCAAATAGGGCGCCGAGTCATGCAGCAGTTGCCAGCGCAGGTAGGTCTTCCAGTGCTCCAGCGGGTGACGCTGAAGCATTGCGTTCAGATTGCGGAAAAAATCCGGCGAAGTCACAAGATAATTCTGGGTGGCTGGAGCGTGAACTGCACTGAGATACTCTTTCCAATTGAAGGCAGGCGTCAGTTTTTCAATCTGAACCAGCGTCATCTTGTTATTGATATTTTTGGGGTCGCGCCGCTTGACGATGTCCATGGCTGCCCTGGCCATTTCAGTTTCCATGGCGAGGACAGTAGCGGCATCCGCTTTGGCCTGAGCGTCATTCTCGCCGGCCAGTTTCATCATGTTGGCTATGTGCGCCTCATATTTCTTGCGGATCTCCACGGATTTGGCGTCGTCTTTTGTATAAAACTCGCGCCCAGGAAGCGTGAACCCACCCTGGTCAACCTCCGCGATGATTTTGGTGGCATCGTCAAAGTCAGGGCTGGAGCCGAAGCCGAACATGGGAGCGAAGGTTGCCGCATCTCCGCCCTGCCAGGCACCGCCGATGGTGGAATGCAGGTGCGCCAGTTCGCCCGCTAATTGCGATTTGGCTTTTATGGCAGCAATGCGGTCCAGCTCAGGCTTCAACTCTTTGGCCGAAGATGATTCGAGCTTGCTTTCATCCATGCATGCGGTCCAGTAGTCACCGATCTTCTGCTCCACCGCGGTGCGGCCTTCTTTCTTTGCTGCAGCAGCTTCCAGAACCTGACGCAACGTGACCTCATTCCAGAGTGAGAGCGGGCCAACCACACCCCAGACCGGCCGGTCTGCAGGAATGGGATTGGCGGCAAAGAATTTGCTGCAGGCGTACTGGTAGAAATCAGTACACGGATCAACCTTGGGATTCACCTGGTCAGCGTTTACGTGCTCAAGTTTAGGCAGTTGCTGGCTGCTCGAGTCCGGCTGACTTGAGCCTGATTGAGCAAAAGCTCCGGCAGTGATCAGCAACAGAATGAAAAGCGAGCTCTGAAAGCGCATGTTTCTCCTTTTAAAATCGTTTTTCAACTTGCGAAGCAATACTTACGCGTCGAGTGCCACCGTGGTTCCAGAGGTCCGGAGCTATGGCTGCCACAGCCAGGCCTGGCGCACAGCCCCGCCTCCGGTGTGCTTGCCATAGCCATCCACCAGGAGAACCGTGTCGTCATCGAGAACAGTCGCGGTGGAAAAAAAGTATCCGTCTATCACAGGCCCGGAGACGGGTACGAATTTTTCGGTGTGGGGATCATACATTTCAGGCTGGTCGGCCCCACCGGCGACCAGTACATGGCCGTCACTGAGAGCCGCCACTCCCTGTATCAGTTTGAATCGCGGGTACTTCATTTCCGGGCCGCGGCTGAAACTTGAAGTTTCCGGATCAAAGAATTCGGTGGAGGTAAGCCGTGGACCGAAAGAGCCACTGGTCTGGCCGCCGATTATGAGCGCCCTTCCATCCTTGAGCAGGGCAATCCCATGTTTATAGCGCGGGACGGCCATGGGCGAGGTGAGAGTGAACCTCCCGGTGGCGGGATTGTAAATTTCGGCGGTGGCTTCTACGGTGGCGTCAGGCAATTGCCCGCTGCTCATGCCGCCGGTGACAAGCACCCGGCCGTCGGCGAGAGCCACCGCATTGAACGCTCCACGGGGCACGTGCATGCTTCCTGTCCAGGAGAACGCTTGAGTGGCAGGATCATAAATCTCGGCAGAAGCCAATCGTTCATCGTCGCCCTGAGCGCAGCCGCCGGCGATCAGCACTCGCCCGTCCTTTAGCCGGATCGCGACACCATGGGCTCGTGGGGCAAGCATGATTGGTCCCGGCGCGAAGATATTGCTCGCGGGGTCATAGATCTCTGTGGTGCGCAGGCTTGTCCCGGAGCCGTCTGTACCTCCCGCGATCAATACCTTGCTGTTGGGCAGGCGAACGGCCATGGCTCCGGCGCGCCGGGAGAGCATGTTGCGCGTGGGACTGAACTGGCCCGTTTCAGGGTTGTAGATTTCAGCCGAGTTGAGCCAATAGCCGTTGCGCTCCATGCCACCGGCGATAAGTACACGATTATCCGCAAGGAGAGTCGCCGTATGGGAAAAACGCGCAGCCCGCGGAGCGCCGGTTGAAACAATAGTGCCTGTTTTGGGCGCGTAAGTACGCGTAGTCACGGCAAGGAGAACCAGTGCCGCGAAAATGGTAAGAGCGGAGAGGCCGATCTTCGCCCGGCGATCCAAACAGAACTCCTTCAGCATGGACGTGTGGGGCTGGAAAAAGGTTAGCACGTTCTTTGCCCTTAAAATGAGACCAGCAGATGGCGTAGGCAGCGGCCGATCTTCGCTATACTTGAGGTGGCATCCCTACGTCCAGCCGCAACCCAGGTCACTCAAGGCCGATCCCGAATCTCTTGTTCAGCCAGATTTACTCAGGAGGTTTTGCATGGCATCGCTTGAAATCAAAAATAAGGACCTGACCGCATTACTTGAAAAAGATGGCCCGTTTCCAGCCGAATTCGCCCAGCACGGTTCGGTGCCGGTCATGTCAGTAGACCACGTACAGATCTCAGAAGAGATCTTTGGTGGAACCGTACACTATGTGATTACAGCAATCGGAAAAGTCCCTACAACGGGATGGACCCGGCCACATCTTCAGTCTTACATCTATGTTCAGCCGCCGCCGGACGGTATCTGGGATTTCCTGTTCCTGGCTACGCCGCCCCCCGGACTTGCAGGAGATGTCGTGCTGCCCATCACTGCAACTACCCTTTTCAGAGCCGGCAGTTTCAAGCTAAGAGGAGTGCGTGTACACTCCGCATCCAACTCCATCACGGTGAAAATTGGCAAAGGCAGCAGTCACGCTGCGGCCTGAGCATTGAACATTGACCATTGACATGAAGGCCCTGCCAGACGGATTCATCCATTGCGCAGGGCCGTTCCTTTGATTCTTATAGTGCCGGTTGTCCGTTGCTATGTGCCGATGAGGAGCGCAATCCTACAAAGATCACCTTTGCGACTACTTGGGTTCCTTCAATTTGAGCTTGGACTTATTTTCCTCAAGGAATGCACGCAACTGGTCCGCCTGATCAAGCAGACGGGTCCACTGCTCGAAATACAATGTGACCGGAAACCTGCCCAGGCCATAGACGCTTACGCCGCCTTTTTCGCTAACCCGGAATTCCAGTGATCCCGTGCGCTTGCCCGCAACCTGTTTTTCCAGCTCAGCCAGGCGAGCTTTCATCTCTTCATAAGTAGGTTCTGCCATGTCCACCCCTGGATGGAATCTTACAACAGGAGACACACGACCGCTCAAGCTCAGGCCATCGACAGTGAATCTGACAGCCCGCCCATTGATTGTCCCCTTAAACGGAGCGGATACCTATCCTAGCTCCAATTGGCAGCGGGCTGAAGAGTGGCCATGCCGGTGGTGGGGCCGGTGAAACGCTTGCGCCCGAAAGCATAGCTATAGGCTTCGCGATATTGCTGGCCGATTGCCAATGCGCTGCGAGTTTCGAGAATATGGAAGCGTCCAGAGGCTGCGAGCGCTGCGCGGAATGCCGGATTGCGAGCAAGAAATGAAATCCGAAAAGCGAGATCGCGAGGATTCTTATCCTCAAACCAGAGGCAGCCCCGGCCGTCAGGGCTCACGTCACGATTGCGCGGAATATCGGCTGCCAGAAGGGTCTTTCCATACAACATGGCCTTCAGACAGGTTTCGTTAACATGGCGTGCCACTACTTCATCCGCCGGCAACTCCCCGGTGACGAGAACCACATCGGCACTCTGCCAGGCGTCAGCCGAATCGGCTGGACCAATGCAGAAAATGTCCTCACGAATCTTCAACCCCGCCGCAAACTCTTCAAGAGCATCGCGAAGCGCGACTGTGAACACTCCTTCAAGCAACAGGCAAGAACGCGGATTTTCGGCCCGGGCGAGAGCAAAACTTTCCAGGATTATTTTCTGCTCAGCACGCAGCTCCGAATCGGATGAAACAGAGAATTGGGAAGCGAGAAAACTTACTGTCCCGGGAAGGATTCCAAAACGACGCTGAAGGAAATTTTCGTTGGCTCCTGGAGCACAGAGCGTGGAATCGTCCGTGAAAGACAAAGGGTCGGGGATGAGAAAGATGCTTTCAGAAAGAGCGCCACGATCGAGCGCCGCCTGCCTCATTCCCGAGGAGTGAACGATCACGGCAGCAGCGCGGGCAAGCACAAACTGTTCGGCCACCCGGAAAGAACGGCCCATCCAGCTTCCGTGCTCGCATTGGCCTGCGGACATGGCCAGCTCTTCAATACAGGCGCGCAGATCATAGACCACGCCGCCAATGTTGCGGACGGCAGCCATCCCGGCGGCAAAACAGTGGGTGTGAACAATGTCAGTGGAATTCTCCGGGTCGCAATCGAGGATGGATTTGCGCCAGGTCCTTACGTCCTGCCAGGAGCGCAAGAGTGAAAGTGAGCGAGGCTGGTCCTGATGCCGGCCGGAAAGATATAGCTCGGCCGTACCCTCACCCTGGGGGGTGACGATATAAGGCCGCATGCCGGAAGCGACCTGGCCCTCCACCACGGGCAGAACATCACGCGCGAATTCGCATGCGTGAATTACGCGCCAGGCCCGAGAACGCATACTCTGGCCCAAAGTGTTCGGCCCAGGGCCGGAACGAACATCTTCCTGTGAAGTATGGGCGCCGCCGAAAGCCATGCTCGTGCCTCAGGATACTTCCCTTTTTGTCTGCTCAGCCAGTTCCGAGTAAGCGATGACGTTGTTGCGGCCGGCATGCTTGGCGGCATAAAGCGCAGCGTCAGCGAACTCGATCAGGTCGCGTTTGAATTGAGCATCGCTGTCATAGACGGCAACTCCGATGCTAATCGTGAGATGCTGAATTTCATGCGGGGAGCCGGCAAAAAATTTTGCCTGTTCCACAGCGCGGCGAAGCCTCTGGCCCACATAGAGCGCCGCGGCCTGCGTGGTTTCAGGGAGAATAATAACGAATTCCTCTCCGCCATAGCGGGCCACGGTGTCCACTTCGCGCATATCTTTCATCAGAATGGAACTCACGTCGCGGAGGATCTGGTCCCCCACATGATGCCCGAAGGTGTCATTCAGACGCTTGAAATGATCAATATCGATCATGAGAAGAGCGAATTTCTGCTTGCGGCGTTCGGCGCGCTTGAATTCAAGCTCAAGCTGCTGCTCAAAATAACCACGCGTCCTCAATCCGGTCAGGTAATCAGTAAACGCGAAACGCAGCAATCCTTCATTGGCATATTCGCGGGTGAGCAGGTTCTCTGAGACGAGTGAAAGAATCCACAGAAGCTGGGCATCTTCACGCTGGAAGGCATTTTGACGGGAAGAGAACAGCTGCATGGAACCCATGACACGGTTGCTGACGAAAAGAGGAACTGTCAGAGCCGAGCCCCCACTCATGATTTCAAGCAAACCATCCGCCTCAACATGATGGCCCCTGGTAATAATGAGAGGGCGGCCATACTTTACTGCCCAGAGATTGACGATATTGCCGGTGGAGATTTCGCTGACAATCTTTTTGTCAAAGCCGCGAGTAAGGCGCAATTCCATATGTTCCGCGCCTTCATCCCAGAAATAAACCAAGGCACGATCAAACGGGGCGATTTCACCGGCCATATCACAGAGCAGATTCAGCGTGGCCTCAAGCTGCATCTGCAGACCACTCAGCATGCTGAGGCGAAGAACCACATTCAAATGTTGCCAGCGATTGCGTATGGTCTGCTCATCAAGTTCCGAGAAGACTTCAGCAACAAACCTTTCCGGTGGAAACGGAGCCGGTTGTGTGGATTCCTTGGATGCCATGGAAAGACAGGTCCTGGTCGCGAGATACCAAAATTGCACACGACCGTGCCCTTTTGAGATGCTGCCTGAGCGTCTGGCGGACACTTACTGAAGGCTCTAGGCCGGCAAGACGCAGAAAGCTGAGAGAAAATGCTGTTTTCAGCAGGTACACTGTCCTGAAGGACAGTGCCCATTTACAGCCGCAAATTTGAGCTGCTGCTCTGCCCGGAACCGCGGGGCAGAGTTCAAGATGTGTAGAAGCAAGGGTTTAGAAGAGAGCTGACAGCAGAATTAAGAAATAAAGTTCAAGGGGCGCATCGAACACATATTTTTTCAGTCCCGTGCACAGTCTCTGTTGCATTTCAACACTGATCATCATAGGATAGTGCTGGCGCTCGGAAAACTCGCCGACGCTGAGATGAACTTGAGTCCACGCAGTCAGCGGTTCATCA
>DATEJX010000403.1:0-9878 GCA_035277785.1 Candidatus Angelobacter sp. | reverse complement strand
AGCCGCCGCCTCGCGGCTCCCGAAGGCATGCAGACACGGCCCACCTCCGACCGTCTTCGAGAGACTCTGTTCAACGTGGTCGCGCCGTCCGCTGCCGATTCCGTGTGGCTGGATCTGTTTGCCGGCAGCGGCGCCGTGGGCATTGAGGCGCTCAGCCGGGGCGCACGGGCTGTCTATTTTGTGGAAGCCGGAACGCGAGCGGCCCGCAGCATCCGCGAGAACCTGGCGTCGCTCGGCATTGAGGAAGGCTTTGAAGTCATCGAACGCGACGCCTCAACGGCGTTGCGCATGCTGGATTCACAGGCAGTGGTAGCTGATTTTTGTTTTCTCGATCCGCCATACCGCAAAATGGGCGATTATGAACAGATTCTGGGCTTCCTCTCGCAATCGCGCATTCTCAAGCCTGAGAGCATGGTGATCGCGGAGCATGACAAACACTTTGACCCCGGCGATGCTTTCGGCTCGTTGCGCCGGCAACGTGTGCTGAAACAGGGCGATGCGGTGCTGAGTTTTTACCGCCTGTCCTAATCCCCATTTAAGCAATGTTGCAGAGCCTGAGATCTTCGTGATTGCACGGTGCGGCGAGGCCGACTTGCGCGCCGAGCCGCTTGCCCCAAGGGCAGATCCACCTGAAAGGCGAGAAGCCCGTCCAGCGGTGTGGAGCGAAGCACATGAGAGAAGACCCGCTGTTCATGCCTGTTTTCCACAATGTAGGTGAAAAAACCCGCATAAAATCTGGGGAAAACGCTTGCATCACTTTGTTAAACGTGTATATAGTCGCACAAGTGAGCCGTAGCACTCACAATAAGGAGGAAAGATGGCATCTGGTATGACCAAAACCCAGCTCGTACGCCACATGGCCGAGAAACTGGAGACGAATAACAAGACGGCCGCCGCGTTTCTGGAGCACCTGGCGGAAACCGCAATCAAAGAGACCAAGAAGAATGGCGTATTCGTTATCCCCGGCCTGGGACGTCTGGTAAAGTCCAACCGGAAAGCCCGTATGGGACGCAATCCTCAAACCGGCGAACCAATCAAAATCGCTGCCAAAACCGTGGTGAAATTCCGCGTGGCCAAGGCCGCCAAGGACTCAATCGCCCCCAAGAAGTAACCCTTAATATCAGAGAAAAAACATCAGGCCAGCTTAATTGCTGGCCTTCTTTATCTGCCGCAGACTTATTCCACAACAATCGCTTCGGCTTCAATTTCTACCAGCATCTCCGGCGCAATTAGTTTTGAAATTTCCACCATGGTAGCTACGGGACGAATGTCGCGAAAGAATTCTCCGTGCGCTTTTCCTACCTTTTCCCAGTCAGCGGCAATGTTGGTGACAAACGTCCGGGTGCGGACCACATCTTTCAGGCTGGCTCCGGCTTTCTGCAGAGCGGCTTCTATATTCCGGATAGCCTGCACCGCCTGCGCGTAAGCGTCACCCGGGCCCACGATCTTGCCGCTATCATCCGTTGCGGTGGTCCCGGCTACGTGAATGATGCTTCCCACGCGGACCGCGCGTGAATAACCGACGATAGGCTCAAACTTGCTGTTGCCTGAGATGTTCTGCCGTTTCATCTGCTCTCCTTAGAGCCTTGGAGTTGCAAGTTGCCGAGCAGGATTCAAAAAACCATGTGGTTCCCATGTTGGTGGGGAGTTTGTCCTGAGTCGCTCGAAGGCTGGGCTACTTAGCGTCTGGCGCGTGCTCGTTCATCGAGTACTTTGTTGACGAGGCGGTCGGCTTCTTTGTTCCGCTCACGCAGGACGTGTTCAATGGAAAATGATTGCAACTTCGCCACCAGCGACTTGGCGCGGGCAAACAGCTCCTGCAAAACAGGATTATTCACCTTATATCGTCCCTGCATTTGGCGGACGAGCAATTCAGAGTCACTGAAAATCCTGAATGAGACGTATTTGTTATGCACCGCGTATTCGAGTGCGGCCAGCAGACCGGAATACTCAGCATAGTTGTTGGTCTGGAGGCCAAGATAATCACTCAGCTCAGCGAGAACCTCGCCCTTACTGTTGCGCACGACGACCCCATAAGCGGCTGGTCCGGGATTACCGCGCGCGCCGCCATCAATATTCGCAATAATCGCCTCAGGTGAGGACGACGACTGCGGCTGCTTTGATTGTCCGAAAAGTGAACCTTGGCTCAATGGCCTTCCTCCAACCGGATGGCGAGCCGCTCCGGCAATCCGGCGGCAAAGATTTTCTCCTGTGCCGCAGCAATGTCATAGGGAACGCGGAAGAACGTAACTGATCTTTGTTCCGTGTCATAGACGAGAAACGCCGCGCGCGGATCGCCATCACGTGGCTGCCCAATCGACCCGGGATTGATCATGTATTTGCTTGTTTCCCGCAGCTCCACGGTAAGTTGCTGGAGGCCTGTGCGCGAGTTGTACTTCAGCTCCAGTCCACCTTCGTCGTCTGTTTCATCATCAATCCAGAAGCCACCCTGAACATGAGTGTGGCCGAAGAACGTCACTGGAGCGCTCGCCCGGCCAAGAATGGAATAGGCATCACGCCGCATGAGTACGTATTCATCCTCATCTCGCGGGGAACCATGAACACATTGCAGGCCTTCGAAAGGAGAGATTGGGCCAGAAGGCAGATCATGCAGAAAAGACAGGTTCTCAGGCTTCAGCTTCTGGCGTGTCCACAGCACTGCCAGACCGGCAATGGGATTGAAATCATCCAGGCTGGTTACGCCAGAACAGGCTTTGTCGTGGTTGCCGCGAACAAAGACTGTTCCCAGTTCCCGGGACCGTTCGGTAACTTCATTGGGATTCGCACCGTAACCAACGATGTCGCCGAGATTGAAAACGCGGTCGTGCGGCGGCGCAGCCGCGAGGCATGCCTCCAGCGCTTCCAGATTGGCATGGATGTCAGACAGTATCAGGATGCGCACAAGTAACCAAGAGAGTGTAAATCACCAGGGCAGGGTTACGGGGCAACACGGGCCCAGTGCCCGGGAGCGATCTGGCGCAGGGGCACCGTTGCTTCAGGACGCGCCCGGCTCTCAATGGTTTCCAGCGGACGCCCACGGTCGGTACGCAGGGTGGGAATTGCGCTGATTAGCCCTTGCGTGTAGGGATGGCTTGCGGCGGAAAAGATCTGCCCAACCGCGCCCATCTCTACGATCTCTCCCGCATACATGACAGCCACTTGGTCGGCAACCCGCGAAATCACTCCCAAATCATGTGAAATGAAAAGAACCGCCAACCCGTGCTGCTGACGCAAGTCTCGCAGCAGGTCAAGAATTTGTGACTGGATTGTAACGTCCAGGGCGGTGGTGGGCTCGTCTGCAATCAGCAGCCGGGGATTGTTCACCAGAGCCATGGCGATCATAACGCGCTGGCGTTGTCCTCCGGAAAGCTGGTGAGGGTAGTCTTTGGCCCGGCGCTCCGGATCCGGAATGGCTACTTCCCGTAAGGCGCTTACAGCGCGGTCCCAGGCCTCTCTCCTGGAAACGCGCTGGTGCGCGAGCACCGCTTCGGCCACCTGATGTCCCACGCGCATTACGGGATTAAGGGCAGTCATGGGCTCCTGAAAGATCATGCTGATTCCGGAACCCCGTATTCGCCTCATCGCCTCGCTATCCAGCGAAAGCAGCTCCTGACCGCTAAAGGAAATTTTTCCTGCAATTTTTGCCTGTGGAGGCAGCAGACGCATGATCGCGAGCGAGGTAGCTGATTTTCCTGATCCGGATTCGCCTACCAGTCCGAGTGTGCCGCCTTCGGGGATGCTGAACGTGACATCCCGTACCGCGGCAACTTCGCCGGTCTGAGTGGCAAATTTGACGTTAAGATTTTCAACGCTGAGGAGTGCGGCCACGGGTTCAGGCCGTCACCTTAGTTGCCGCTATGCCCGCTTCCACGCCTTTGTGCATGGCGTGGAGCATGGCGGGTTCCTGTTGCAACAGCCAATCGGAAGCGGTAGCGAGCTCGCCTTCCAGCTTGATCACTCCCTGTCCGGCAAGCTGCCTGGCCAGCTCCAGCATTTTGTCACGTGAGAAATTCACGTAGAGGCAATCGTAAGAACCCGCAACTTCCGTTGGAGCTGTTTTACCCAGCCAGAAGATGCGGCGTTTGATCAGCTCACGAACGTCATCTTCAGACTGCGTGGGAAACTGGATTTTCCTGGCGATGAAGCTGTAGTACCGGCTGGTGACGTGCACCGGCTGAAGTTTGCCGGATTTCAAAAACGCGAGCTGCCCATTATCGATGGTCTTGCGGATGGAGTTTACCACCAGGCCTTCCGCGTGCTCTTCCGCCACAGAGCCAAGCGCGTCTTTCATGGTTTGGGTCATCCCTACGGCCACTTCGGCGTGAAGTCCATCTGTGCTGTCCAGCAGGTCCACACGACCGTGCAGCACCAGCCAGTCTGATCCTGAGGTGGAGGAATGAAACGGCCATCTCAAATTAGTTACGGAGATGGGTACGCCTGAAAGAGTTACAAATTGAAGGTCTCGGTTCGGCATCAGCAAATCAACCAGTGATTGGATTTACAGATAAGATTTTAATACGAGCAGGCGAGGTTTATTGACTGGCAGGCAACGGCAGGTGTGCCACAAGGTGGTCCGAAAACTTAAGAGACGTGGCATGCCACGTCTCTTTTATCAATAAAGCCTGAAGTGCGCGATTTACATCAGGAATTGCCGCGCCTGTTGTGTGATGGGGTGTTGCATCTCCTGCAGCTCGTTCTTGACCTGGTTCAAGCCATAAACCAGGCGCTCAAATTCCTGTGACATGCGGCGGAATAGCGGCGCCACCTTGGCGTATTCGAAGTGCTCGAACTTGGAAACAATGTAGTAGCTCTCCTTGCCTGCCTTTACGAAGTCGAGAAATCCCTCAAGCCGATACTTCCGCAAGCGGTGGTGATTGAGGCTCTCCGGAAACATGCCGGAGAAGAAGAGAGAGTAGTCGCCAATGTGCTTGCGCACCTGGCGCTCGCGGTCAAAGGATGGCGCTGGCCCGTAAATGGGATCGGATTCGAGCAGCATCTCTCCCACGTCAGCCAGAGCGCGGCCATCAGCATTCTTGATCTTGTAAAGATTCTCGAGTTCGCAGAACTCGGTTAGGAGGGTGGCTACGTAGGCATGAACTTCAGGCTGGCGTATACCCACTTCCTCATAGTTACGTTCCACAATGTGATTGAAAAACTGCTGCAATAAACTCGATTCAGGAACCATATGTCACCTTGCTCTTTGCTGAATGACTGCTTGTTTTCCGGGACTGAAGGCCGTCACCACCCGGACAAGTTCAGCAAATGAGAGCTGTTACTTAATTTGAACGTAGTATGGGAACGTTGGTTTCCCGTTTCAAGTACTTTTCTGGGCAACTACTTATTTTGGCAGCAACACAAGGAGAGTGCTAAATGGTATCAAGCCGCGATCAAGCAATTGAAAAATCCCACGAAATCGGGCCCGCAAACATGCCTTCGCGTATGTTATTGAGTTCAGTCTGCGGCGGGTTCTAAACTGCTCAACGGAATGAATCCCGAGAACGATGCACGCATAACCATCCCGCGTATTGTAGTGTCCCTGGAGATTATTTTTGGGCTTCTCCTGCCTGCTCTTGTAGTGGGTCCTTTTGTTGTGCTGGGACTGATTTTCGGCATCGCTACGGCAGCAACAGCGCCCATTACATTCCTGCTGTCAGCCTTTGGGGCCTACGGTTTGCTGGGGACCGCGATTCTGCTTTCTTCCTCAGACAAAATCTCCCGCAAGCGCGCTGAAATTGCATCAGCAGGCGTCATCTCGGGAACGCTGGTCGGGCTGTATATCTTCATTGGCGTGGCTGCAGAAGGACGGCATTGGGATAAACAAACGGTATTCTTGTGTGTGGTGCTTATGGCATCCGCGCTGGTAGGTCTTCGCAGGGTAATACTGCTGTGGAAGAATCCGCCATTTTGATTTCCTCATTCAATGGACTTGACCGCTGTTGTGGAATAACAACTTGCTCTCGCCCTGGCTAGCCGCCGAGCTGCTTTTTCACGATCTCACTCACGGTCTTGCCTTCCACGCGCGCGCCGGTGGCTTGCAGTTTAGCCATGGCATTCTTCATAACGGTGCCCATATCCTTCATGGTTGGTGAGCCCATTTCAGCGATGGTAGCTTTTACTGCCGCCGTAATCTCTTCTTCTCCCATGGCTTTGGGCAGGTAGGCTTCAATCAGCTTTATTTCAGCGGCTTCTTTGTCGGCGAGCTCCTGGCGGCCGCCTTTGGTGAACTGCTCAATGGAGTCTTTGCGCTGCTTGATCAACGTGGCCAGCACTTGTTGCGCTTCTTTCTCGTCCAGAGTGCTGCGTTTATCGATCTCCTTGTTCTTTAAAGCGCTTTTGACCATGCGCAAAGTTGAGAGCCGCAATTCATCGCGGCTGCGCATGGCATCCACCATGTCTTTCTGCACCTGTTCACCAATTCCCATGCATTTGCCTCGTTAAAATGACGAAGAAATTATAAGCGGCCTGAGCGTCACGGGCACGTTTGATTCATTACGGCGCCGACAATTATCATCGGGGCCAAGCCTTCTCGGGAGTTCTCATGTCACCTCTGGCCGCGGTCTTCAACATTGCCATCATCGTGGCGATCGTGGGAATCGTTGTGTACTGGGTGCGAAGGTTTGCCGTGTTTCGCGGCTATAAGGACATCCAGGGTGACGTGCTTCGCATTGCTGCTCTGCTCAACACCCAGGCGGTTCGCGAAGGCAAGGACGTAGTGGTGGCGGGATATCTCGGTTGGCTTCCTACCATTATTCGCTTTTCCAAACAGCTGGATACCCCAGGTCTTTATGTGCAGATGCGAGTTCCAGCGACTTTCAACTTCACGGTCATGCCCAAGAGTTCCGGGCTTCAAGGTGAGGGGCGCGTGCTGATGCACACCGGCAGCCCACTGCTGGACAAAAGGTTCAATACCAGAAGCGACACCCCTCTTGAGGTCCGCATGCTGCTGGGCACAACGGAGGCCATGCAAGCTCTGGAAGAGCTCTGCTGCTCTACGCAGACGGGCGTTTCCATCAAAGGCCAGACTCTTGAGTTGAGCGAAATGATGGTGCCTGCCTTCACCGGAAACCACGTGCTTGATCACCTGCACGCCATGAATCTTCTGGCCAGCCGGATCCGTGAGATGCCGGGAGCGAGCGCGATCCGCCTGCAACGCCTTCCTCCCACCGGGAGTGGCTGGACAATTCGCATCGCATTATCGATTGGTTTGGTTTGCCTGGTGGCTCTGTTGTTTGTGCAACCCTACAAGCATTCTGGTGGAGATTTCAGTGTGAATGCGGGCGCGTCACCCACGGGAGTGATGCCCGCAGATGCTGAACGTCTGCAACGCCTCCAAGGGTGGCATGTGGCTAAGGTTGATGATTTTTCTTCGAGTGCTGCACGTTTTCTGCACGAACGCGGGCTTCCGCCGGATGGGCGAGTGAGTGCTGATTTTGCCGGAGGGGGATCGCAGAACGATGCCGCTTACCTTCTGGTGAACAGCGAAGGACAACGGCGGGTGAGTATGCTGGCCGGAGGCAGCGTGGCATACGACGCGATTTTTCCTCGCGTGGACGCCCTGGCGCGTATTCCCAAGCAGAGCCTGGCAACGATAAAATGGAAAACAGCCCCTCAGAGTGACCCTGATGGCGATGCTCTACTGGTTATTCAAGACGCTGACGACCCAACCGCAAGCCTGGTGCTGTTGAGACACGGCACAGATACATATTCCGCTCGCCCGTTAAATTTCAGCCAGATTGATCTGGCTGCCCAATAAGAACTAAATTCAGCCACAGAAAGGTCCAAAATGATTCGTAAAGGACGCCTCTTCACTCCCGGTCCCACCCAGCTTCTACCTGCAGCCCAGCTCGCCATGGCTGCGGCTACCATGCACCATAGGACAGCGGAGTTTCGCGCGCTGTACACCAGGGTCCTGGCCGACTTGAAGACTTTTGTCGGCACAAAAAATGACGTGGTGATGTTTACCGCCTCGGGGACCGGAGCCATGGAAGCCGCACTGTCCAACCTGACCTCGCCCGGGGACAAAGTGCTGGTGGTTACGGCTGGCAAATTCGGCGAGCGATGGGAAGGTCTGGCCAAGGCCTACGGATGCGAGGTGGAGAGCGTCCGCGCTCCGTACGGGCACACGGTGACACCACAGCAGGTTCGAGAGAAGCTGAAGCCAGAGCACAAGGTCCTCTACATGCAAGGGACAGAGAGCTCTACCGGCGTGCGGCACGATGTGGAAGGAATTGCCCGGCTGCTGCGTGGCTCCGATACGCTTCTGGTGGTAGACGCCATCACCGGTCTTGGCACAACCCATTTTGACGTGGATGGCTGGGGCATTGACGTGATTATCGGCGGCTCTCAAAAATCGGTCATGATTCCGCCCGGACTGGCTTATTCAGCGGTGAGTGACCGAGCCTGGCAGCGCATGGAGACTGCCAAAAATCCGCGCTACTACTTTGATCTGCGCAAAGAGAGAAAGAACGGCGCCAAGGGCGAATCTGCCTATACGCCTTCCACCGCGCTGGTGGCTGCCTTGGCGGCGGCGCTTGACTATGTACGCGAACAGGGTGGCGGTGACCTGGCTACCGGACGGGACACGCTGATCAACAACGCGGAAACAGCCGCGGCGATGACTCGTGCAGCGGCCAAAGCTCTGGGGCTGAAATTGTTCTCAGTGGATTCACCGGGAGCGGCGCTGACGGCGATTGCCTCGCCTGCTGGCGTTGATTCCAGTGACATTGTGAAGGCTTTCCGCAATCACTTCGGTGCGGTGATTGCCAATGGTCAGGGTGAGATGAAAGGACAGCTCTTCCGTATTGCTCATCTCGGCTACTACGACTACCTGGACACCATCGCCGCCATTGGCGCTCTGGAGCAGGTGCTGGTGGAGATTGGGCAGCGCGTGGAATTGGGCGCAGGGCTAAGGGCAGCGCAAGAGGTCTATGCGCAGAGTTCGGAGCACGTAGCCGTAGCGAGGTAAGGCAATGAAGATTGTTGTAGCTGAAAAAGTAGCTGCAAATGCAGTACAGGTTTTGAAGGACGAGCCTGGCTGGAATGTTGTAACAGCCGACCAGATCAACGGCAATCTCGCCGGAGCTTTGCCGGACGCTGATGCTCTTATCGTGCGCTCTGCAGTTTATGTGAATGCTGACGTGCTGCGCAGCGCGGGCAAGCTTCGCGTGATCGGCCGTGCCGGCGTGGGTGTGGACAACATTGACCTTGATGCAGCCACCAAGGCCGGTATCGCCGTGATGAATACGCCGGGCGCGAATGCCGTGGCGGTGGCTGAGCACACGCTCGCGTTAATGCTGGCGCTTGCTCGGCACATTGTCCGCGCTGATACCACCACGCGCGCAGGAAAGTGGGAAAAGAAATCTCTGCAGGGAACAGAATTGCGCGGCAAAACCCTGGGAATCATCGGTCTCGGACGGATCGGGATGGAGGTGGCGAAACGCGCCAGGGCATTTGAGATGCGGCTGATTGCTCATGATCCCTTTGTGGCTGCCTCAGTCGCGCGCGAGTTGGAAATCCAGATGGCTGACCTTGACCAGGTCTATGCCGCAGCCGATTACCTGACGCTGCATCTGGGCCTGACCCCGCAAACCACTGGAATGATCAATGAGCAGGCAATCAAGAAAATGAAGAAAGGTGTGCGAATCATCAACTGTGCGCGAGGCGAACTGGTAGATGAGGCTGCATTGGCCGCTGGTCTGGCCAGCAAACAGGTGGGAGGAGTGGCACTGGATGTCTTTTCAGAGGAACCTCCCAAAGGGTCACAGCTGCTGTCACAGGAAAACGTGATCGCCACGCCGCACATTGCCGGCTCAACCAATGAAGCGCAGGACGCGGTGGGATTGCAGATTGCCAGCCAGATACGTGAATACCTGAAGCGC
>DATEJX010000402.1:0-7038 GCA_035277785.1 Candidatus Angelobacter sp. | reverse complement strand
GGATAGTTGTTTGAAACCAGCGTTGAGAGCTCGATTTTTCCTAAACGGTTCAGACAAAAACAAAGTGATGTTCGCTGGATGAGTTGTCCTGAATTTCGCGGGCTGCCGGATGGTTTATTCCGGCAGCCCGTTCGCTGTTTCAGCGGGTTATTTGGGGTTGATGGTTACAGTGAACGAATTGTTTGCAGGATTTGTATCCGTTCCGGTGAAACTGGCGACTCCGGTATTAGCAATGGAGCCGGCTTGCGTCACAACTACGTTAATCGTGACGGTCATTGTGTCGCCCCCGTTCAGTGCAGAGAGATTGCAAGTTACAGTGCCACCAGCAGCACCCGGAGCCGGCGTGGAGCAGGTTCCGGCAGACGTGCTGGCAGACGCGAACTGCAGGCTGGGCGGCAGATTGTCGGTGAAGACCACCGCATTGGCCGTCGTCTTCTGGTTGTTCTTGATCTGCCACGTGTAGGTATCCGCCGTTCCCACTGCGGGGCCGCCATTCTGTGCCGAACCGGTGACCTGAATATCCGTGGTGGTGGAAGGCGCAGAGATGGAAGTTGTGGCCGCCGCCGTATCGTCAGCGGGAGTCGGATCACTGAGTGGATTGCCTGCGGCGTCTTTCATGGAACCGCTGGCTGTGTTGGTGGTCTGCGCGGTCAATTGCAGCACAAGAGTCACAGTGGCAGATCCGCTGCCGGCTATTGCTCCCAGGTTGCAGCTGATGGTGCCCGTTGCGGATGAGCAGGTGCCCTGGCTGGGACTGACGGAGATGAACGTCGCCCCGCTGGTGGCCCAGGTGTCGCTCAGGCTCACTGGGGGGACGGTAGTGGTTGTCGAATTGTTCACCTTAATCGTGTAGGTGGCGTTGGCGCCCGAATTGACTGAACTTGGGCCAGCATTGGTGACGGAGATGTCTGGAGGTATAGCGGTGAGCGAAGGCGTTACCGCATTCGACTGCGCCGACTCAGAACTGTTACCCACCGCATTGGTGGCGTGAACGGTAAAGGTGTACGTGGTGCCGTTGCTCAGTCCGCCAACATTCACGCCAGTGCACGTCGCGCATGCGTTGGCAGTGATACTTGTCGGCGTTCCGCCTGCCAAAGCAGTCACGGTGTAACCGGTGATCGGCGAACCGCCATCATAGGACGAGCCAGTCCAGGCTACCTGGGCTGAAGAGTCTCCCGCAACAGCGGAGACGTTGGTTGGGGTTGCCGGTACCGTTGGCGCAAAGGGCGTCACGCTGTTGCTGGGAGCCGAATATGCGCTCGTACCTGCTGAGTTCGTAGCCGCAACTTCAAACTGGTAGGTGACGCCGTTCGTCAATCCGGTCACCACCGCTGAAGTCGGAACAATCGTAGTTCCTGGATCCGGTCCAACCGTCACGTCCGGAACCAGAGTGCCGTTGGAAGCGGACGAGTTGTGAACGGTGTAGCTGGAAATGGGTTGGCCGTCCCCAGCTGGTTGCCAGCTCACGGTTGCTTGCGCATTGCCTGTAGTCGCGGTTACGTTCACAGGCGCGCCGGGAATTTGGAGTGGCGGCGGGGTCGGCAGTACCTCCCACCAGTGACCTGAATCCGGCAGGTTGCCTGCGCTGGGATCGTCGCCCACAAACAGAACCTCAGCCGCTGGATTGAATGTATCCAGTGCCAGGCCCGTGGCAAGATTGAAATTCACCGCATAGGATGTGTTTACGACGGTTCCTTCGGGAGTCACCGTGACTTTATCGACCACGGCGCCATTGGTGTAGTAGAGATTCTTGCCATCCAGATTCGGGTATTGCTGATCGCCGACCATGGCGACTGGAACAGGGACCTGTCCAGCAAGAATGTTCAGCGCGGTGCAGGCTTGGAAATTATTGTTCGCCGTAAAGCACTGGTCCGCGTTGTGAAGTACCCAGGCAGAAAATCCGTCCCCGCCGTACAGGTCGTGTCCAACCCAGCCCAGACCGAAGTTTTTCCTTCCATCGGGGCTGTTGATCACGTCATTCTGCACATTGGTGCAAGGCAGCGGGTTCGTCAGCGGAGAAAGCACGCGAACCACGGCGCCACTGCGCAGTGAAGCCACGTAGAGATTGCCATCGGGTCCAATCGATGCCCATGCAGGGGCCACCAGACTTGTGGAGCAGCCGATGGTGTTTCCCTTTTTCCCTCCTCCACCACCGCCACCCGAGAGCAAGACCTCGATGTTGAGCGGATCTACGATGCCATGGCCGCCGTCAGAATCTGGGTGGAAGTGCATGCGATATACCTGGCCGGCTGTGGCCGTGATGTTCGGAGCGTAGATGGTATTGGTGGTGCCGTCCAGAGTCAGTGCTCCAGGCTTGAACTGCACTGAGCCGACGAAATTTATGCAGGTATTTCGGTTGAGCGTGTATGGCCCCGGAGAATCCAGATCAGGATCGTACCGGCAAAGACCAAAGATTTCATCGCCACCCCAGAAATGGCGGTAGTGTTGGCCGGTTGCGGGGTTGATGCCGGAACCCGTTAGCACAATGCCGCCGCCGGGTGCAGTAACGTTATAGGCAAACTGAACCGTGGTGGTCTGGGCTGTAGCCGTTGCAGCCGCAAAAACCACCAGCAAGGAAAAGATGAGCCAGACGTGGGCAAGCTCGTGCCTGGAACGCAGCTTTGCTCTTCGAAGTACAACTAGGCAATTCTCTGTGGTCATGGAGATTCCTCTTAAAGTTGTTTTTTCCCACGAGCCTGGGGTTCTCGAGGGTTGTGTCACACTGATTTGCTTGTTCCCATGGCTCCGCTTGCTGCAGGTATGTCGGTGAGAGACCATCGTTCTGCGAAGATAGCCTCGAAAGCAGACACAACTGCTTCTCTCCGGCGCAATCCACGGCGTGTCTGGAGCATGCACCAGGCACGCGCGATTTGCGCCAGCGCGCACGAACCAATCCAGTTCGTTGAGGGACCGGAGGCTGTGGGATTTTGTTTTTGTTTTAACCAGCTCCGGGCGGTGCAAGAAGATGCACCAAGCTGGTTTCGATGCCCTGATGGTTACCTGAATTTCCCAGGTTGCAGACCAACTAGCTCCTCGGCACGGGAGCCGAGCATCCGTCTACTCGGGACTATACAGTGAAGCACTGTTTCTTCCAATACTAAAAAAGTACTAGTCCGGGCTAAGATTTCCAACGCAATGAGGACCACTTTCTCCAAAACAGCAGCTCTATACACTCGCTCCAGCCCCAAGCGCCGAATGGGTAGGACAGAGTCCTTCTCACGCTAATCGTGTTCCTTTTCAAGAATGCAACTGCAGTCGCAGACACTGTCAGTGCTGTCAGTATCTGCATAAACTGACACATCCTAAGCTACTCGGTGATCGGGTTATGCGCGCACAAGCGAGGTCAAGGCTATCTGCCCCGCTGTTCGTCGCGCCTGCGGTCGAACGTAAAGACAAACGCAGTGAAGAGGAACTGCCATGAGTGCAACTCTTGTTGAAAAAATTGAAGTGCCAGCCCGTCCACTGAGTTGGCATAAGTATCCTGCCGTGTATGAGATCAATACGTGGGTGTGGCTTACCGACCTGAGCCAGAAATACAGAAGAACAATTGACTTGTCTTGCGTCCCGGCGGCCGAATGGGATGCCATCGCCAGGTTTGGATTCGATTCCGTCTGGCTTATGGGCGTTTGGGAACGAAGCCCGGCCGGCATGGCGATCGCTAACCAAAACAAAAACCTGCTGGATGATTTCAGGCGGGCAGTTCCCGACTTTCGCGCCCAGGACAATGTTGGATCACCATACTGTGTAAGGCGCTATGTTGTCGATCAGCACCTTGGGGGCCGCGAAGGTCTGGCGATTGCGCGGCGAGAGCTTTCGAAGCGGGATATGAACTTGATTCTGGACTTCGTACCCAATCATGTCGCACCGGACCATCCATGGGCCGCGGAACATCCTGAATACTTCATCCGGGGCAATGCTGCTGATATCAGAAATGATCCCTCTTCCTTTATAGACGTGCGAGGAACAATCTACGCGTGTGGACGGGACCCATACTTCCCCGCCTGGCCAGACGTCCTGCAATTGAATGCCTTCGAGCCGGGTCTTCGACAGGCTGTGATTGAAACCATTTCCAACATCGCCGGGCAAAGCGATGGAATTCGATGTGACATGGCAATGCTGTTCCTGAATGCAATATTCGAACGTACCTGGGGTAGCCGAACGGGGCGGCGTCCGGCCTCAGAATATTGGGAGGACGTGATCTCTGCCATCAAGCGCAGCCATCCCGGATTTCTTTTCATCGCAGAAGCATATTGGGACCTGGAATGGGAACTGCAGCAAAAGGGCTTCGACTTTTGCTACGACAAAAGACTCTATGACCGGCTGGAGCACAGCAACGCTGAGAGCATTCGCCTTCACCTGTGTGCTGATCTTGCTTATCAGGGGAAGCTGCTTCGATTTATTGAGAATCATGACGAACCGAGGGCAGCGGCAGCATTCTCATCTGCAAAGGGACGCGCTGCTGCCGTAGCAATCGCCACCTTGCCGGGAATGAAGCTATTCCATGAAGGAGAGTTTGAAGGTCGCAGGGTAAGGCTGCCTGTATTTCTCGGAAGGCGACCCGATGAACCGGTGGATGAAGATCTCCGCGGATTCTATAAAAAATTATTTGGAACGACGAGTCGCAAGATCTTTCGTGAAGGTCAGTGGAACCTGTGCCAGAGAACGGGTTGGAGCGACAATGCGACTTTTCAAAATGTGCTGGCGTGGAGCTGGGCATACGAGGACGAGAGATATCTGGTTGCCATCAATTTCAGCGATTCTCCAGCGCAAGCCAGGGTTCAGGTCAGATGGCCCGAGACAGGCGGCAGGAGATGGCAGTTGATAGATGCCTTCTCGGCTGCAGCCTACGAACGTGACGGAGATGAAATGCTCTCTCCGGGATTGTATGTGGAACTGGCACCCTGGAAGTACCACTTGTTCCGGTGTCTGTCTAAAAAATAGGAATGAATGCTTCTGAAATACAGGGAGAGACAAGGGAGGTCGAGGGGAAATGTGGATGGTTGCTATGGGTCGATTCAACAGATTCACGCTTGCTCCCGTTCTCGCGGCCGTAATTATGCTGTCTGGTTGTCAGGGGTTGGTGCCACATGACACCTCGAGCCTCCTCATCCCGCAATTCCAGCGATCAGAGATTCTAGGCTTTGTCGCAGGGTTCGGTACCACCTTCGCAGCCCTTCCGGACTTGATCGGAATGCTCAGACGTCGCTCAAGCGCGGGAATGAACCCGCGCATGGTGGCTATTATGGGCATTTTTCAGATTATCTGGGTTTATTACGGTCTCCTGATCTTGTCGCGGCCAGTCATTGCCTGGAACTTGATCGCGGTGCTCACGAACTTTCTGAGCGTCGGCTCCTATTTTTACTTTGCACGCAGAGAGAGGGCCAAGGGTTTAGGAGCCGATTAGTTCGTTGGCTCGTTTTCAACGCTCCGTGCTTTCTAAAATTCATGCCCGGAATCTCCGCTTGCGCGAGTTGTGTCAGCACACGGAGTCCAATTGAGTGAGTGATATGGGATTGTCAACACCTGGCCAGTAGAGGCGAATGGCTCTTCTGTCAGTTTTGCGAGTTTATTCGCCTCGTGGTACTGAGTTAGGCTTTGTCGGAATTTTCAGATTCTTACTGGCCACGAATCGAAGTGAGGGCAAATTGAAGTCGTCCACAATCATGCTCGCGGGAATTTTTACTTTATTGATCTCGATACCTGGTGCTGCTCAAAACGCACCTGCAGGACCAGCTCAGGCATCGACTGGGGAGTCAAGGTCTCCGTCGGCGAGGATCGGGCTCTTTGTTAATCCAAAGAACAATCAGACTCCGGAACAGCAGGCAGACGACGAAAAAACTTGTTATGCCACAGCTCAACAGCAAACGGGAATCGATCCCTCCGCTCCTCCTGCTCCTCCACAGGAAGCCGCACAGAAGCAGGGCGGTGGTGCCAAAGGAGCAGCCAGAGGAGCCGCTGGCGGGGCCGCAATAGGCGGTATTACCGGTGATGCCGGAACGGGCGCCGCCGTTGGAGCTACGGCGGGTGCGGTGCGCGGAAGACGCCAGCAGAAGAAGGCGAACAAGGAAGCAGAACAACAGGCAGCACAGCAGTCCCAAGCTCAGCAGAAACAACAACTCGATACCTTCCGCAGGGCCTTTTCATCGTGCATTGATGCTAAAGGTTATTCCGTGAAATAGGAGTGGCGCCCCGGCTGGCCACATCCCTTATCGCATTCCTGAGCTAAAAAATTGCGGGCTGCCGGAATGACAGGTTCGACATCCGGCAGCCCGTTGGCTGCACTCACAGACTTAGATCTATGGTTATTTAGCGTTCACAGTTACTGTAAACGAGTTGTTTGCGGGGTTAGTGTCAGTGCCGCTGAAGCTCGCACTCCCGGTGGTGGGAAGCGATCCGGCCTGAATTACGTTGACATTTTCGGTCACGATCATCGTTGCCGCCGCAGCCAGTGAAGGCGCGTTGCAGGTGATGGTGCCGCTGGTGCCCGGTGCCGGACCGGTGCAGGTTCCCGCGCTCGTGCTGACAGACGCAAACGTCAGGCCTGCCGGCATCGTGATGGTAAAGCTCAGTGCATTGGCGTCCTGCGTTCCGGAGTTCTTGATCTGCCACGTGAAGGTGTCAGCCGATCCCACAGCCGGACCGCCATTGTTTGCCGAACCTGTGACCTGAACATCGGTCGTGGTTTGCGGCGCAGAAATGGACGTGGTGGCCGACGCGGTGTCGTCCGCTGGGGTTGGATCAGTGATCGGGTTACCGGCCGCGTCTTTCATTGAAACCGCGGCCGTGTTCGTTGTCTGCGCCGTCAGTTGCAGCACCAGCGTCACGGTTGCACTTCCGCTGCCGGCAATCGCCCCCAGGTTGCAACTGATGTTGCCCGCGGCAGATGAGCACGTGCCTTGGCTGGGAGTCACAGATACAAACGTGGCTCCGCCCGTAGTAGGCCATGTATCGGAGAGAATCGCGTCCGGAATGGTTGAGGTGGCGCTGTTGTTCACCTTGATTGTGTAGGTGGCGTTGGCGCCGGAATTGACTGATGCC
>DATEJX010000401.1:0-7435 GCA_035277785.1 Candidatus Angelobacter sp. | reverse complement strand
AACCTGTCCTCCGAGCTTCTGCGTGATGAAGTGCAGGCCGTAGCAGATGCCGAGCACTGGCAGTCCCAGCGCAAGGACTTTTTCGTCAGCCGGAGGAGCATCGACGTCATACACGGACGACGGCCCGCCGCTCAGGATGATTCCTGCAGGCTTGTAGCTCTTGATTTCATCGAGAGACGCGGAACAGGGCAAGACGGCCGAAAAAACTTTGAGTTCGCGGATGCGACGCGCAATCAGCTGGGTGTATTGCGAGCCGAAGTCGAGGATGACAATGGATTGGGCTTCCACGAATGATTGTGCCTGAACCGGAGGTTAGCTGTAAAGAAAAACGAAATTTACCGCGGATTTGCGAGGATGCACGCGGATTGCGCCAACCTGTTCGCCATTACCGTTTCGCGAACCGGTTGAACAAATAAGCAAAAATCATAGCCGACGGGACGAATATGCTGAGCACAAGAAGCTTCGTGGCGCCCCTTCCCAGTTGCATTGACTCTATCACCCAAACAATTGCCATTAAAGCACCGGTAAGCAACAGCCCAGCCCCGAGCAAAGAGAAACTGTCCTTTAGTGATCTAGTCCCGCTTCAGATATAACACCATAAAAACGTGCAGCCAAAAAACAGAATTCCCAATCCGATCCAAAGCACCCGACCAGTTGCAAGCATGTTCGCTATCTCACGACAACGTTCACGAGCTTCCCGGGAACCACAATCACTTTCACAATCTGCTTGCCTTCAAGCGCAGCTTTAACTTTTTCGTCGGAAAGCGCGTGCTCTCGGACGAGTTCCTCGGGGCTGTCAGCAGGCACGGTGACGCGGCTGCGGAGTTTGCCGTTGATCTGCACCGGATACTCGATTTCATCTTCCTTGGCCAAAGCTGGATCGTACTTCGGCCAGGGATGACGGAGCAGATTGTCCTTTTCACCAAGAATCTCCCACAATTCGCCGGCGAGATAAGGCGCAAAGGGCTGCAACAACAGTACAAGTCTGCGTTGCACGTCACCGAGAAGCTGGGCCGGAAAGCGGCTGGCTGCAATTTCATCTTCCGCGCCATAGAGAGCATTTACGAACTCCATGATGGCGGCGACGCAAGTATTGAAATGCCAGCGGCCCTGGAAATCATCAGTAACTTTCTTGATGGTCTGGTGAAGCTTGCGCTGAACCTGCCGGACTTTGGGCGAGAGCTGTTCGGTTGAAAAAGTACCTGTTCCATTACCACTTTCTGATCCCGGCATTGCCCCGGAATTCCGCACCACAAACCTGTACACGCGGCTCAAGAACCGATGTACACCCTCCACGCCCGCTTCCTGCCAGTCGAGGTCACGATCGGGAGGCGCGGCGAACAAGGCGTAGCAGCGGGTGGAGTCGGCGCCGAAGCGGGCCACCATGTCATCCGGCGAGACTACATTGCCCTTGTTCTTGGACATTTTGGCACCGTCTTTGATCACCATGCCCTGGGTGAAGAGGCGCGTGGCCGGTTCGTCATTGTGCACAAGACCGATGTCACGCATGAACTTGGTCCAGAAGCGCGAATAGATCAAGTGCAAGATGGCGTGCTCAACGCCGCCTATGTACTGGTCAATGGGAAAGAAGTAATCGATATTGGCAGTGTCGAACGGCTTGTCTTTACTTTGCGGGCTGGTGTAGCGGTAGAAGTACCAGGACGAATCGACGAAGGTGTCCATGGTGTCCGTCTCTCGTCGCGCCGTGCCGCCGCATTTCGGACATGTGGTGTTGACGAACTCAGAGATGCGCCCAAGCGGCGAGCCGCCCTGCAAAGTGATATCGACATTGTCCGGCAAGATCACGGGAAGCTGATTTTCCGGAACCGGCACCACGCCATCTTTTTCGCAATAGACCATGGGAATGGGAGTGCCCCAGTAACGCTGCCGCGAGATGCCCCAATCCTTCAAGCGATAGGTTATGGTTGCCTTGCCAAAGCCATGGTGCTCGGCATAAGACGTCATCTTCTGAATGGCTTCTTCATTGGAGAGCTCATTGAACTCGCCGGAGTTGATGAGCATGCTGTCTTTGTGTGTGTAGGGGAGCACGGGCGCTTCCGGCTCGCCCTCAGGGGGTGGCTCGCCAACGCGGCGCGGCAATATGACGACGCGAATATCAATGCCGTACTTCTGGGCGAAGTCATAGTCCCGCTCGTCGTGCGCAGGCACGGACATGATGGCCCCTGTGCCGTAATCCATGAGAATGTAGTTGGCCACCCAGATTGGGACCTTCTCCTGATTGAAGGGATTGATGGCATAGCGTTCAAGAAAAACGCCGTGCTTCTCCATCGACTCCACTTCCCCGGCCTCTTTGGCGCGAGTCTGTTCGCGGAGCATTTCTTCAACCTTTGCATGAAGACTGGGATCGTTGCCGATGAGATCAGCCACGAGTGGATGTTCCGGCGCAAGCTGGATAGAGGTAGCACCGTAAATCGTGTCGATCCGTGTAGTGAACACGGTGATCTTGTCACCTGCCGCGCCAACCGGGCCATCAATCTTGAAGTTAACCAGCGCACCTTCACTGCGGCCAATCCAGTTGCGCTGCATGGTCTTTACTTTTTCCGGCCAGCTCTCAAGCTTGTCGAGCCCCTCGAGCAATTCTTCGGCGTAGACCGTGGTGCGCACGAACCATTGCTCCAATTCGCGCTGCTGGACCGGCGTATCTTCATGTCGCCAGCAGTTCCCTCCCACCACCTGCTCATTGGCAAGAACGGTGGCACACTCCGGACACCAATTGACCTTGCTGTTCTTGCGATACGCAAGACCCTTCTCGTAGAGCTTCAAAAAGAACCATTGATTCCAGCGGTAGTACTCGGGCAAGCAGGTGGTAACCTCACGCGACCAGTCATAGCTGAACCCCATGCGGTTCATCTGCTTTTTCATGGCGGCAATGTTCTGCAACGTCCACTGGCGGGGCGGAACTTTGTTCTTGATGGCTGCGTTTTCCGCGGGAAGGCCAAAGGAATCCCAGCCCATGGGATGAAGCACGTTGTAGCCCTGCATCCACATGTAACGCGCGAGAGCATCGCCAATGGCATAGTTGCGAACGTGTCCCATGTGGAGCACGCCGGAGGGATAAGGCAGCATTTCCAGGACGTAATACTTCTTGCGCGAGCTGTCGGCCGTGTCAGCGGCGAACAAAGCAGGTTCGGCCTGCCAGCGGGCGTGCCACTTCTCTTCTATGCTGTGGGGATCGTAGCGGTCGTCTCTCTGCGTCTGCCGCTGCGTGGGGTTGGGGGAAATGTCCTTGGTCTCAGCCATGTTCTATCTTAAGCTCTTTTCCGTTTTGCCGGAACTCCAACTGGCTCTTTTGCTGTTGCTACCAGCGACTTAAGCAAACCCACGTTCTGCAAATCATCTTTGGGCTCGTCAATCGGCGTTTCCGCGATGAACGCGGCGTGCTCCGTACGAGGATCGTTCAGCAAGCGGCGGAACGCCTCCAGCCCGATGGTACCCTTGCCAATATGCTCGTGGCGGTCACGCTTTGAACCCCGCGCATCCTTGGCATCATTGCAGTGCCAGACGCGAACATTATCAAGCCCGATGCTCTCGTTCAGATGCTTCATTGTCTGCTCATAGCCAGCTTCGCTCACAATGTCATAGCCGCATACATGTGTGTGGCAAGTATCAATGCACGCGCCGACGGGGCAAACGGGGCGAAGGTATTCGAGTAGATGCGCCACCTGCTCAAACGATCCACCCAGAGAAAACTCTGCGCCAGCGGTGTTCTCAATCAGGACCGTCAGGTTTCCCTTTTCCAGATCGAGCCCCTGCGCTGATTCCGCGATCGAGTGTGCTACGAGTTGCAAACCCTCTTCACGGCTGCGGCCCCGAAATGACCCTGGATGCAAAACCAGGTAATCGGCACACAAGGCCAATGCGCGTTGCAACTCAGCCCGAAAAGCTTCCACCGATTTGCGATGAAACTCCGCGGTCGCGCTGGCCAGGTTCACCAGATAACTGGTGTGAATCACGAGCGGCGTGATCCGATACTTTGCGCGCAACTTACCCATCTCCTCGCATTGCGTCGGAGCCAGCGAATACGGTCTCCATTGTCGCGGGCTGGAGGAGAAAATCTGGAAACAGTTAGCGCCCAGGCGGTACGCGCGCTCGGCTGCCATTTCCACTCCGCCCGCTGTTGAGGTATGGATGCCGATCCGGCGCGGGCCGGGAGGAGGCGGTTCTCCATGCGACCACAGCAGCACATCCTTCATGCTGAGTTTCCGCTTCGACCCTGTTTCCCCCACTGACATTGCGCTAAATCATTGATTCTAACATGCTAAATACGCGGGTTTTCATTGCTCCAGCGCGCCGAATCACAGTAAACTTAAGTTTCTTATTGAGGGAAAGTCATCATGCTTGTGGTTATGAAAGCGCACGCCACGGAAGAACAGGTGCGCGCGGTTTGTGAACGGATTGAACTTTTCGGTTACAAGGCCCATCCCATCCCTGGCGCTCAGCGGACAGCCATCGGGATCACCGGTAACAAAGGAGCGGTAGAAGCCGGAGCGCTGGAAGAAATGTCCGGTGTTCAGGAAGTTATTGTCGTCTCAAAGCCTTATAAGCTGGTGAGCCGCGACGTTAAAGAAGAAGACACGGAAGTCCTTTTCCCGGGAAGTGACGGCAGCTTTGGCGGCCGTGATCTTGGGATCATAGCGGGGCCATGCTCGGTTGAGTCTCGGGAGCAGGCATTTGCTATTGCTGAGCGCATCGCCAAAGCCGGCGCACGGTTCTTCCGTGGCGGAGCTTACAAGCCTCGCACTTCACCCTATGCGTTCCAGGGATTGGGAGAAGAGGCGCTCAAGATCATGGCGGAAATCCGTGACCGCTTTGGGCTGCGGATTGTGACTGAAGCGATCGATAACGAATCACTTGACCTGGTGGCCGAATATGCTGACTGCGTCCAGATTGGCGCGCGCAACATGCAGAACTTCTCATTGCTCAAGAAAGCGGGCCGCCTGCGCAAGCCTGTGCTGCTGAAGCGTGGCATGTCAGCAACGCTGGAAGAATTCCTGATGGCGGCGGAATACATTCTGAGCGAAGGCAACTACCAGGTGATTCTCTGCGAGCGCGGGGTGCGCACCTTTGCCGACCACACCCGCAACACGCTGGATTTGAGTATTGTTCCTGCAGTGCAGAAACTCAGCCACTTGCCCATCATCGTGGATCCCAGCCACGGCACCGGCAAGCGCGACAAAGTGTTGCCCCTCTCACGCGCAGCCGTTGCGGTTGGCGCAGACGGGCTGATCGTGGAAGTGCACCATGAACCCGATCGGGCTCTGTCCGACGGAATGCAATCGCTCTTTCCCGACCAGTTCGATGAGTTGATGTCGGAAATACGCCAGATTGCCCCGGTGGTGCACCGCAATGTGCAGGAACCACAGGGTAAACCTGTGGTGGTAAAGGCCGGCACGTAATTGCGCAATCGAACTCCCCAGCGCTGGCTTGTTATTTTCTGCTTCATCGCTGCTGCCCTGTGCGGATGCCGGAGTACGCCTGATCCGGTGCCGAATTATCGCGAGTATGCTTACATCAGCAACGGCGGAAGCAACACGGTTACAGTCATTGACCTGCGCGCCCTCGCGATCAAGGCGATTGTCCCTGTGGGGAAAAGTCCAACCGGGCTGGCAACGAACCCGCGCAAGAATGAGATTTACGTTGCCAACACTGATTCCAACAACATCAGCGTGATCGATGCAGAAACAAACAAAGTATCCTTTGTGATCGGCGTGCACGGACGTCCATTCTTCATTTCAGTTTCTCCCGATGGCAAGCGGGCTTACGTGGCAAATTCCGGTTCGGCCAATCTCTCTGTGATCGACCTGGACCAGCGCAGGGTGGTTCGCACTATCGCAACCGGCAATGGCAGCAATCTGGCAAGAATCACGCCAGACGGGAAATTAGTGGTCGTGGCTCTGAGAGATGAGGGTTCCGTAGCGGTTGTAGATGCGGCGACGCTGGCGGTTCAAGCGAAGGTGAAAACGTGCTCACAGCCTGTGGACCTGGGGATTGTTCCGGATTCGAGCAAAGTATTCGTCGCCTGCGGCGGATCAAAACAGATTGCCGTGGTTGACCTGACCACGAATAAACTTCTGGCGCTGCTGGATGTGCGCGATACGCCTATCAATATTGCGGTGAAGCCCGATGGTGGAGAAATTTTTGTCTGCAACTATGGCGCAAGTTCCATATCAGAAATCATCACGGATGGAAACAACGTTAATAACACCTTCCTGATTGGCGACAAGCCGGTGCGGGCCCTGGTTTCGCGGGACAATAGCTTGCTCTATGTAGCAAATTTCGGTTCTGATTCTGTGGCGGTGCGCAGTATTGATACCGGCAAATTCCTTACCTCAGTTCCGGTTGGCAGCCATCCGGAAGCCATGGCGTTATCACCTAACCAATTAATGCTGCTGGTGGTAAATACGGCCAGCGGCGACCTTTCTGTGCTGTCGTTGATTGACCGCAAAGGCAGGCCGCAGCCGGATACTCCGGTGCTGGAAACCATGATCCCGCTCGGCAAGGATCCGAGGGCGATAGTGGTAAAGGCGTTTGTCAGCCAGCAGTAGCGGGACGAGCTTACCGCTGATAAACACTGATAAGACCGATTTACGCTGATCATCTTGGTTTTTGTGGTATTGAAGGCTGCCGGCTGGCTTACCAGCAAAATTTATAGACACGGATGTTTTTCAATACATCTTCAGGCTCACCCGGCGGGTCACCTTTTCCCTCGCCCGGCTGCCGAGAAGGATTGTCAAAATCCAGAGCAATGTAAACCTCCCAATTGGCGCAATCGATTCTGCCGCTTGGATCTGTGCCAATCCTAATCTCGTCTGACCACGCGTTACCGCTACCCGATAATCCGGCATCAGCGAACCGAATATGGTGAGAGTTCAGGTACTCCTCCACGGCAATTCTAGACATGCCGAGACGGAGATCTTGCCGATATTGGTTTAGGACGGATTGGTACATCCTGTCGCGTTTTCTCTGCTGAATGTGGGAATAGAGTTGGTAACCAGCCCACACGCCCACGAGTACTCCAATCGCAACAAGAGCTTTTAACTTCCAGGAACGCTTCATTTATGAAGAACGTAATTCGTCGACAAACAAGCCCAGATTTTTTACACCAGCCCCAGGCCGCCGTCGACGGTGAGAATCTGACCCGTGATGTAATGCGGGCAAGTGGCGAAGTACATCACGGCGCTCACCACATCTTCTGGAGTTCCGTTGCGGGTGGAGGGTGCGCGCTCAGCCAGACGCTTGAGTAAAGAAGGATCGCGTTCGCCTTCGCCGCTGTCGATCATTCCCGGAGCCACACAGTTCACGGCAACTTCAGGCGCGAGGGCCTTGGCGGTTACACGAGTGAGCATGTGGAGTGCAGCTTTGGAGGCGCAATAGTGGGCGTGAGTAACCCACGGCCTTTCTCCGCCAAGCGACC
>DATEJX010000400.1:0-3165 GCA_035277785.1 Candidatus Angelobacter sp. | reverse complement strand
TCTGGCTGGCTTGATGCGGCTGAAATCCTCCAATCCCGATTTCGATGGCAACATAACGAACATCACGCTGGGCAAAACGGGCTAATGCCTTGATGCGGTCGAGCAGGGGCATGCTCGCCGGGGCCAGTTGCTGTACCTTCTGCTGCATGGCCGGTGATGAATCGCGCACGCTGGCGGTTAGTTGCGAATACCAGGCGGCGAAGTCAGACCAGTTTGCGTAGGAGCGAGCTTTGGTTTTCTCTGAGAAGAAGGTGACGATCAACTGGCCGGCGAGTGCGCGCCAATGCGGCATCTCATCTTCTTTGTCGATGCGCGGCACGTCGCTGACTTCCCATGTGTAAGTGTTGCCAGCGGTGACATAATTCTGTTCCGGATGGTGCAGCCATGCGGCACGAAATTCCCAGCCAGCCGGCAGATGCAGGATATAGCGCCCGCTTACCACGGGATCCGTTTGCTGAAAGTACCATTGATCTTCAAAGGTGTAGGGATGACGTTTCTGTTCGTATTCCACGCCGACAACCGTACCGAGATCCACGCCCGGAATACGCATGACTTTGTATTTCTCGTCGGAGTAGACTTCGTAGCCTTCGCCACCCGCAAATTCATAAACGTCATCTTTCTTGGCTTCGTATTCCTGGCCTTTGGCGCTGATGCTCCAGCCTTTGAAATAGTTCAAGCGGGTTTCATCATCGTAGGGCACCGCAACGAAAGCCTTCTCGCGACCGTCTGGCCTGAGCACGCGGACGACTTTACGGACGCGCGTCAACGTTTCACCATTGTCCCTGACCGTGGTCTCGGTTTCGTCCAGTAATGTGACAGCGTTCACGTCATCGGCATATTTCTTTACGGGCTGCTGAGCTGCCGTGCGCAACCACTCTGGCACAGACGTAGCGGAAGCGAGCGGGACGATTCCAAAAAGGAAAAAACAGATTAGGGTGGCAAACTTATTTCTGAGCACTGACGGTACCTTCCTGGAGCACAGCTTGCTGCTCATCTCCTGATTCGACCTTGCCGAAGAAATCTTTCAGTTCCTGGTACTTTTCCATCGGGAAAAAGTTCAGACCAAGCAGCAACGCGCGCCGCGTGGCAATCTGGTCTCCTTCAACCTTCACTATGTTCTGATAGCGCGCATAAGGCAGGCTTGCATCCTGCTGCTGTGGGGCATTCTCAATTCTGAAGCCGGATGGAACCTTAAGTTTTACGTTATCGATTTCCGCAAACGCATAATGGAAATACACGGGGTATTTGCGTTCTTTCTGGGCAAAGGCGTCTTTTTGCGTGGTGCGGAAGAGATAGTTGGGTGCAAGCAGCCGTTTGCCAGCGACCGAGGCATAGCTCGGTACAGTGACAGTGAAATGCGCCTCCAGCGGTTGCTCGCTGGAATCCCAGGGCTGAGCATCTTTCAGGGTTACTACTGCGCCTGGAGGAAGCCAGTTTTCAAGTTGTTCTTCCAGCCGTTTCTTGCGACCTGCTTCATCGGTTTCAAGGGCGGCAATGCGCTGCTCCATGGCGCGATAACCGGAGTAGCGAACTGTAATCCCGCCCTTCAGATTGCCATCAGGATCAATGGTGCCTTCGGCATTTCTTTCCAGGATGGCGTTGGCCTGGCTTGCGAGAGGTATGTTCACCATCACGCCGCCATTCTTGGTCAACACCAGGGCTTGCGTGGCGGTGCGATACCACCGCAGATAGCCAAACGGGCAGAACCTTGTGCCGGGATCAAGCAGATACTGTTTGCCCCCGGCGATGTTCACCATGACAATTGGCGCTGCAAGCTGCCAGTCCTCGAGCAGATTCGGGTCAAACATTGTTTCGCTGCGATTGCTGGACATTACTACTGACGCGTCAAAACCGGCGGAACGCGCCATGGCGGCAAAAAGATATGCAATATCTGCATTGGTGCCGTACCCGCGTTCGAGGACGTCCGCTGCGTTGGCATTGGTCTTGAGGTCTTCTTTTTTCTGCTCGGCTTCCGTGCGTGGTCGTTCATAGCTCAGATTGCGGACCTGCTGAACGCGAGCGTAAAGTTTGCGCAGCTTTTTCTCCGGATCGCTTTCCGTGCCGATTGCCTGCGCGGCAGCTTCTCGGATTTCCTTGTGGTTGCCGATGAATGCTTCGCTGGTTGCGTAAAGGGTGAGTCCCGTGCTCTGCCAATATTTTTGTGATTCGGCGAGCGAATGCTGGCCGTAATGGAAGGTCACGCGGTAGATATACGGGTCGGCAGGAGGCATGAAGGGTTCAGCCTGGAAAGCTGGTACATTGTTCAACGTGAGCACCCAGCCATCAGAGGTAGTTTGCGGCTTGACTCCCGGAGGAAGATTGTAATTGGCGGAAAGGTCCGTGAGACCGTTGAATTCCTCGAGGCCGCCTACATAAGCGCGAAGTTCGAATTTCTCCTTTAACGTGTAGAGGTCGTGCTGGATCTGCCAGACATGTTGAGGAAGCAGGTTGGGCGGATAATCCATTTTGTAGCGGTATTCGAGGATGCTGCCCACCGTGACTTCGGGAAAAGCGAAGTTCACTGTCTGGTAGTTGAGGCCCCCACCTTTTACGATCACGTCCTCAAATGACTTTCCCCTGAATTCAAAGACATTCCCGTCCGAATGAATGGTCCTTGCTTTCAAGTCTCTTACATGAAAACCATCGGGCACTACAATGTGGACATCACCACGATCTCTACCTTTTTCAGTGAGTACCTTAATGCGGCAGTAATCCCACTCTGCGTTGTTGTTGTCCGAGTTATCGTCAATGTCCTGAGCATAGTAAAGCTGAATAGCATCGGCCCCGGCATTGCCCGGCACGTCCTTAATGCTTTTTTCCTGATCGCTAATCGGCAGCCAGGAGTCGCGTTGCGTGGAACTCAGGAGTGGTGCTGCACAGCCCACGACCAGAAGAAGCCAGCGCAACCGGCGCATTCTTCACCTCTTGGAAAATAATGGCAAAAACAAACACGTGCAGGTGGGGTGAGCGACGAATATATAACAAAACAGAGCTGCTGGCCAGAGTACTTTTTTAAAGATATGACAGCTTTTGACCTAAACATCGTGCCGCAAATGATTAGAAGTGTCTTATCAGTTTGAGCCAGCCCATTCGGCAAGTCTGATTTTAACGGTACCCATCCCCTTGACCTTCCAGGGAGCGAGTGGAATAATCATTCCCCTAGAA
>DATEJX010000399.1:0-9647 GCA_035277785.1 Candidatus Angelobacter sp. | reverse complement strand
CACCCCTGAAGTCGCATCTTGAGGCGATTGCTGCCATCAAGAACAAACAGGAACTGGCGCGGGCATTGGGAGAGAGTCTGCGTGCTGATGTCGATCCTCTGAACAACACGAACTTTCATACCGCGAATCTGTTCGGGCTGTGGACGGCGCCGGGGTTTGAGGATTCTGATCATTACGCCGCGTATCTCTTACAGGGTGGGGTGGAATTGCCCAGCCGGGATTATTACCTTTTGGACACACCGCGAATGCAGGACGTCCGCGCCAAATATAAGGACCACGTTGTGGCTATGCTCAAGCTTTCAGGCTTGACTGATCCTGAGACCCGCGCGGGACGCATCATTGATCTGGAACATTCAATTGCCGAGAAACAACAAAGCCTTGCCGATAACGAAGACATTCACAAAGCCAACAACACCTGGAAGCAGGCTGACTTCGCTGCAAAAGCACCTGGCCTGGACTGGAAGGAGTTTTTCGCTGGCGCCGGATTGGATAAGCAGGAGCAGTTCACAGTTTGGCAGCCTGCAGCATTTGCCGGTGAATCGGCGCTGGTTGAATCTGCCCCGCTTGACGCCTGGAAGGACTGGCTCGCCTACCACTTGATCGAAGACTACGCTGATTTTCTTCCCAAAGCAGTGGCGGATGAGGAGTTTAACTTTTTCGATAAAACCCTTACGGGCACGGAAAACCAGCGTCCACGCTGGCAGCGAGGCGTGGGACTGGTGAACCTCTTCCTCGGTGACGCTGTTGGAAAGATCTACGCGCAAAAATACTTCCCGCCTCAGGCAAAGGCACAGGCTGACGCAATGGTTGCCAACCTTATTGCGTCATTCCGCAAGCGCATCGAAGCTCTGCCATGGATGGCGCCTGCCACCAAGGCCGAGGCTCAGAAAAAGCTGGACACGCTGTACGTCGGCATAGGCTATCCAGAAAGCTGGCATGATTATTCGGGTTACGAAGTGAAAGCCGATGATGTGTTTGGCAATGTATGGCGCGGTAATCTCTTTGAATACCACCGCCAGCTCAAGCGCCTGGGAACGGTGGTAAACCGTAAAGAATGGTCCATGTCGCCACAAACGGTGAATGCGGTAAATCTTCCGCTGCAAAATGCGCTGAATTTTCCTGCAGCCATCCTGCAACCGCCATTTTTTGACCCCAAGGCGCCGGCAGCCACGAACTACGGCGCCATTGGTTCTGTCATAGGGCATGAGATCAGCCACACGTTTGACAGTGAAGGCGCGGCGTTCGATGAGAAGGGGCGCGTCCGCAACTGGTGGACGGAGGCCGACCTGGCTCACTTTAACGCAGCCACCGCCAGCCTGGCTGCCCAATATGACACTTACAAGCCTTTTCCTGATCTTTCCGTGAATGGAAGGCAGACGCTGGGCGAAGATATTGCTGACTTGGCGGGAATTTCTGCCGCTTATGATGGCTACAAGGCATCGCTAGGTAGAAAACCCGCGCCGGTTCAGGGCGGCTTCTCCGGGGACCAGCAGTTTTTCATTGCTTTTGCCCAGAATTGGGGCGGCAAGACACGTGAAGGCGCTCTCCGCCGGCAGCTCATGACAGATCCACATGCGCCGGGCCAGTACCGCTCATACACGGTCCGCAATATTGATCCGTGGTATCCCTCTTTCAAGGTTAAGGAAGGGGAAAAACTTTATCTTGCGCCCGCTGATCGAGTGCGCATCTGGTAAGGGTTTTCTAAAGACTTTTCGGACCGGCTGTAAATAAGTCAGCTTGCTATTGTGCTAGGCGCCAAAGAAGCCCTTTTTGCGAGCTTCTTCAAGCCGCGGTTGCAGGTAGATCCATAAAGCAGGGCAGCCGGTCTGAATAGGTGCGGCTATACGATTCACAACCCGTTCATAGCTGATGCCATTTTCGCGCCAGCTTTGTCCCTGGTTGGCGAGGTTAAGCAGTACAGGCATTGCGCGGTCCACGGCATGGGCAAAGCGCGCTTCCGCGCTTTCGCCTTCTTCAAATTCCTGCCATAGTTGCAGCAGACCTGAGGAATCCTCATCAGGCAGAATGCTGAAAATGCGCATCACAGCAGCGCGTTCCGCCGCTTTGCGCTCTTCCCAATTGATATGCGCAAAAGCCATGACGTCCCCGGCGTCAATTTCGCCCACATCATGAACCAGCAGCATGCGGATAACTCGATTGATATCCAGAGGTCCTTCGGCATATCGGGCCAAAGAGATGGCCAGCAAAGCAAGTTGCCAACTGTGTTCTGCGGAGTTTTCGTAGCGATCCAGTCCCAGCGGACGGACCTTACGCACTACGCCTTTAAGCTTATCGAGTTCCAGGATGAAATCGACGATCTGCTGCATGGTTTGGTACCGACCGGAGCCTATGAGACCTTGGCTTTCGTTCGCAGCCCGGCCATCTCTTCCAGCAGAGCGATGGTTACTGCGTAATCGAGATCATCGAAACCGGGCCGGCTGGCGGCTTCTTCGTAGATGACTTTGTCAATTTCCGTCAGGCCGGGAAGCTTCACGTCATTCTCACGGGCTGTGTCCAGCATGAGGTGGATGTCTTTGTGCATCAGCTTCAACGGGAAATTCGGCGTGTAATCCTGGTTCAGGATAAAAGGCTTCTTATATTCAGCAACGCCGGAACGGATCATTGAAGCTTCAATCAGCTCGAACATCTTTTCCGGGGCCACACCAAGCTTGCGCGCCAGCGTCAGGCTCTCGCATAGTCCCTCATACATGAAGACGATATTCATATTCTGGGCGAGCTTGGCGGACAGTCCTTTGCCGTTTTCTCCCATGTGAATCACTTTTTTGCCCATGGCGCGGAGCAGTGGTTCCACACGCTCGATATTATGTACGGCCCCGCCAATCATGAAGATCAGGCTTCCAGACTCAGCCGCCACTTTGGAGCCAGTGACCGGCGCGTCAAGAAATTCGCAGCCTTTTTCCTGCAGGCCTTCCATGATATTGATACTGGCGGAAGGCGCAATGGTGCTGGAGTCAACCACGATAGCGCCACTCTCCAGGCCATGAACAGCGCCCTGCGACCCAAACAGCACGGATTGCACCGCCTTGGTGTCAGACACGCACACCCACACGGCTTCTTTACCCTTGACTGCTTCAGCAGGCGTCGCGGCCGTGGCGGCGCCTTCAATGTTTTTCGGTGTGCGGTTCCAGACCGTAACTTCATGTCCGGCTTTAACAAGATTGGCGGCCATGGGGCCACCCATAATTCCCAAACCTAGAAAGGCTACACGCATAGCTTGGAATTAAAAATTCAATTTGCGATTGCGTCAAGCCCGCCCGGATTTCAGAGTTTTTCTTCGGGTAATCGCGGATCACCAAAGCGCTCTCGAAGGAGGTTCAGCAGCAGCTGTGGTTCGTGACTGGAGAGCTGGTGGTCCGCCAATTTGTAGTTTTGCGAACTGGTGGGCGAGAGCGTAATCACAACCTTATCGGGATGGCGCCTCTTGATCTCCGCAACCACCAGATCACATTCCATTTCCTTGCAGAGTGAGGCATGCAGCACAACCGCATCCACTCTGGGAAACACCCCGAGGGTTTCGAATGTCTCCTCTACGGAATAAGCAGTTATGACATTGAATTTCCCGGTTTCCAGCACGAGTTTGCGTGCAGAAAGGCCCTCTGGCGGTTCCACTTCCGCCACCATCATGATTGGTCTCACCATCCTTTCCTTAGATGAGATAGACGGATAGGCGTTGGCCACGAATGCGGCAGCACCTCTCGTCTCCGGTGTACAATTTTTAGTTTGGCTATCTTCTTTAAAGGACTTTCTTATGTCCCAGGCAACTGCTCAGCTCACCGCGCCACCGCAGCCGCTCGTAGCTCTAACCGAAGATGAAGTTCTCTTTCGAGATAACGTCCGCCAGTTTGCAGAGGATTCCATCCGGCCGAAAGTGCGCGAGATGGACGAAAAAGGTGTCTTTGAGAGATCACTGATTGATCAGTTCTTTCAGCTTGGACTGATGGGCATTGAGGTGCCGGAGCAGTTTGGCGGCGCGGGCGGAAAGTTCTTTGAAGCCATTCTCGCTGTGGAGGAGGTGTCACGCATTGATCCTTCCGCAGGCGTCATTGTGGACGTGCAGAACACTCTGGTCAACAATGCGCTGCTGCGCTGGACCAATGACGACCAGAAGAAACGCTACCTTCCCAAAATGACTGCGGATACCGTGGGCGCATACGCACTGAGCGAGGCTGGATCCGGCTCGGATGCTTTCGCCATGCAAACGCGCGCTCAGCAGAAAGGCGGCGATTACGTCCTCAACGGCCGTAAGCTCTGGATCACCAACGGAAAAGAAGCAGGTATTTTCATCCTGTTTGCCACTATTGATCCGTCAGCCGGATACAAGGGTATTACGGCTTTTATCATCGAGAAGAATTTTCCTGGATTTTCTGTCGGTAAGAAAGAGGACAAACTCGGCATCCGCGCTTCCAGTACGTGCGAGTTGATCCTTGAAGACTGCCGCGTGCCCAACGAGAACGTGCTGGGCGAACCAGGGAAGGGCTACAAGATTGCCATTGAGACTTTGAATGAAGGTCGCATCGGCATCGGGGCACAAATGCTTGGTCTGGCACGCGGAGCCTGGGAAAGTGCACTCAAGTACTCGCAGGAACGCAAGCAATTCGGCAAATCGATTTCCGACTTTCAGGGAATTCAATTCCAACTGGCCCAGATGGCTACAGAGATTGAAGCCGTCCGTATGATGGTGTACAACGCGGCCCGTATGAAGGATGCCGGAATGAATTTTGTTAAAGAGGCGGCGATGGTGAAGCTGTTTGCTTCCCAGGTGGCTGAGCGGGTGGCATCGCTTTCTGTCGAGATCTACGGCGGCTACGGATTTACCAAGGACTATCCGGTAGAAAAATATTACCGTGACGCCAAGATTGGCAAGATTTACGAAGGTACTTCAAATATGCAGTTGCAGACGATTGCCAAGATGGTGCTGGGCGGGAAATGAGTCTGTATCGCTCGTAACAAGAATTAAGTCTTTTCAGCTCATGAAGTTGCACGAGGTTACCGAGCCGGTAATCAAGCTTGGATTTGTCTCTTAAAAAAGGCTGGGTTAAACTTACCGCAAAGTCCGGCTTCTTCACCCCTGGCAGGATAAGGTGTAACAGGAGTTCACCGTGGGACAAGACTCCCAAAGGGAGCTAAAAGACCTCACAGCAGTAAGCAGCTTTTACATTGGCCTATTGGAGAAGAGCCTGGGCCATTCCGTGCCTGCGCCTGCAATCGTCTGCAACCCAGAATCGTCTCCGGAAAAAATTGCCAATACTGTAGAGCAGTTCAGGGATTGGCTGGATGTGCTTGACCTGGCAATGACGCCTCCGCTGGTTCGGGATTCGTTAAAAGTAGCTTCAGGCTATGAAGCAGCTCATGCGCTGTTGCGGTATTACGTCAGCAAAGCCTCAGGCAGATCAGGCGACCGTGACAAAACGGATTGCGTGATCACCTATCTTTTCCGCAATCCTCCTCCGGTCAATGGAGCGCCGCCGGCCTGGCAGCGCCCGGAGGTGGACAGCTCCTATTATTTTGTTTCCCAGGCGGCGCTTGGCTTCCAGGGGGATCTCTATCGCGCACTGGAAGGCATGGAGTATATCCCGCTGCCCAACGAGCACGCGCAGATCCTGCATGAATTTGAATACCTTTATCAGGAGCTCGGGGATTACCGGCACTTTGACCAGGTCATGGACTCAGGGATGGTGCAGCGCGTGCGCGAACTCAAGCAGTCCCTGGGAAAATCGTTCTATCATCCGGACGCCCTCGCACAATTGGCAGTATGGAATGACGTTTTTGGGCGCAAATTCGACGAACTCTTCCATGATGCGGCGAAGCAGATAAAAACCTTTGCCGAGAATGTGCAGAAAGAGGGCGGCAGCATCTTGTCACGGCTTGAAGGAGACATCACAGTCAAGCAACTGGTGGAAGTTGAGACCGAGCAAATCCTGGAAGACGACTACCAGCACGCCCAGGATGAATTCCGCAAGGTCTCAAAGTTCAAGAAAGTTGTGGACAGCAAACGGCCTGGCCGAACGGCCGGAGCGCCGTCGAGCGCTTCGCCAGTGTCGCCGCCGGCTGGACCGCGTCCAACGATTCCGACATCATCTGTTGTCCCCCCCACGCCTCCAGGCAATAACAGTGCGCCTCCTCCTCCAAGGGTTTCCAGTGGAGCGCCGCAGGAGATAAAGGCTGAAGTGCTCGCCGTGCCGCCTTCTCAGGCAGTGCAGAATGCGGTGCAGGAGGGTAAGATCCACAGCGCCAAGGAATCTATCAAGGAACACATCCGCACCACCGATCCCAAGCTGGCAGCGATTGTTCCCATCAAAAAGACCAGGATCACACTTTCTCTGGCAGAAGTAGAGGCCTTCCGTGCAGAGTATCAGGGAGAAAAAAGCTTCCGCGCTGACTATGCCGCCGTGATGATGAATATTGTGGCGTATTTGTCGCGCATGATTGTGGAAGTTGATGAATACAATCAGAAAGCCACGTCTGCTTATCTCTGGAAGCCTCATGCTGATGCTCTCGCCTATCTCTTAACCATGCTGGAAAGGCTTAGCATGGAAGCTGAAGCTGTGATGGCCGTAGCCCGTGCCCGCGGACTGCAGGACAAGGCCACTGCGCTGCAGAACTCCCTGACTAAACTCCGCGACTATGGCAAGACGGTTTCACAGACGCTGCAGGCAGCAGGGCAGGGAACGTCACAGTAGAGCAGTCAGCAGTCGGCAGTCAGCCAGTTTCCGAAGTCTCGAGCGAAGCGAGAGATCGCTACTTCCACAAACTCGTTCCTCAACAGCCCTTGGTCGACCTAAGCATGGCCGACGTCTCTCTGCAATCTGGATGGTAGAGATCCCTCACCCGCAGCAGGGCGGGTTCGGGACTTTGGAAAAGGAAACTGCCGCTCTTTGCCGCTTTACCTCCTTCAAGCGGAATAGGTATGTTAATGACAGATGCCCCAAACACTTGCCGGATACGCGCAGCTTCATTTCTCGCTGGGAAACGAGACTGCCTTCATTTACCGGCGCGGGTTTCGCACGCATCGCTGGAGTTATCGCCAGACGGCTGAACTAGCGTTCCGCTTTGCCCGCGAGCTGGAGCGCCGCAAAATCGGTAAAGGCGATCGGGTGATGCTGTGGGGTGAGAACAGCGCTGAATGGGTGGCTGCATTTTTTGGCTGCATGCTGCGCGGCGTTGTGGCAGTGCCGATGGACAAAATTTCCGCGCCGGAATTTGCCCGCCGTGTGGCCGCCGACGTTGATGCGAAACTCATCATTTGTTCCAGCGCTCTTGCGCCACAAGCTGGACCGATCCCGCATATGGAACTGGAGGATGCCGCACAAGCGCTGGCACATCACTCCTCTGGGCCCTATGAACCTGCCGAGATCAGCCGAAACGATACTGCGCAGATCATCTTCACCTCGGGAACCACGGCGCAACCTCGCGGCGTAGTGCTGACGCACGGCAACATTCTCAGCAGTGTGGACCCGATTGAGCGTGAGATACCCAAATATCGCAAGTACGAGCGGATCTTCCACCCCATACGTTTTCTTCATATGCTGCCCCTGAGCCACGTCTTTGGGCAGACGATGGGTCTTCTCATCCCACCGATCATCGCCGGAACCGTGTTTTTTCAGGACAGCTACAAGCCAGCCGACGTGGTGGAAACAATTCGTCGCAACCGAATTTCTGTCCTGATCGCCGTGCCGCGTGTAGCTGAATCACTCAAAGGAAAACTGCAGGACGATCTTGGGTCCGCGATCCAGAAGAATTGGCAGGTGGCGGAAAACGAGAAGTTCCTGAAGCGATGGTGGCGCTTTCGCAAGGTCCACAGCTATCTGGGATGGAAGTTCTGGGCGATCATCTCCGGCGGGGCAGCGCTCGACCAGGTGACGGAAGAATTCTGGCGCCGGCTCGGTTACGGCATTATTCAGGGTTATGGGCTCACGGAGACCAGTTCCCTTGTGAGTTTGAATCATCCCTTCAAAATCGGCCGCAGGTCCATCGGCAAAATTCTTCCCGGACGAGAGATGAAGCTTGATCCTGAGACAGGCGAAATCCTGGTGCGCGGGGAAAATGTCGCACGGCAGTACTGGCAGGACAGGGAACTGAACCCGGTTACAGGCGAAGAAGGCTGGTTTCGCACCGGCGACCTGGGCGCGATGGACCCTGAAGGAAACCTCTACTTCAAAGGTCGCAGCAAGAATGTGATCGTCACGCCTGCGGGGCTCAAAGTTTATCCCGAAGACCTGGAGCAGGCTCTGCGCAGGCGTCCGGAAGTGCGCGACTGCATCGTGTTCGGATTGGCACGTGGCGGGAACGCTGAGCCCTGTGCCGTGCTGCTGCTGCGGAATGGCGGTTCGGCTTCGAGTGTAGTGGCAGCCGCCAACCAATCATTGGCGGATTACCAGAAGATTCGCTGCTGGCTCACATGGCCGGATGAAGATTTCCCGCGTACGCCCACACAAAAACCGAAAATGGACTTGATCCGTCGCACAGCAGAGCAACAGCTTGGGCAAGGAACTACCTCTAGCGCGGTAGCCGTAGCGGAGGCTCCCAGTACGCTTGCGGAACTGATTGCCGGTGTGGCCGGACAGAAAGTGCAACTCAAGCCGGGAGCGCATCTGGAGAGTGATTTGAACCTGAGTTCGCTCGAACGGGTGGAACTCATGGCAGCTCTGGAGAATCGCTACCAGGTGGACTTAAGTGAGCGGGACTTTTCGCAGGTGAATACGGTCGGAGACCTGGAAAACCTGCTCAAGAAGACGTCACCACAGCCGGAGCCGCTTGATTATCCTTACGCGCGCTGGGCGCAGCGCTGGCCCATTACCTGGCTTCGCGTGCTCGCGTTTCAACTCGTCACGCTCCCGTACATCATGATCATGGCCAGGCCCAGGGTGATTGGGCGCGAGCGTCTGAGAGGATTCGTGGGACCAGCGCTCATTGTGAGCAATCATATCTCGCAGATCGATATTGGTTTCCTGATGGCCGCTTTACCTGTTCGGCTGCGCAATCATCTGGCTATCGCTATGCAGGGAGAGCTGCTGCGCAGCATGCGCCATCCTCCCAAAGAAATGTTCTTGCTTCGCAGGTTGCGTGAGCAATTGCGCTATGCGCTCATCGCGACGTTCTTCAATGTGTTCTCGCTGCCGCAACGCGCTAAGTACCGCGAGAGTTTTCGTTTTGCCGGTGAGATGGCGGACAAAGGATACAGTGTAGTGATTTTTCCCGAAGGCAAGCGCACTGAGACCGGAGAGATGAACCCCTTCCGCAGCGGCATCGGGCTGCTAGCCACGCAGCTGAACCTACCGGTGATTCCCATGCGGATTGATGGGCTGTTTCCCTTCAAAATAGCCAAAAAGCATTACGCTCCGCCGGGAGCGGTGCAGGTGAAGATAGGTGATCCGGTGAGATTTGAGCCGAATGCGGATCCCGAGGAAATTACAAGAGACCTGCGGAAGAAAGTGGCAGAGCTCTAGCGGCGCTTATCACGAACTAGCAACCGTGAAGAAGTTCAGGCCGTCCAGCCAACTTCGCTTTGCGCGGGCGAAGCTGACGGACGGCCTGTTGTTTGTGTAACTGCTAACGTTCGCGTTTACCTTCTACGGCTGCCGGAGATTCCGAGCCGGATCTGGCCACTGGACAGACCGGTACGGGAT
>DATEJX010000398.1:0-3987 GCA_035277785.1 Candidatus Angelobacter sp. | reverse complement strand
AGGATTTGCACAGATGAAGTGAGCAACTTTTCTGCCTCTCCAGCATCACGCGTTTTCGCCAACCTTAAGCACGGCCAGGAAGGCTTCCTGTGGGATGTCCACCTTGCCAATGCGCTTCATGCGCTTCTTGCCTTCTTTCTGTTTTTCCAGGAGTTTGCGCTTGCGGGTAATGTCTCCACCGTAACACTTGGCCAGAACGTTCTTGCGCATGGCGGGCACCGTTTCACGGGCAATAATTTTGGCGCCGATGGAAGCCTGAATGGCCACCTCAAACATCTGCCGCGGGATGAGTTGTTTCATTTTCGCCGCCAGCGCGCGGCCACGCTCGTAAGCAAAATCGCGATGCACGATGATGGAAAGCGCGTCCACGGGATCGCCGGCCACAAGAATATCTAGCTTGACCATGGGCGATTCCCAGTAGCCCGCGAGGTGATAGTCCAGCGAAGCATAGCCGCGTGAGATGGTCTTCAGCTTGTCATAGAAATCCAGCACCACTTCGTTCAGAGGCAGTTCATAAGTGAGCATCACGCGCGCGGCGCTCACGTACTCGAACGCCTTCTGCTTTCCGCGTTTCTCTTCCACCAGCTTGAGGATGCCGCCGACGTATTCTTCATTCGTGAGAATCGTGGCCAGGATGACCGGTTCTTCCACTTTTCCAATTTCGCTCTGCGACGGCCAGCGCGACGGATTATCAACCTCAATCATTTCATTGTCAGTTTTGGTGATTTTGTAGCGCACGCCGGGCGCAGTGGTGATCAGGTCAAGGCCAAATTCGCGCTCCAGCCGCTCCTGAATGATTTCCATGTGAAGCAGGCCAAGGAAGCCGCAGCGGAACCCGAAACCAAGCGCAGCCGAACTTTCCGGTTCAAAGAAGAACGAGGAGTCATTGAGCCGCAGCTTTTCCAGGGCTTCACGCAACGCTGTGTGTTCGTGCGCATCGACGGTGTAGAGCCCGGCAAATACCATCGGCTTGATTTCCTGAAAGCCGGGAAGGGCCTCAATCGCCGGCCGCGCATCGTCGGTGATGGTGTCGCCAACTTTTGAGTCGGCTACATTCTTGATGTTGGCGATCATAAAGCCTACTTCACCCGCGACCAATTCATCAATTTCCACCGGCTTGGGCGTGAGCACACCCAGCGTTTCCACGTCAAAGACCTTGCCGTTCGACCACAGCCGGATCTTCATGCCCCTGCGCATTGTGCCTTCAAAAACTCGGGTCAGCACAATCACGCCGCGATATGGATCAAACCAGGAATCAAAGATCAGGGCCTGCAGGTGATGGTCGGGATCTCCTTTGGGCGGCGGCAGGCGCTTGACGATCGCCTCCAGCACATCAGGAACGCCTAATCCAGTCTTCGCGCTGACCAGCAGAGCGTCGCTTGTGTCCAGGCCAACCGTCTGCTCCACCATTTCCTTTACGCGTGGAATCTCCGCGCTGGGCAAATCAATCTTGTTGATGACAGGAATGATCTCAAGACCGTTGTTGATGGCCAGGTAAGCGTTAGCCAGTGTCTGTGCTTCCACTCCCTGCGAGGCGTCCACCACCAGAAGAGCGCCTTCGCAAGAAGCCAGCGAGCGCGAAACCTCGTAAGAAAAATCCACATGTCCCGGAGTATCGATCAGGTTGAGCTGGTACTCCTCACCATTTTGAGCCACATACTTCATCCGCACAGCGTGCGCTTTAATGGTGATGCCGCGCTCACGCTCCAGGTCCATTGCGTCCAGCACCTGGGCCTGCATCTCGCGCTGGGAAAGCGCTCCGGTCAGCTCGAGCAGACGGTCGGATAGCGTCGATTTCCCATGGTCAATATGGGCGATGATGGCAAAATTGCGGATGTGTGCGCGGTCCATGCGGATGGGCTTTAGCCTTTATTTTAGCATTCAATCCATTCCCACCATTTTGTGCCTATGACGTTGGTACCTCCGATCTCAGCACTGTCATGGATGTGCTCGCCGACCGAGGACTACCAGATCTCCAGGTCAATCTTCTTGTAATTGCTGATCAACTCGAAATCGGCGCGATTGCATGTGATGAGCCGCGCGCCATAAGAACGCGCCGTCAGCGCGATCAGCACGTCAAAATGAAGGTCGCGCAACTTTTCTGCCGTGAATCCAGTGCGGGCTCTAATCTTTCCGAGGAGCTGGCCCGACTCAAGCCAATTTTTCTCCGTGGGGGTAAGGACAAGGTGATTTCGGGTCAGGGTTTCAAGAAATTTTCGTTCTTGTAAGGTCGTGGCTCCGCGCCACAGCTCTGCCAGCACTACAGACGATGTACGGAGAAGCCCGGTCAGATTATCGATTCGCTCTTGGTAACGGCCGGTGCGCAGATGGGCAACCAGAACAGAAGTGTCAAAGATGACGAGATTACTCGCCATATGCTGCGAATCGCAGTTTCCCCGCGTTCTTCTTCATGAGCTTTTTAAATCGCTTCAGCGCCACAATCTCCCGAAGTGCGGTGTGTACTGCTTCCGTTCGAGACTTGGCCCCAAGGATTCGCGCTGCCTCGTCCGCGAGTTGCGTATCCAGCCGGATTGAGGTCATTGTTACAGACAAAACTCGCCTCCAATCCGCATTATATATACAAAATAGAAGATTTGTATATGCACACCACGGCCGCTCTTGCGCGCTTGATGGATCGCACGCACTCTGGTTTACGGCAGCATCATATCGCCCAAATCATTGCTCAACTGATTTCGCGAGTTCAGCGACGCCAGTCCGAAGTTCTCCTGGATAAACCTCAGGATGGAGACGTCATCCATCTGCACGTGGGAAATGAATCCCTTTTTCGCGAACGGTGAGATCACCAGCATGGGCACACGAGGCCCGAAGCCCTGGTTGTCCAGTGTCTGCGGAGGCGGTACGTGGTCCCAGAGTCCGCCGGACGAATCCCAGATCACGATGATGGCGCTGGTGGGCCACACCGGTGAAGCCTGAACCTGACGAATAAGCGAGTCCAGCCAGTCAAGGCCCTGTGTGATGGAAACACCTGTGGCCGGATGCGTGCTGTGCTGCGCGCCCGGCTGCACGAAACTGACGCTCGGCAGATTGCCTGCATTCAAATCTGTGGTGAACGCCGTGAGGTCTTTGAGGTTGGCAGAGTTTTGCGAGCTGGTGAAGAACTGGAATGGGTTTTCCTGCGGCGTGTAGTGTCCGCACAAGCCGTAATCTTCGTGATACCAAGACCACGTCAGTCCTTTGGCCGCCAACTGGTCGCCAACGTGGGGGAACGTATATGGCGCCGGCGTGGTGGTCTGCGTATTGCATGGGCCGTAAAACGGCTGGATGCTGAAACTGAAACTGTTGTCGCTGGCGGCGATGAGGTAGAGCTGGTTTGACGGAGCATCGCCCATGGCTGACGGGAAGAAATTGTCCGCCAGCGCGAACTGCTGCGCCCAACTCCACAACAGATCAACACCGGGCACGGTGTTGTCATAGTGTCCCATGGCATCGTCGCCGCCGTTGAAAGCAAACTTATCCATCAGCCCGTTGTCCCAGTCGCTCATCAGGTTGCCGCGCAAGTGCGGCAGGTCCGCGATGGCAAGATTGCTGTCAAGGAAGGCTGACACGCTGTTTCCCGCGGCATCTGTTTGCGTGAAACCGGGCTCACCCGGCTGGATTCCATTGGCGCCCGGAAATGTCCCGAACAGGTGATCAAAAGAGCGGTTCTGCATCACTACAACAATAACGTTGCTGAACTTGCTCGGAGCAGGACTCGGCGTGGGCGTTGGACTGGGTGTTGGTGTTGGACTCGCAGTTGGAGTTGGAGTGGGTGTAGGACTTGGAGTTGGAGTTGGGCTTGGACTGGGAGTGGGCGAAGCCGTTGGAGTTGGGGTTGGTGATGGACGCGGGTCAGTGGACAATGTACCACTCAACGCACCCGAGCCACAGCCTGTAGCAAGGCAAAAAGCCAGTATAAGGACACAAATGCAACCTGAGGAGAATCGATCCAGGGGTCTCAATTCAGCACACCTCAACCATTTCTTTGAC
>DATEJX010000397.1:0-5712 GCA_035277785.1 Candidatus Angelobacter sp. | reverse complement strand
TAGCGGAGAGTTCAGGCTGGTGCAGGACATCACCTACGATGACAAGGGAAATCGCATCGAGAACGTAAAGTTTGCTCCCCAGTCCTCGCTCACTCAGATCTCATTGAGCCGTGAAGATTACGAGGATTTTCGTAACCAGATCCCCTTTGTGATGACCACGGAAGATCTTCCTAAATACAACCTGCTTTATGTCGGCCAGCAGCACGTGGATGAGATTGATACATATGTTTTTGACGCCGCACCTAAGACCATTGAAAAAGGCCAGCGCTATTTTCAGGGACGCCTCTGGGTGGACAACAAAGACCTTCAGATCGTGAAAACCTGCGGCAAGACCGTGCCTGAAACACGCATGGAAACCACAGGAAAGAAGAAGAAAAAGAACGTTCAGGAAAACCTTACTCCCAAGTTCGTCACTTACCGCGAACAGATCGACGGCCAATACTGGTTTCCCACCTACACCACTGCTGATGATGTACTGCACTTCAGCACCAATGACGTCCACATTAAAGAAGTAATTAAGTACACCAATTATCAGCGCTTCGGAGTGAAAACAAAAATCACCTACGGTCATGAGGCTGATCCGCAATCCAAGCCGCCTTCAAAATGATTGCGAGCTGACGGGCTTCTGTCGGCTAAGCAACTCACATTAATCCCGGTGCGGATCTCTGTTTTGAATTGTTAAGCTCCAGCGGTTCTGGGGCTCCTCAGCAACTCTCTCATCACCGGGTTGCATCCAATCACAGGAAATTCCCTGATCAAAAGACAAACTTTATGAATTATCTGCGGCTCTCCTTTTGCGCCTGTCTACTTGCCTTTGTTGCATGCATCCCCGGTCATCTCAGGGCGGAAACTAATTGTGAGGAAGGCAATGGCCCTCTCAAGACGGCCCAGCCCAACGGCATAACGCCGCAGGATGTGATTCAGAAGTTTGCTGCGAAAGAGGCCATCTTCAAGGAAGCCCGCAACCATTACACCTACACCCAGGAAATCGTGGTGCAGACCGTTGACGGCAACACCGTGGACGGAGAGTTCCGCCAGAAAGAAGACATTCTTTATGACGATAAGGGGAACCGTATTGAGCAGGTGACCTTTGCTCCGCAAAATACCCTGCAGCGGATCATGATGACCAAAGAAGACTTTGACGATTTTCGCAACCGCCTGCCCTTCGTCATGACCACGGAAGATCTCCCCGAGTATGACGTCCTCTATGCGGGCCAGCAGCACGTGGATGAACTGGACACCTATGTTTTCGACCTGGCGCCGAAAAAAATCCAGAAAGATAAGCGCTATTTCCAGGGTCGCATCTGGGTGGACAATCGTGATTTCCAGATCGTGAAGACCTGCGGCAAGAACGTTCCTGATATCCGCAAAAAAGGCAGCGAAAATCTCACGCCCAAATTCGTAACCTACCGTGAGCAGATCGACGGGCAATACTGGTTTCCCACGTACACCAAAGCCGATGATGACCTGAACTTCAGCGCCGGCCCCGTGCATGTGCGAGAGATTGTGAAGTACACGAATTACAAGCGCTTTGGTGTGAAGACGCGCATTCTCTACGGGAAGCAAGTGCCGGGAGGAACGCCGCAGCAATCACCCCCACCGCAACCCAAATAAAAGTTGGTAAATGAGTAAATTGATAATTGCGTAATTGAACGGCTCGCTAGCTGTTGGTTTTCGCCGTCTTTTGCGGGGCTGAGAAGATTGCTGCCAGCTCGCGAGCTTCGTTGGATATCTCTTGAAGTTGTGTGCTGGTGAGGATCCTGGTTTCCTCAAGAAGTTCCAACCAAAGCACGCTTTCGTCTGCTTCTTCCGCAACCACACCGATCCTGGCTATAAATTCCGCTTTCGACCTGGCACGGCAGACTGCCCGATAATTCGCAGCGACAGAAGTGCCACAGCGCAGTAACTGCTTGCCCATAACCTGCGCTTCTGTTGATTTCGGAAGAGCCTGGAAAAGACGAACAATTCTTATCGAGAACTTCTTGGTTCGGTCACGAAGTTGTTGGGATTCGCTCAAATTACCCACTTACCAACTTACCCAATTACTCAATGGTGAATGAGCCACATCACCCATCCAGCCACCCACATTCCCACAATGAATACTCCAAAGCAATACGCGCCGTAGCGCAGCATTTCTCTGGGGTTATTGCGGAAGCAGATCCCGAAAACCACTGAAGAGAAGAAGGCAAAAAGAAAAGCGGCTGAGAAATGAGAGAGTTGAAGGGCCAAAATCACGATTTCTTCCCAATGGCGATGTGGTAAGCGTCAACCATACTAATGATGTTTAAAAGTCCGGCCACCGCAATGAACTTGGTACCGTAGTCTGCCGCGGCAATGTAGATGGCTGTTCCACCCCAGTCCAGCATGCGGCCGAGGATGTAAAGTCCGCCGGCGCCCAGATCACTGACAAATCCCAGAATGTCCAGCATATCGCCGGTATTTGATTTGTAAATCTTGCCGTCCATAGCCAGACCGAAGGCGAACATCGCGGCCACGCAGATCAACAGCATCAGGCCGCGCAACCAGCGCTTCTGGATCAGGTGCCCCGCTCCTGGAACGATCCATCCAATCGTTGGGGCCAAAATCGCCATGGCTGAAGGAGCTGTCGCCGCTACGGTGCGGGGCTGGGGTGAAGTAGTGCTTGTCTGTGTGTCTGCCATCAAATAGAAACCAGTTCGCCTTGTATTTTACCTGTTACTTCGGCGCCGCCATTGCGGATGAGAACGTTCACCTCGCTGCGAACGCCAAACTCCGGCAGATAAATGCCGGGTTCCACGGAGAAACAGGTGTTCGGGATGATTTCCCGCTCGTCCTTCGTCTCCAGGTTGTCCATGTTGGCGCCGTTGCCGTGCACGTGCTCGCCAATGGAGTGCCCGGTGCGATGCACGAAAAATTCTCCATAACCGGCCGTTGTGATGAATTCACGTGTAGCCTGGTCCACTTCCCAGCCGGCAATGCGGCGCTTTCCTGCGTATGCTTCCTGAACTTTCTTCACTCCGGCATCGCGCCCGCCCGTAACGACATTAAAAATTTCTACCTGCCTGTCCGTCGGCGTGCCGATCACGCCGGTCCATGTGATGTCGTAATAAACGGCACCGGGCGTGTTCTTTTTCCCCCAGACGTCCAGCAGCACGAAATCACCAGGTTTAATCGCAGCTGAGCCTTGCGCCTTGGGCTCGTAATGCGGGTTGCCACTGTTGGTGTTCACCGCCACAATTGGCAGGTCTTCCGTGACGATGTTCTCGCGCTCAAATGCCCGGGCAAACCACTGCTGGATTTCATACTCCGTTACGTTGCCGCTGCGGGCACGCTGGCCGATCTCCTTGAAGGCTTCAGGAATGATGGCGTCGATGGAATCGCGGGCGGCAAAGTGGCTGGCGATCTGTTCTTCTGTCCATGCAGCTTCAAAGCGCGCCACCAGGTCGCCCGAGCTGACAATCTCCTTGCCGAAGCTCCGCACCAGTTCCACCGTGCCGGCGTCCACCAGCCCGATGTAGGGAATCACGTTGTTGGGTGAATACTGCATGGCCACCGTGCGGAAGCGCACCAGCATGGCCTGGAGGTTGTCCCACAGCTCGCGCCAGGAAGAGTACTGACGCTTGCTGCCCGGCAGGGAATCGAGGTGTCCGGCCTCAATCCGATGCACCAGCTTTACCGGCTCGCCTTCGCGCGGGATCACGTAAAACCAGCGCCGGCTGACCATCAGGCTTTCTGGCACGCCCAGGACTTTGTAGGCGATCGGGTCGCGATGATGATGATCGTAGAACAGCCACGCGTCAAAGTTGCGCTCGTGCAGGGCTGCCTGGATGGCTTTCAGGTCCATAGGAAGTGTGAATACTCTATTTAATCACATTTGGCGGTAGCGCCGCGCCGTGGCGAGATCTGCCCGTGAATGCAGGAAGCTCTTACGAGTGCAAAGATTCCATCACTGCAGTCAGAATCGGTACTCGCCCTAAGATGCAGCTTTTGCCAGTTCTTGTTTTGGGGTCAATGTTCGGTCGTAAATCCACAACAGTAATGCAGTTAGAATACCGGCACCAACGATTACCCACCACATGCCAGCTGGTTGATGAGTGACTTCACCAAAGTGATGAATGAGTTTTCCACCAAACACTCCGCCAATCAGCGAACCGATGCCTATTGGCATAAAAGCAAAGCCCAGATATGTACCTTGCTGCCCAGCCGGGGCAAGACGCGATACGTATTCATAATATCGCGGAGACAAGATGATCTCACCAAGTGCAACACAGGCAATGGCGAGGTACGCCATTGGGACCGAGGGATGAATAATTAATGGAGTCCATGCCAAAGCCGAGACGAGTGTACCTAGCGTGACGGCCCGAAATGCCAGAAATTTTTGCGTGAGAAGACCAATTACCACGGTAAGCGAGATCACCATGATTGGTCCTGTGCCCAGCATGAATGAAGTGTCTGCCTTGGGATCAATGTAATCGTGTACGTAAAGCGGAAGCGTAAGAAATAGCTGCCAGTAGACGATCCAGTAGCCTGAAAAAATCATGAGAAACCACATGAAGCGGCTGAACCCGATGAGCGCGATCACAAACAATACGAGCCAGATAAACCAGGGCACGTTGAAGCCCACAAAGATCGAAAACAGCTTGAGGACGATTGCAACCCCCGCGATGGGCAGAACCAGACGATAATTCCCCAAAACATGACAGAAGTTTTTAATGGTTTGTACGAAGCTAGGTGGAGGAGCGTCTTCTGCTTTACGGGGCTCGCGGAAAAATATCAATACAACGAAAAACATGAGAAAAACACTGATTGCTGCCACCCGAAAAACATTTTCAATACGCATGTGGTGCTGCACCCAGGAGGCTGTGTATGGTCCGCCAGCACTGCCCACGTTCACGAGCGTGTAGTAGATGGAAAAGCCGAGGGAGCGAACGTTTTCCTTTGCGGCACGTGCGGTTGTGCCAACGACGGAGGGCTTTACCATCGCAACGCCAAGAGCAGGAAGTATGAGAACAATTGTCACCAGAGACGTCAGAGACATGGCGCCGCGCAGTGGAGCAAGCCAGGGTGCCGCTAGGGATCCAAGCAAAAAGTACGAACCGCTGAGAATCAAATAGGCCAGCGCAAGAGCCCGTCGAAATCCCAGCTTATCGGCAATCGTTCCACCGAAGATCGCCAGGAACCAAACCCATCCACCGAACTGTCCGCTAAGTGTGCTTGCTTCTTCCGACGAGAAATGGAGGTTTTCATGCAGGTAAAGCACAATCACGGTAAAAACCGCATAATAAGAAAGCCGCTCAAAAATCTCGGTGATGTTGGCGACCCAAAATGGCCGCTCAAATCCCGTCCGTACTTCCTGCAGGCGTTGTGAGAAAGACAAAGTTTTCTCCTGTTTACTTGAGTGTGGTAGCAAGGCGCTCGCGGACCTGCTGCGCGCTGATTCCGCTGACCCGTATCACTTTGTTTCGGCTGGTTTCGCCGCTGGCTATGCTAACCGAGGAACGCGGAATTTCAAAAAATTCGGCAAGAAATTCAATTACGGCCTGGTTGGCCTTGCCATCCACGGGCGGAGCGGTAAGGGCGAGCTTCAGGGCATTACCAACCGTTCCGGTAATGACATTCTTGCGCGCGCGGGGCTGGACCTTGACGGCGAAAGTTACTCCCTTCGCGGTTTCGTTTAGCGGAAACATTGCCTTAGTGAAAAACCCAACTCTGCTGCGATCGCAATGGCGACCA
>DATEJX010000396.1:0-3440 GCA_035277785.1 Candidatus Angelobacter sp. | reverse complement strand
CGCGAAAAACCCGTTTCGTCTCCTGGTGGATCTTCCAAAGCAGACCTCAAACCCGAGGTCTTCAACCAGATGTTGCAGCGCTATTATCCCTGTAAACAGGAACTCCAGCTGAAGCAGGGTGAATATACTTTGAAACTCGGCGTTCTGGACCGAAACAGTCACCTGATGGGGACAACGATCACCGCAGTAAATGTGCAATAAACAGCTGATGGATATCTGAAATCCTGCGCAGCTCGGCGAACCGCCCTGACCGCAGGTGGCGAGAACTGCGCAGTGTTCCCGGCACCCGGGAGCACACTGTCCGGCTGCAAAAGGCCGAGGCACCAATTCATTGTCAGGCTCAGGCTGATCTTGCTTCCGGCGATTTTCCTTGGTCGTTTGGGCAAAGGAATGTGAAAAAATACCTCATCCACTCCCCGCTATGTTCAAGAGAGCTTTTCAGAGCTAGAATTTCGTCTACTCGGAATTTCTCTTGTGCCTGCAGGAGGAGTACATGCGCTTCGCATCGCGTCTTCCTTTTTATATTGCGCTGATTCTCGGTTCCAGTTTTGTTTTGGCTCAGTCGTCTTCCCAGTCAGACGTGTATCAATCTCAAGCCAGACTGAAAACCTCTACCCGGCTCGTGGTGGTTGACGTGGTCGCAACTGACAGCAAGGGCGAACCCGTTCCCAACCTCAACGTGGACGACTTTACTGTCCTCGAAAATGGCGTGCCTCAGAAAATCAGCGATTTCACTTTTCAACACTCTGGCCAGGTGAAGGCTGTAGCAATGCCTCAACTCGCTCCCAACGTGGTGACCAATGCTCCGCCGTTTGCGTCAGGTGTTCTTGATGTGATCCTGTTTGACAGCGTCAATGGCGAATTCTCTTCACAGGCCTATGCCAAAGATCAACTGGCTAAATTTTTCAGCACTGCCCAACTTGATCGTCCGGTTGCACTGTTTGCCATGGAAAAGCGCATCAGGATGTTGCATGACTTCACCACAGACGCAACAGCCCTTAAGCAAGCGATTGAAAAATACCGGCAAACCGCGCAGGGTGGAAACACGGAGAGCTTTGAATCAAGAGAATCGCCCTTTAGTACCAAAGGTGACTATCACACTGATGAGCGCAACATTGAAACCACGTTGAACCAGTTGAACGCATTGTCTAAGATTCTTGGCGGCTACCCTGGCCGCAAGAACCTTATCTGGCTCTCGGAAAGTTTTCCCCTGGATCTCTATCCCGATACTGTCATACGAGGTGCCCTAAGTGTTGCCGATCTAGAAGCGGGTCCCAAGGGAGGGCCTCAAAAAACAGCCCCCGATGTCTTTGACAATATGGTGACTGGGGGCGCTTTCAAAGACTTTGCTTCCCTTGTGAAGAAGGTCGCCGAGTCCATGATGAAGGCCCAGGTTGCTGTGTATCCGGTTGATGCAGCTGGAGTAGGAAAGAATGATCATCTCGCGTCGCAGCACACGGCCAATGACATGGCGCAGCGCACCGGCGGCCGCGCATTTCACAACACCAATGATCTGGCAGGAAGTATGCAGGCGGGCATCAATGATGGCGGCACTTATTACACACTGTCTTACTATCCAGAAAACAAAAAATGGGACGGCCAGTTCCGCCTCATCCAGGTGAAAATTCGCAATCCCGGAACAACTCTGCGATATCGCCTTGGCTATTACGCCATTGACCAGGAGAAAGCGGACAAGGAAGAGACAAGCCGGGTTGTCGAAGATTTCAGTCGCGCACTTATGCTTGATTCGCCTGCCCTAACCTCCGTCCGATTCCAGGCAGGAGTGGTGCCTCCGTCGTCCCAGACAGGAAATAAATTGGTGGTCAATTTTGCTGTCGATCCCCATACTCTGCAATTTCAGCCCGGTGCTGACGGCGTTCAGCATGGCGATATTGTTTGCGTAGTCTGGGCCTACGGAAAAAACCGCGACAAACCCATTGCATCTCCCGGCGGATCTTCCAAAGCAGACCTCAAACCTGAGACCTTCAACCAGATGATGCAGCGCTACTATCCCTGCAAACAGGAACTCCAGTTGAAGCACGGTGAATACACCTTGAAACTCGGCGTTCTGGATCGCAACAGCAACTTAATGGGCACCACAATCACCGCAGTGAATGTGCAGTAAATTCGTCGATTTGTGATCAAGGTCCTGCGCAAATCAGGGAATTGCTCCTCATTGGCGGCCATCAGAAGGAACAGTGCTCATGAGAAACCCGGGAGCACACTGTCCCGCAGCAAAAGGTCGAGGCACCAACGGTATCTACTCCTGGCCTCTTTCTCTTCTATATAGTCACGTTCCAGAGCATTCATTCGATTCGCCGCAAGCCTTTGTAAAGACGCATCTTACGGAAACTGGGAAGTAGCTGATCTCATACGCTGGAGCGCCGTTTGTGTCTGTGAACTCAAAGATATTCAAGATCCTCTACCGGCTCTTTCTGCCGGGCGGCCTGCTGCTGGTTTTTGCCGCTGTATTGATCCGCCTTGGGTTGCTGGCCGATCCAAACTCGCCCCTGGTGCTCTTTGTGCCGCTGATGATCTACGGCGCCACTTTGGGATTGAGCGCATACTTCCGCCGCAGCCGGCTCTTCTTTGCCACATTGCTGCTTGCCCTTTCCGGCGTGATGCTGGTCTGGGTTGCGCCGTTCATCCCCGCCCAGGCTGCGCAGACGATGGCGAACGCTGTTGCCCTGCTGCTCCCGCTGAACCTGCTGATTCTTGCTTTCCTGAAAGAGCGGGGCATAGTTTCCCGCACCGGACGTAAGCGCCTGGCCATTGGCGCAGTGCAGGTGATTGCGGTTGCAGCCCTGTGTCTTCCGCTGATGGCGAAGCCGGCTGACTTTCTGCAACAGCAATTTTTGCCGGCTGAGATTTCTGACTGGAGCCATCTCTCGCAGCCTGCTCTTCTCATCTTTATCTTTTGCACCGGCATTATCATGGTGCCACTGATCCGGCGCTACCGCGCGGTGGAAAGCAGCCTGCTTTGGGCCATGATTTCTTCCTTCGTCGCGTTGCGTTTTGGTGTAAGCAATCATCTTTCCGGAATTTTCTTTGCCTCCGGCGAACTGGCCATTCTGGTTGCATTAATCGAGACCTCTTACAGCATGGCTTACCTTGACGAGCTCACGCAGTTGCCCAGCCGCCGCGCGTTGAATGAAGCGCTGATGAAGCTGCCGGAGACGTACACCATCGCCATGCTGGATGTAGACCACTTCAAGAAGTTCAACGACAGCTACGGGCACGAATCAGGCGACCAGGCGCTGCGTCTGGTGGCGTCACGGCTGGCTCGCATCGCCGGTGGCGGAAAAGCCTACCGCTACGGCGGCGAGGAATTTTCGGTTGTATTTCCCGGCCAGTCTTCTGACGAAGTATTTATTTATCTCGACCGCATGCGCAAGATCATTGAACAATCCAAGTTCACCGTTCGCGGTAAGGAGAGGCGG
>DATEJX010000395.1:0-10449 GCA_035277785.1 Candidatus Angelobacter sp. | reverse complement strand
GTAAGCGTCCAGCACACGGGCCAACGACTCCGGCGCATCCACTTCCATCTGCACAGCGCTATCGCGATAAATTCGCTTCGCCACATTGGCACGTGCTTCAATCTGGGCAAGCAATTTACCTTCGCTTTGGGGAACGCGAATCCGCAAGTGTCGCAGCGCGTCGATGCTCAATCGTGCGTCAATAGCTTCCCGCAATTGCTCCAGGCCCAGATTGCGGGCTGCCGAGATGTAGACCACTGACTCAGTGCTGGCAAGGGCTTTGCGCTGCATCTCCGGCAACAGATCAATCTTGTTCATTACCCGGATCTGCGGCGTCCCTTGCACCTCGAGTTCCTTGAGCACCTTTTCCACCTGCTGCTGTTGCTCCTGGGCGGTGGGACTGGTTGCGTCTGAGACATGCAGCAACAGTGCTGCGCGCTGCACTTCTTCCAGAGTCGCACGGAACGCGGTAACAAGCGTGGTGGGCAGGTTACGGATGAACCCCACTGTGTCAGAGAGAAGGACTTTCCGCTTGCTGGGCAGAATAATGGACCGAATCGTCGGGTCCAGCGTGGCGAACATCTTTGATGAAGAAAGCACTCCGGCCTCAGTAAGTGCATTGAACAGAGTGGACTTGCCTGCGTTGGTGTAGCCCACGAGGGCGATCGTGGGCAGAGGCACAGATTCGCGTCTCTGCCGTTGTTGCGCGCGCACACGCCGAACCTCTTCCACCTGCTGCTTGATGTGTCGGATTCGGCGGTAGATTTTTCGCCGGTCTGTTTCCAGTTGTGTTTCGCCCGGGCCGCGGGTACCAATACCGCCGCCCAACTGCGACATTTCTATGCCTCGCCCGGCGAGCCGCGGCAGCAGATATTCAAGCTGCGCCAGCTCCACCTGCAACTGGCCTTCACGGCTGCGGGCGTGACGGGCAAAGATGTCCAGGATGAGCTGAGTGCGATCGATCACCCGCGCGTTGACTTCCTGTTCGATGTTGCGCTGCTGTGATGGTGAAAGCTCATGGTCCACCATCACCAGATCAGCACCGGTGGAAGCCACTGCTCCTGCGATCTCCTGCAGTTTGCCGGTGCCAATGAGCGTGGCGGGATCAGGACGATCACGCCGCTGAATGAACTCTCCGGCAATCTCCGCCCCTGCCGAGGCAGCAAGTTCGCGAAACTCTGCTAGTGATTCTTCAGTTGTAGCCGGAGGAACGCCCGCGTCGTCCGATTGGCGAATGGCATCGCGGGCCATAACTGCGCTGGGAGGCAATTCAAGGTCGCGGTCCGCACGAGAGCGATGGCGGAATTCAACCGCAACCAGAAAAGCCCTCTCCGGCCTGTCACGGCCGGTGATGATCCCGGCTGATTCGCGACGGCGGGAATACTGCCCAGGAATAGACTAGCCCTCCACTTTGGCCGACGTGCTTTCCACCTCAGCGCCCGATGAATGGCTGCCGCGGCCCTCGCCATGGTAGCTGCCCTTCGACATCACCACCGTAGAAATGGCGTGCTTGAAGATGAGCTGTTCCTGATTGTTCGTTTCCAGGACGACCGAATATTTGTCGAACGAACGGATTCGGCCCGTAAGTTTGACGCCGCTGAGCAGATAAATGGTCACCTGCGTCTTGTCCTTGCGTGCGGTGTTCAAAAACGAGTCTTGAATGTTCTGTGCCGGCTTGTTTTCCATCTGCCGATCTCTCCTATGGAACTCTTATGTTTTCATGCCCCAGGGACCCAGGTGACTGCATGCAACTGCAGTGTAATTGTAGCTGTTTCAGAGGCTTCGCGGCAAAACGACGGATTCTTAAGCTGATGCTAAAATTCGTTACAGGACAGCGCACAATTGAAAACAACAGGTTCAAAAACAGTGCTGGAAGTCCCCATGTTGGACCTTTCCCGCCAGTACACCTCGCTTCGACAGGAAGTGCTCGAGGCCGTTTCACGGGTCTGCGATTCGCAAAGATACATTCTGGGGGAAGAAGTAACAGCCTTTGAGCGGGAATTTGCCGCTCTTTGCACAACCACGCAAGCCGTGGGATGCTCTTCAGGAACTGATGCTCTCTGGCTCGGTTTGGTGGCAGCGGGCGTCAAACCCGGCGATTCAGTGATCACCACTCCGTTCAGCTTCTTTGCCACCGCAAGCTCCATCATCCGCGCAGGAGCGCGGCCAGTCTTTGCCGATGTTGAGACCGATACGCTGAATCTTGATCCCGCCAGGGTTGAAGCGAATCTTCGTTCCGGTGGTGCTCGGCGCGGCGCCATCATGCCTGTACATCTCTATGGTCAATGCGCGGACATGGATGCTTTCGTCCGCTTGAGCGGTGAATTTGGAGTACCTCTGGTGGAAGATGCAGCTCAGGCAGTGGGCGCAAGCTGGAACAGCAAGCGGGCCGGCTCATGGGGCGCCGCGAATGCGTTCAGCTTTTACCCCACCAAGAACCTGAGCGCCTTTGGAGACGCTGGAGCTTTGACCACCAACGATCCGACTCTGGCCGAGCACGCGCGATCACTGCGCAATCACGGTGGCAAGCAACGCTATTATCACGATGAGATTGGGGCCAACAGCCGCCTTGATGCTATCCAGGCCGCAATTCTGCGCGTAAAAATGCCGCATTTACAGCAGTGGAATGAAACACGTCGTCAGCGAGCGCGAGCCTATGACCAGTTGCTCAACAGCGCCGGACTCACAAAAACCGGAGCCAATTCGAGCGCGCCTGTCACGCTGCTTAAGACCAGACCTCAGGCAGAGCACATTTTTCATCAGTATGTCATTCGTGTCCACCGGCGCGACCAGCTGCGTGACTTCCTGAAGGAACGCGGTGTAAGCACGGAAATTTACTATCCCGTTCCGCTGCATTTGCAGAAGTGCTTTACCTATCTTGGCTATACACCCGGCGATCTGCCGGAAGCGGAACAGGCGGCGAAAGATGTTCTGGCTCTGCCCATGTTTGCTGAACTTGAAGAATACGAGCAGAAGCACGTGGTGGATTGCATCGCTGAGTTTTATTCCTGAGGGGCAATGAATCTCTTCGCGCATCAGAAAGGCGTGTAGAGCTTAGCTCTTTCCCATCGATTCTTTGAACAGCAACGATCCTGCGAGTACCAGCGCGGCCGCCGCAAAAATTCCGAGGACAAAGAATGGTCCGGAGTCTCCGCCGGCCATCGTGCCAATCTCTCTCCAGTTCACCACCAGGATGCCTAACACCAGCGCAGCACTGAGTGCCAAGACGGCTACGCGCATGATCATCATCGGCCGTTCTACGCGCTCCTTTTCCGCGAGCTTCTTCTGGATCTGAGCTCTCCACCAGATCACGCCGGGACTGGGCAATTGCGGCTGGTGGTCCTGTGCCATATTCTTGATCAGTAAATCGAGACGCGAATCGTTATTCTGCAAATTGTCACTCATGGGAGCCTCTGAATCCCGCGCTCTGGAGCAGTTCTTTTGCCTTCTCCCGCGCCCGGAAAACCATAACCCGGACGCTCTTCTCTTTCACCCCGAGAATAGCACTGATTTCCCGGTGACTGAGTTCTTCCACGTGGGCCAGCCACAGAACGGCGCGCTCCTGGGCGCTCAAATGGTCAAAAACAGATGCCATATCAATCGGCAAATTGAAATTCTGATGTGTCGCTTCACTTACCACGCTGAGCTCCGACCATTCCCGCTCGCGTTTCTGCCTGCGCCAGCGGTCACGCAGGATGTTGGTGGCAGTCGTGTAGAGGTAAGCTTTGCGCTGGCCTTCTTCCATCGCCGGAGAGGCGATCATACGAATATAGGCCTCCTGAAGCACCTCGTCGGCCGTACCCGAATCACGGCTCAACCGGCAAAGATAACCATGCAGCATGCGCGAGGTGTGCTGGTAAAACGCCTCAAAATCGGCTTGCCTCGTCTGCTCGTGCTCCGCGGTTTCCGGGCGTTCTTTGCTCAAGGTCATGGCGAGTATCCGTGCTCCCGTTGCGGCCAACAAACGCTACTCCTTGAACTTGGAATCCAGCTTCCTGGAGAGAAAATACGATACCAGTGCGGAGATCAGGAACCCGAAGCCAACGCTAACAAATAGACCTCCAAAACCTTCGGTCAGAAGAACGTAGGGGCCGCCGCCCGCGCTCAAAAATCCAACACCCACAAATACAAGAACTATACCGATCTGGACCGATTTCAGAATGGCATTGCGCGGACTCGTCACCGCATCTGCAAAGCTCATCACATATTTCTGCCCAGCAGGCGATTGCATGAATTCAGCGAAGTCATGAGCGGAAGCAAATTTATCCAGCAATGCCTTCTGCATGGTGCTCTGATGCTTGCGCCGGACAAAAATTGTGACAATGTAGAGACCCCATACCGTCATCAGCAGCATGGCGAATATCAAAACCCAGTCTTTCAGCTGAGACTGCACCATCGGATCCATATCACCAACTCCTCCGACTCTGAAACGAACGAGGGTGCCCGAAGGTTAACAGCTGCTGGAAAGGAAAAGAAACAGCAATCGCACCACCGAAGACGCTGGTCAGGCCGTTAAGAGGAGCTGAACTTTTTTAGGATCCTGTAGCCATCGCGGCGGGAGCGCGTACAAGAAGCCTGTTCCGGTAATTCTCAGAGGCGCTCTGCATGCGGATTGCTTCATCACCTCCGTTGAGTGCATTTGATGCCATCAGGCAATATGCAGCGCGGAACGCGTTATACGCGACGATGAAATCATCAATGCGCGCAGCGGCATCGTCACCACTGATACGACCGTACTGTGCAAGCAGATCCCCTATCTGCTGTTGATTCATGCGCCATTCCACAATGGCGCCGGCAAGATCCCATGCAATGTCAGTTGGCCCCGGAAAAAAATGATCATCGCCGTGACTTCCTGAGTCAGTCTTGAGCATTTGTCCATCAGGAGCAATCAGCCATTCATGCGGCTGCATGCGTCCATCCGCGATTACCGGACGCTCAAGTTGGAGCGTAACTCGCAACTTGATTCCAAGTTGTTTGAGGTTGTGCTCCGCCATCTGTTGTAACCCATCCACAACGACCTCGCGTGCCGGAAAGGCTTTTGCGCGAAAGGCACAGTATTCGGCGAGCCGGCGTAGAACATCTTGACTCAAATCTGCCGCGCTCATTGGACGGGCATTCACCCACGGATATGAAGCAAAGCCGTCAGATTCGCTGCGTGGTTCCGGGCCAAACCCTGCTTGCGCCACACGCAGTTCCCGCTGGAACGCCTCGTCGCCATAGTGTCCCAACCCGAGGAACTTGAATAGGCGCGCCTGGGTTTCCCCGGGCGAGGAAATGTATTTCAGCCGCTCAAAACTGGTCCACGCCTCCGGCCATGCGGTCCGATCAGCAAATTGCCTTGCTCGCCAATTGCCTCCACCAATGAAATCCATCGCTTGCTTCGGACGGCGAGCAGTTGCATCCACAGCAACCCAGCGGAAATTCTGCGCGCGGCGCTGTCCATTGCTTGCTCTGAATTGCCCGAAATCCGGCTCATGGCCGCAGATAAGCGTAATCTTTTGTCTCGGCACGTGCTGCGCAGCAAGCGCTTCTGCCACCGACAGGAAGGAAGACCCACTCAGTCCCGGTCCTTCATCCACTACCAGGAAATCTGCGTCTTCTGCCAGTGCTCGCGCAACAAATTCCTGCTGCTCGCCTGAAAGGTGCAGCTCGCGATTGTAAGGATGGCCATGCGGGCGAACCGTAATTCGCGAAGCTTTCTTTCCTTGCTTTCGTAAACCTGCAGCCACCATTGCGCTCAGCGTGGTTCCAATGCTGCGGATTCCCAACACCGCAGCACGACTCCCGAGGTTCGTAAGCTTCGTCGTTACAACGTCTGAGTAGGCTAGGGGATGAAGCGCGTAATAGGCGAATCCTTCCGGCACAGAGATGCTGATTTCGTTAGGCGGACAAAGGTCAGAAATAAGTCTCAGCAGAGACTGTTGGCCGGGACTTTTTCCACCCACCAGAGACTCAGCTAATTCGTCGGTAACTTTTTGAGCGCTTTCCGGCGAACATTCAGCATCAGCCGTTCCGCATTCCAACTCGCCGGCACGGAGGAGCGCTGTAAGAAGCTCATCACTGGAAGCTGCTGGACCAAGGCGGACTACCTGATTGCGCAGTCTGCTTCCTAGTTCCTCTCCACAAACACGTCTGCGCCCTTCCCGAAAAACCAGCAAGTTCAGTGCGCTGGCGCTCATTCGGAAGTCTGTCTCAAGCCGCCTTTTTGGTCTTGCGGGCTGCGCGTGGAGACCGGGCTACATCTCCTTCTTTATCAATGAAATAGAGAAACTGGTTGTCGCGCTCAACCGCGTTGGGCACCACCACTTCAGTATCTCCTTCGCCCGATTTTGATTTTTTGCAGACGTTTCCATTCCCGTCAATAAAATACAGGAACTTCTTATAGTCACGTTCCAGGCCCAGTTTGTTTACTTTCTCTGCCATATCAATCTTGGAAGGCGAAAGAAAGTGCCCGGATGCCAGCCACTTCCACTTAGCCGCGTGCGGACGCATGCCGCCAAGTTGCCTCAGCATGCTTCTTTTTTGCCTTAGGCGGGGGTTCCTCGCCCGGAGCGTAGTATTTGCGCACAATGGGAGGGTTGAACTTGTAGAGTTGCCGCCGGTCTTTGCCATCATCACTTTTAATGCGCAGGGTAAACGTCCGAAGGTTCCCTTCCTTTTCAAACTCTTGTTGGCCCAATGTCACCGGAAGAAAGCCATTCAGGTTTCTTTCGCGATAGGCAGTCTCATATCTGTGCTTTCGGGAGTTCCAGGTGAAAACCCGGATCTGATTGAAGTCGTACGGCATCCCGTCTTTCGGTTCGGTGAGAAGCACAAGATACTCAGGCACGTTTTTGCCCTCGTCCGGCACTTCATCAAGTTTGTACACCGCCACAATGCGGTCGCCCTCTGCATATTGCGCAATTTCATCCGGCGCATCCACATACAGCGCCCTGCCGTAAACCCAACCTACGCGCTTCTGTGCATCCCGGATCAGCCACCAATCTTCCATCACCACCGGCCCGGTCTTTTCCTGATCGTCATCTGATTCGGTGTCCTTGTCTTTGTTTTCTTTTGCGGCAGGGACTTCCCCATTGCGCGGCACCGCCCGGCGTTCAAGGAGTTCAACTCTCTCCTTTTCCCCCAGCAAATAGAGATACTCTTCCTTGCGCCCTGGGTCTACGTGGACTTTTACCTGATCGGAAGTTGTGGCTGTTCCCTGCGCGACAGCATCCTTGAACTCCTGCGCCATCTTGGCGAACTGATCAAACGTATCCTGGTCCGCCAGGTACCGCTCCTGGATCCACCCCTCTTCACCACGCGGCGTGCGCACCCGGACAAAGCGACGGTTCTGCATGCGCTCCAAAACTACCAGCCGCTCTCCGTTGTGAACCAGGCCGGTTTTGTTGTAGACAGTCGCCACCCTGTCGCGCAGCGACGCTTCTGGTACGGCGACATACATGAAATCGGGTTTATCTGAGCTGCCGCCGGCACAGCCTGCTAGCGCGCTCAGAAAGAAAAGCAGGAGGCACAATAGCGCGTGAATTGGCAGGGTCCAGCGCCTTGATTCTTGTACGCGGACAGGGGATTTTTGCATGGGACTTTACTCTCAACTATAGCAGCCCTTGCGCCCCCGTTACAGCTTCTATGCACCTCTCTCTGGAACATAATGGCTCTTGCGCAGTGTCCGTCCCACGTGGCCCATTAGCACGGTATCCACATAGCACCTTCGCGCGTGTTGAAATGACCAGCGTTTATACTGAATTCTTTCGGAGGAGTTCTTGCGCTTCCAAGTCCCGCGCCTGTTGGTTTTTTGCCTCATAATCTCCATTGCTTTACCCGGCTCAGCCAGGAGCCGCCATCGTGATCGCCTGCTGGACCGCATCCGCGGCGAAATGGAATTCATGGCCAGTGACGCCATGCAGGGCCGCGGCTCCGGCACGCACGATGAGCTTGTTACCGCCGTTTATCTCGCCTCGGAACTGCGGACCATGGGTGTGGCGCCCATGGGAGATCAGGGCGGCTACGTGCAAAATGTATCCGGAGAATTCAATTTCTATCGCCAGGGCAAGAAGCAATGGAATACGCGCAATGTCATCGGCGTGATTCCCGGACGCGACGCCAAACTCAAAGATCAGGTCGTGCTGCTGACTGCCCACATGGATCACATTGGCGTCGGCAAGCCCGTCAAGGGCGATGAAATTTATAACGGCGCCGATGATGACGCGTCCGGCTGCATTGCTGTTTTGCAACTGGCGCACACCCTGGCCCGCGGCAAGCCACCGCGCCACACCGTGATCTTTGCCTTTTTCGGCAGTGAAGAAACCGGTGGCCAGGGTGACGAGTACTTCCTTGAGCATCCGCCGGTACCGCTTACAAAAATCGTCGCCAATCTTGAGTTTGAGATGATCGGCCGTGCCGACCCTGCGGTCAAACCTGACCAGCTATGGCTCACCGGCTACGATCGCAGCAGCCTCGGCCCTGAACTTGCCCGTCACGGCGCAAAGCTTGTAGCCGATCCTCATCCCGAACAGCAATTTTTCCAACGGTCTGACAACTTTGCCCTGGCCCGCAAAGGCATCGTGGCCCAAACCGTCTCCAGCTTCGGGCTGCATCAGGATTACCACCAGCCAAGCGATGATGTCGCCCACGTCGATTTCGCTCACATGGAGGAGGCCATTCAATCCATGATGAAACCCGTAAAGTGGCTCGCCAACTCAAAGTTCAAGCCAGAGTGGGTACAAGGAAAAAAGCCGTAGGACAATAAGGAGCTCTTTCCAGATTAGTTCGGTTTCTCTTTCTTCTTCCCGCGCGAGATACGTTCATCAATTGGCTTGCGGCCGGCAAAGCCTTCTTCCATTCCGTGCCAGAATTCAATCTTCTCTTCGCCATATTTCCAGCAAAGCAAAACGATCTCGTTTTCTACCTGGCACGGGAAGTCAAGCAAACCAATGTCAAGGTCCTTAACCTGCACTCCGATGGAATCAATCTCGGCGATGGCGTCTTTGATTGCCTGCATGGCTCTCTCCCGCTCCGCCCTGCGACGGGCCACCTTTGCAACATCTACAAGAAGGCCGCCGCACAAGAATACGCGGTGCTTCAAATTTTGAAATCCCTCATCGATTTCTCCGATCTCCTGCTTCGCCTTCATTGCCTGCTCCAGCAAAGACTTCAGCACCGGCAGCAGCATCTGCGCCTCTTCAAGAGTAAATGTCCTGGGCTTGTCCATACTTGCAAGGTCTTAACGGAATCTTTTTCTGAAATCCCAAGCGTAGCGAGGGATCCCTACACGCACAAAAACTCCAAACAATGTCTCGAAGTCTTCCGTTCTACACGCTCCCTCCGTTCAGGGGATCGGAATTTCAGCCAGCAGCCTACGCAATCTCCAGCATTCTATCCAGCGCCACCCGTGACCAGTGTTTCACCTCGGCGGGCACCTGGATGCGGTTCACTACGTTTCCATCCACCAGGTTCTCCAATGCCCAGCACAGGTGTTGCGGCGAAATGCGAAACATGGTGGTACAGAGGCAGCCCGAATCGTCCAGCGTAACCACCATCTTGTTGTCTTTCCGGAACTCCTTGCCCATGCGGTTCACCAGATGGATCTCCGTGCCCACGGCAAACTTTGTTCCCGCCGGCGCCTCGGCAATCAACTTGATCAGCTTTTCCGTGGAGCCGATGCCGTCCGCTTTCTGGCACACCTCCAAGCGGCACTCCGGGTGCACAATCACCTTAATGCCGGGATGCCGTTCACGCACGTTGTCCACGTGTTCCGGTAAAAAGCGCTGATGCACGGAGCAATGGCCCTTCCACAAAATCACCTTTGCCTGATGCAACTGGTCAGCCGTCAGCCCGCCCAGTCGCATGAACGGGTTCCACACCACGCATTGCTCCAGAGGAATTCCCATCGCAAAGGCTGTGTTACGGCCCAGATGCTGGTCAGGTAAAAATAGAATTTTATCGTTGCGCTGGAACGCCCATTTAAAAGCTGGTCCGGCATTGGATGAAGTGCAAACCAGGCCGCCACGCTCACCCACAAACGCTTTGATCGCTGCGGTGGAATTCATGTAGGTAAGAGGCGTAATGCCGCTGCCCAATTCGTCCGTAAGCTCCAACGTCACCAACTGTTCCCAGCAGCTTTCCACCTGGCCTATTTCGGCCATGTCAGCCATGGAGCAGCCAGCGTTCAAGTCCGGCAGGATCACCTGCTGGCCATCGTGCGCCAGCACGTCGGCGCTTTCCGCCATGAAATGTACGCCGCAGAAGAGGATGTATTCGGCGCTGGTGCGCGCAGCTTCCTGCGCCAGCTTGTAAGAATCGCCGCGGAAATCCGCAAAACGAATGACTTCATCCCGCTGGTAATGATGGCCCAGGATCACAGCACGGCCGCCTAATTCCCGTTTCGCCTCGGCAACACGCTCGTCCATCGTGCGATCTGGAAGTACAAGGTAATTGTCGAGCGAACAACTCGGTGCCCGCTCAATGGCTGGT
>DATEJX010000394.1:0-2889 GCA_035277785.1 Candidatus Angelobacter sp. | reverse complement strand
AGCTGTTCAAGGAAGGTGTCTTCGCTACCGGCATTGCTTTCCCCACGGTGGCTGAAGGCAAAGCCCGCATCCGCACCATCATGTCCGCAACGCACACGCAGGACCAGCTCAGCCGCGCTCTGGAGGTGCTGAAGAAAGTGGGAAAGCGGATGGGGATAATTTCGTAGCTTTTCTTAATCCCGAGCGGAGCGAGGGATCGCTATTTTTTTTTGAGCCGAAAGCCGACTGCGAAAGGACCGCGCCAGTGTCACAGCAATTGAATCCCGCGGTTATAACGTATCTCTCAGCACTCACCTACCGGGTTGATGCCAAGTGGCTGGTGTGCTTACTGCCTCTCGGGAGTATCTATTGGGAGGATGAGATTCCAGATGTGGGTGGATTCATGAAGCTGACTCAGGACGATCAGAGCCAACTTTGGCGTCTCTTTGCAATTCGTCTCAAGCTCTGGGATGTGACAACGTTGACGGATGACGAGCGACAGTTTTGGACAGCAGCAGTTCAGCAGGTACCGGATTGTCCAATGTTCCAAAGGCTGATACTTTCTATGGATGAGGAGGAGGCGCGGGCCGAAGCCGAGCAAGACTGTGCTAAAGAGTTCGAATCGTTCCTGGCTGATGCTGATCGAGTCACCGTCAGCGAAGATCACAACGGTCTGCAGCAATTCTCTGCGACTTTTGACCTAACAAAGAATCGACCGGCAGCCGACAAAAAGAGGTCATGGTGGAAACGGCTATTTAAGAAGCGCAAGATGCACGTTTGTTAAGTTTTTCTTCTCGCATGCTGGACGCATTGGCGATCCAGAGGCAAGCCATTTCTTCTTCTCTCAACCGCCTCAAGTACAATTAGACATTTCATGCGCTACGGCTTCGTCATTGATCAGAACAGGTGCATTGGCTGCCATGCCTGCACCGTCGCCTGCAAGGAAGAGCACCAGGTGCCAGTGGGCGTCTTTCGCACCTGGGTCAAGTACGTGGAGAAGGGCCAGTACCCGCATACCAGCCGCCACTTCGGCGTGATGCGATGTAACCACTGCGACTCGGCCCCCTGCGTTACCATCTGCCCCACCAAAGCACTCTACCGGCGTTCTGACGGAATCATCGACTTCGACAATCAAAGATGTATTGGCTGCAAGAGCTGCATGCAAGCCTGCCCTTATGACGCCCTCTATATCGATCCCAATAACAACACAGCCGCCAAGTGCAATTTCTGCGCGCACCGCGTGGAAAACAGTCTGGAGCCGGCCTGCGTAATCGTTTGTCCCACCCAGGCAATTCTTGCCGGTGATCTCGATGAGCCTTCCAGCAACGTCAGCAGAGCGGTTACCACCCAGAAAGTCTCCGTGCGTAAGCCGGAGAAGGGAACCGACCCCAAGCTTTTCTACATTGGCATTGAAGGTGACATTCTTCACCCCAACCGTCTGGCCCGCCAAGACGGATATGTTTTCGCAGAGCAGCGTGATCATCGGCCGAAAGAAAAGACTTTTGATCCGGCGGTTACACGCGAAGTCTATGACGTAGCTCACCCAGCGCCCTGGGGATGGAAGATTGCCGCGTATCTCTGGACCAAATCGATTGCCGCGGGCGTAATGCTGATGGCTGCAGCCATGCTGGGATTGAGGTTCTTCGGCGAGCCCGTCGTTAATGTCGCCATTCCGGTGATTGCTCTTGTTGCACTCGCGGCTACGGGGCTGCTCCTGATTTTTGATCTTAAGCGCCCTGATCGTTTTTTCTATCTGCTAAGCAAACCGAACTTCCGCTCCTGGCTGGTGATTGGCTCGTACGTCCTGATTGCGTACGGGGTGCTTTGCACGGCATGGCTGGTGTGCGGTCTCTTATACAACAGTGTGCCGGGTGCATTGATCATCCCCACTGCGATTCTGGCCGCCGCGTCTGCCTGCTATTCCGCGTTTTTGTTTGCCCAGGCCAAAGGCCGAGATCTGTGGCAATCGCCCATGTTTTTCTGGCATCTGCTGGTGCAAGCGTTTGTCGCGGGAGCAGCCGTTCTTTTGCTGACGACCGTTTTCAGTCTGGCCCTTTCACCACATTTTTCGCGTCTTGCATCGACGATGAAACTCTATCTAGCAGGCCGGGCATTTCTCTGTCTGCTGTTCTTCCTGGTTGTAAGTCTGGCCATGGTTCTGGCCGAGGCGTTCCTGCCTCACATGACGGAAGATTTGAGGCTGGCCGTTGCAAACATAGTGCGTGGCCCGCTGAGCATCAGATTCTGGTTCCTTGCGATTGGGGCCGGAATGGTGCTGCCACTGGTTCTGTTGACTTGTGTCATCGTGATCCCATCAACCGTGCGTACAGACCTGGCTCTCATGGCGGTTGCAGCGTCTTTGTCTCTGGCCGGCGTCTGGTGGTTTGAAGACGTCTGGGTGAAGGCAGGCCAATCCGTCCCCCTGAGTTGAATAAAGAGTTGAACAACATGGATCAAAAGCTTCCCCTGAATCCGGCCGCGCTCGATCTTGAACCTCCTAAGCGTGGGCTGTCCAGCTTTCCGCCCGCCGATCATTGGCATGACTGGACTGAATACGATGCCGGTCAGTGGCCCCGCCGAGTGAAGCGGCATTATTCCCTCATTCCTACCATCTGCTTCAACTGTGAAGCTGCCTGTGGTCTGCTGGCCTACGTTGACAAAGAGAAGATGCGCATCCAGAAATTTGAAGGCAATCCGGCGCATCCTGGCAGCCGCGGACGCAACTGCGCCAAAGGCCCGGCGACCATCAATCAGGTGAACGATCCGGAGCGCATTCTTTATCCCCTGAGGCGCTCTGGTAAACGGGGCGAAGGCAAATGGGAGCGCGTGACCTGGTACGAAGTGCTGGACGATCTGGGTGGCCGCATCCGCAAGGCCCTCACGGAAGGCCGTAAGAACGAGATCATGTAC
>DATEJX010000393.1:0-9945 GCA_035277785.1 Candidatus Angelobacter sp. | reverse complement strand
GAGGAAAGTGCGCACCCAGCGGCGATTTCGATCGTAGTCGCGCGCCAGCGCAATGCCGTTCTCGCCCCACTCCAGTCCACGTCCTCCGCCAAATCCAAAAAAGCCTCCGCCGAACCCGGGCACATAACGCTGCTCCAGCTTGACAAACTCCACGGGCTTGTCATGAAAGGGCACGCTCAGCATCATGAGATGGTCGCGAAACGGAGCTTTGGTGTTGGGATCGCCGCCATCAAGCGCCTCCGCCCAAACCAGGGTGGCCGGCTGCTGCGGTGCCCACTCATAATCACGAGGACCCGTGAGCACGCCTTCAATGGGCACGTGATCTGCCAGCGGCAGGCTGGCCAGCTTGTATTCAAGATTGCCCTTCAGGTCCCAGACTTCCACTTCGCGCGGGAAATCACTCTCCGGCACGATGTAGGAATAAGGATGGACGATGCGGCTGACCAGTACGTGCCGGCCGTCCGGCGAAGGCTCCGCCTCAGCGAAGATACCCGGCTTGCCCACGTTGCCCTCCGTGGTAAGGCTCGCCTTCATTGGTCCGAGCTTGCCGCTGTGCAGGTGAACGAGCGTTAACTGCGCCCGAGCGTAGTAATCGAACAGCGCTTCATCATAGGAGTCGTTAAGCAGATCTTCGTAGGTGCGAACCGGCGCCTTTTTGCCGTCACTTTGCTGGATGATGGGGCCATCCGGCGACTTGGGAGCTTCGGGCTCACGTCCGCGATTGCCGGGAACCGTCTGCACCAGCAACGTGCGGCCGTCCGGCATCCATTGCACCGGCTCGCCCATAATGGAGTTGATTTTCACTCCGTCGAGGCGCGCAGCCGATGCTGTTGCAGTGTTGCCCAGCCACAATTCGATTCCGTCAGAGGTGGTGTTGGTAAAGGCAAATTGCTTTCCGTTCGGCGACCACACCGGCGCGCTCAAGTAGGCATTGGCCGGCAGTCCCGTGACTTTGCGGGCTTTTCCCGTCGCCACCTCAACCAGACTCAGTCCAACAAGCCGAGGAGGATGATGGCGTCCGTTCGTGGCTGGATTGATCCTCAGCCCGGCCAGGCGAAGCATGGGCTGAGCCAGATCAGAGATGGGCGGATATTGCAGCCGGTCGCAAACCAGAAGCTGCTCGGAGCGCGGACCTACCAGTACCAGCGGAGTCGACGGAGCATTGAGCAGATCATGAATGGGCTGGGGCGCTTTCTGATATTGCCCATATGCAAACGATGCAAGCAGGAACGTAACCAGCAACGACGAACTGAATATACGCAGGAGTCGACTCACGGCAGGCCCTCCGGGGCGCGGATTAGGAACAGGAAAGTCTAATGCATGGCGTCAAGTGCGCGCCGTGCTGCCCGAAGATATATTGAGAAGGTTTTCAGATTGAGAAAGAATCCTGCAGTAAAGGCCGGGCCGGACTAGCCGAGCTTTAGAATGCCCGAAATCATCAATCTGTGAAACTTTCGCGCTCCAATATCACCAGATATTCCGCCCTTCCCGAGTTGAAAGTCAGATGCGTAATCGAATACTCCGAAGGAACGAAGTTGGTATCGTTCAATTTCGCTTCAAGTTCCTGGGCGTCTTTTGCAAAGATCACCCGATAGCGAGCGCGGCCAATGTGAGTTGGACTCATAATTTTGAGAGTCTAAGACATCGCAGCATGGCTGGCAACTCCTGCGGCTCGCGCCTTCAGGTCAACCAGGGCAAAGCGCAACTCGCTTGTGTAGCGCATGCCTTGCGCATCTTGCAACCAAAGCTGGTTGTGATCTGGAAGCATTTCTGAAAATGTGAATTCACTCTGCTCCGGCGATGTATTCGCAACCCGGATTGCCCGACACAATATCTTCACTGAGATTGGGCTGTCCATATCAAGATAGAAAGGCTTTACTTCGCTGGAAGATCTGACAAACATTCGCGGCGGCAGGCCTTGCACGTTCATCCACCTTCGGGCTTCAGCAAAACCTCCGCTTTCGTCTTTCGCCTCCGCAAACGCCAGTTCATCCCCGCGAAAACGCCAGGTGGCACGGCGAATTACAAGATTGTCGATGAGTATGCGCGGCGCGTAGCGGAGTGGTGGGATCCATGAGCCTTTGTTCATCACGAAAGAAGAAAAGAGATCGGAAAACGCGTCGAGAATATGAAATCGCTGTCCATCGCGCCGGCTCACCACCTGCAGTTCTTTCGCTTCCTCGCGGATGATGAATTCGCTGATTGGATGAGAGACCCGGCCTCGCGGAGAAACGGAGTCGGGCGTGGTGGCTACCAGATAGTCTGAAGCGCAGAGCAGCGCATTGCTGGTGCGAACTGTTGTTGTTTCAGCCTGCTGAGTATCCAGAATCCTGAATCGAGGTGTTCCCCAATCCCATTCCGTGGCTTCCAGCAGTTGTTGCAGATCAGGGTGTTGTTGGACTAAAGCTACATGGCCGAGTGTGTTCTTTCCTGAATGAACTTCTCCCAGAACATAAAGCAGATCGCCCCGATTGATTGCATCCACGCTTTCCGCAGCAAGCATCAGGTCAGGACAGAAATAGCGAACTGGGCAATGTGCAGAATGAATTTCCGGAAACATCCTTTCCACGGCGCTGATGAGATCTCGACTCTTAAGACGAACAACGCCGGTAGCCCCTTGAACCTGCAGAATCTCCGCCCATTTTTGCGAAAAGAGTTTTTCCAATTCGTGAATCGATGATGCTTTTAACAGCCTGGGTTCCGCGTGCAGCCACCATTCAAGCAATGACAGCTTCCCTGCTGATTCCTTGCCCGTTACAAGCTCCTGAAATGTCTCCCGAAAGAGTTGATCCAGTTCCCCTGCAATGGAGCGGACCAGCCATCGCATGCTTTGGAGCAGCAATGAAAGCGCCGGGATGATCGGTTTTATGAATTCGGGGGTAATTTTGAAGGACAAATCTCTTCGGCAATCCTCATAAAAGATGGTCCGAGCCCCATAGGTGGCGCCGGGATTGCGAGAACTCGACGATTGGGTAGTCTCCACAAAAACTTGCTCCGCTGCAGCCAAAGCGTCATTTAGCTTCCCCGAATTCCCCGCAGCCCTGCTTACTACTTCGCGGACAACCTCCAGGCGATTCAGCCGGTCCGTGGCCATCTCACGTAACTTCACGTCGCCAATCTTTTGCAGCTGCTGTCGTAAACTCATTTCAGAGTTAACTTCAACAGGAACCAGAAATCGCCAAACGATAACTCCTTCAGCCGCCTGGGCCGCCAGGAAGTCTTTGAGTTCCCCTTCTGTTGTGGCTCCGAATCGCGGAGTTTCGCGCACCTTGGCAAGAATTTCAGGCGGCAGCCTTGTTCCATCACAGAGCTGAAGCACCAGGCTCTCATATTCTGTCAGCTGCAAAAGCGAGCTTGGACGCTCCAGCCTGCTATCCTCAATGCGGATATCTGGCGCAAGACGTGGCGGGATCCACCACTCGATCCCATCCATAAGAAACAAACTCATCGCGAGCCGGTCGATTGCCCACGTTTCGAAGTACGTGTGCCGGTTGTGAAACAGCGAAGCTCCCGGAGAAGCTTTGAAATCCTGCTCATCTTCCTCTATCCGTCCCCAGACTGCGGGACCAAAGAATCCAATCGTGTCATTCTTTACGCAGTATCGCTGCGCATAGCGTGCCACCGCATCTTCACGATGACGTTGCCGCTGGTTCCTTGTAGAGCCGCCCGGCAGAACGGAAAGAGGCTTTACGGTCGTCTCAAATGCCGGCCTGTTTTGCCAGACCACCGCCTCCTGAAACAGAGCATCGCCGGACAACTCGCGCAGAGCTTCGCTTTGGCGTAAGACACTCTCGGAAAAAACACGCTCATACTCCGAGTGGGATCGATCTCTCTCCAGAATTGCGGCTTCGAGTTTTACCAGCGTTTTTCCCACCTCATATGGCAGATCGATGTTCTGTGTGATTTTGCGGTCAGCCAGCCGGTTTCGCGCTTTCAGCACTCGTCTAAATGCTTCGTCTCGATTCTGGTGGCCCTCTGACTTAAGCGTATCGAGAACCGTATCGACGTGAACGATTGCTGCTGTGAATTCATCATCCAAACTTCTTTCAGCTGCAAGAAACGCATCAGCCGCAGCACCACAATTCGGCTGCGACAATTCTGTTATCAAACGAGCTGGAAATCCGGCTCCTCGAAGCACGAACCAACGCCAGATTCCCCACTCGTCGTCAACGAGCGTTTCAAGGTGGCCAGGTGGCTCAGAGGTCTTTGGAGAAAGAGGCATTACGAGAAATAGCTAACAAAAATTGTGGCTCGGCGTTATTCGGGCGGTCAATTACTATACTACCGCATGGTTTCACGTCCTCAAACTGCCGACTCGTCTACGACCGCAACTTCGTCTCATTCCTTTGTCCCATTCCTGCTCGCTTGGGCATTGGTAATAGTTCTTGCGATCATTGCAGTAAGAGGGCTCAGGCCACCAGCACCTCTGGCTGCGAACGCGCCCGCAAGCGAGTTTTCTGCTCATAGGGCAATTGCTCACGTTCGCGAAATAGCTCGTGTGCCTCATCCACTCGGGTCGGATGCTGACGCAGCAGTTAGAAAATACCTTCTTGCAGAACTGTCGGCTCTCGGAGTTCAGACGAGCGTCTTCTCGGATATAGGAATCAACGCTTCGAGGCCGGTTGTAATTGCCGGGCAGGTCAACGACATTGTCGGGCTCCTTCCGGGCATCAGCCCCGGATCGGCCATTTTGTTGATGGCCCACTACGATTCTGTTCCACGCGCGCCCGGCGCCGGCGACGATGGCTCAGGAGTCGCTGCAGTGCTTGAAATCATACGCGCTCTTCATGCAGGCCCGCGTCTTCAACGTGACGTAATTGTTCTCTTCACTGAAGGTGAAGAAGAGGGGCTGCTTGGGGCCGAGGCTTTCGTTCATTCCCATCCATTGATGGCCGATGTCGGACTGATTTTAAATTTTGAAGCCCGAGGAAACCGCGGCCCTGCCCTGCTGTTTGAAACCAGTGCCGGCAATTCCGGTCTGATAGATGCTGTGGCGCATGTTGTGACTCACCCCATTGGCTCCTCCCTCTTTTATGCCTTGTACAAACAGCTTCCCAACGATACAGACTTCACAGTTTTTCGGCCGTTCAAAATTCCTGGCCTGAACTTTGCTTTTGGAGAAGGGCTGGATGCCTACCATTCTCCTCTCGACACTCCAGACAATCTCAGCCTCACATCCCTTCAGCACGACGGCAGCTATGGACTGGCGCTGACGCGTTATTTTGGCCAACTCGATTTAACCACCTTGCGGCAACAGCATGAGGATGATGTCTTTTTTGACTGGTTTGGCGGAAGACTGATTGCCTATCGCGAAAAATGGGTGGTTCCCGGAGAAATCCTGCTCAGTCTTCTTTGGCTCGTATGCATTGTTCAGGCATTCCGGAAACGCCAATCAAATTTCAGTGCTCTTGCCTCTTGCTTTGCCTCTGCGATTCTTCTCCTTCTCCTGGTTTGCATAACTGCCGGTGTGGGGTGGTGGATCATTTCTCATATTCTTGGCTCCCGCAGGATCATAACGGATTGTTCCCCGAACGTACTTTTTCTCAGTGGACTCATGCTGCTGGCCGCATGCGCCGGAACCGTGATGATCTCCTGGCTGGGAAAGAAATTCAGAGCGCAAGAAATCTGTCTTGCCGCTTTGGCCCTTTGCCTGGTTCTCAGTTGGCTTTTAGCGCTCGGTTTGCCTTCAGGCAGTTATCTGCTGCTCTGGCCGCTTTTGCTGGCTTTCCTTGGCTATTTATCGGCGAGTCGCTTCGGTTCAGGCTTAGCGCTGTGCGTGGCAAACATACCCGCCACAGCTTGCTCAGTATTAGTTTTTGCGCCCATCGCTTATCTTTTATACGTATTCTTGACCCTGCAATTGGTCTCAGTAGTAGCATGTGCTGTTTTGCTCGGCCTTTTCCTTCTGGTCTCGTTTCCCTTCTTCGCGCCCTGCCTCTCTGCGCCATTGCGCTGGTCATCAAGCATCCTGGCCATAGCAGCTCTTGCCTGCATCATTCCCGGAATTGTTATGTCCGGCTACGGGACGGAGCGCCCGCGGCCTGACAGCCTTGTCTATAGCCTCAATGCTGATGACAACTCAGCCGCCTGGATAACCCATGATCAAAAAGTGGACAACTGGACCAGGCAGTTTCTTCCCGCAGGTGCAAGCAAGACCCAGTCTGTCCAAAAATACCTGGCCGGCTACTCTCGTCCCTTGATCGCGGCCGCTGCGCCTGTTCTGCCCCTCGCACCTCCTGTAGCTGACGTGATGCAGGAAAACGATGGCGGCAATGGCGTTTATACAATCAAATTGAGAATCCATTCACAGCGTGAGGCAAATGACGTTTACCTTAAATTCGCGGCGCCGATTCAACCAGCCTCGCTGAAAATTGCTGACAAGAACGTTCGCTTGACTGACGGCACTCTCAGCGGCCTCAACCTCTTTGCGATAGGCAGGCAAGGTGTAGATGTGGAATTGGCGTTCCGCGGCTCTTTCATTAATTTTTGGCTGATGGACAGGTCTGACGGTCTCCCCGGCGTATTTTCGCAGCGGCCGCCTGAATTAATTGCCGAAAACGGCAGTGACGTCAGCTTCGTCTGCCGCAAATACTCGTTCTCCCTGGACAGCAATTCAAAGACGCGCTAAAGGACATAACGTTCTCGCCTGCGCTGACGGCAATCAGACAGTAATGCGGTATCGCGGGAGAATCGAAAAGCAGACCTACGATTTTTTGCTCATCGCCTCAATCAAGCTCTTCGGTCGCATGTCAGTCCAGTTGGCCTCCACCCAATCCAGGCACTCCTTCTTTTTCCCGCGCGGCCCCACAGCAGTCCACCCAGCGGGAATTTCTCTGAATGTAGGCCACAGTGAATACTGTCCCTCATGGTTCACCAGCACCAGAAATTCGCCGTTCTCATCATCAAATGGATTCGTCATTCGCTTCACCTCTTAGTAGAATTCGTATCTTTAATCAGTTGTTTTCAGCTTTGCGCTCGGTTGCGCTCTCTTCATCGGCAGCAGCGAGATCGCGCAATCGTTCATTCAAAATTTTGCCTATGGCTTTGAGTGGAGCCGGCTCGGTCATCTCATAGTGTTTGCAGTGAACGCTATGGACATCGATTCTGCCGGTCACATAGGTATTCCACGCGCCAGGCAAGCGGTGCCCTGCGTCTTTCTTATCTGCAAAGAAGAATAGGATGTCGCCCTGGTATTTGCCTGCCCGGAATTTCCTCTCCAGCCTCGAGTTGTGCAGTAACATTTCCATGTTTCTGCGTGCGATCCTTTCATCGAAGTCCGGCGGAATCTCACCTGCTTTTTTCGCCGCCTCGTATACGCTCTTGAAATCCAATGGCTTCCCCTTCAAAGCTGCCTGATCAAGTCCAAGCATCGGGACAAGCTCTTCCATCAGCTTTTGTTCCGTCATCTCAGAAGATTTTCTGTCATCATCGGATGGATAGCTGTCCATGATCGCAAGCAATGCCACCCGCTCCCCCATTTGCTGCAAACGGCATCCCATGGCATAAGCCACAATTCCTCCAAAGGACCATCCCAGAATGTGGTACGGACCATGCGGTTGAACTGAGCGCATTGCATTCACATAATCCGCCGCCATTTCTTCAATACTGTTTGCGTACGGTACATCGTGGCCGACACCCGGCGCCTGCAGACCGTAAATAGGCCGCTGGATATCAAGCTCGCGCATTAATCCGGCATAGCCCCAGCTCAGTCCACCTGCGGGATGCGCGCAGAAGAGCGGCAGCAGTTCTCCCTTGCTTCTCAGCGGCAACAGTTCCTGGAACGCATCCTCCGGCGCAGTCTGAACCTTCAGTCGTACCGCGAGTTCTGCAACGGTTGGGGCTTCAAACAGGACTCGAATCCGCACCTCCACTCCAAACGCCTTGCGAATCTGGCTCACCAGCCGGGTTGCCAGCAGGGAGTGCCCGCCCAAGGTGAAGAAGTTGTCCTCGATTCCAATCCGCCGCAACCCGAGAACTTCTGCAAACAACTGGCACAAAAGCTGTTCTTCTGGTGTACGTGGCTCGCGGTACCCTTCCCTCTTTTCCTCACGTGGAGATGGAAGCGCTTTTCTATCAATTTTTCCGTTGGCAGTAAGAGGCCACGCCGGTACAGGAACGATAACCGAGGGCAGCATGTATTGCGGAATTCTCTGCCGCAGATGTTCGGTTAGTTCGGCTATGAAACTCGCATCCTTCACGGAAAATGTGGGCGCATTCGCAAATCTGCGGTAGTGCTCTAAACCGGCTTCAGGCAAAGCGCCCTGCGTTGTCCAATGTGGATTAAAGATCACATCGTAAAGCCCATCACTGCCGAAGCCTCTCCAGACTATGCTCGGTTTCAAATCATGAGAAAGCGATATCAGTCGATTCAGATCCTCTCCGGACACATTCGCTATGGCAGTACGGATCTGCTCAGCATTCATGGCATGACCTGGATCAGAAATCAAACGCACCGTCTCAACTGCAGGTGCTACGCGGAGATCCGGTATGCTTGCGATTCCTACTGATTTTGCTTTGTCGGCGAGCTGTTCAACCAGTTGCTGCTGCCAGGGTCCTGACTGGTCCCACGTGAGCCATACATCCGGTTCAGCCATCTTCTGTTTGGTTCCGATGCTCAGGGTCACGTCGTAGCGGAACCGGCTCAGTTCATTGTCGTAGGCGCCACTCTTTGGTTCGATCCTGGCATGACCCACGCGAGGCCAGCGAAGACCGATTTCATGGAACATCGCAGCGTCAAGAACAAGCTCTTCCTCGTGCTGCATCGCTTGCAAAGTCATTTGCCTTAGGCTTTGCGAATCGGTGGATGCTTTTGCCTTTTCCAGCTGTACTGAGGCGGCGAGGATCTTCAGCTGTGAAAGATTACGAACATCGCCAACGAAAATGTACCCGCCATCAGCCGTGACTCGGACTGCCTGGGAGAGAACATGCAGCAAGTAAGTAGAACTGGGGAAGTATTGTGCAACAGAATTCAGAATGACCAGGTCAACGCTGCCATCGGCGAGAAAATCTAATTCATGGGCCATTCCTTGTCGCAGTTGAACATTGTTGAGGTCTGGTCGCTTTTCAAGGTAGGCCTTAAGCTGCCCCAGGACTTCTGCAGAAAAATCCAGACCGATGTAGCTCTGGCACTCGTCTGCCAATCGTGTAAGCAGCAAGCCTGATCCGCAACCGACTTCCAGAACGCGCCTGGGCTTAAGGTCTCGAATACGCGAGACCGTTTCTTCCACCCAGATACGCATCTCCTCCGCTGGAATCGCCTCACCCGTATAGCTGCTTTTCCAGCCCGCCAGATTGAAATCGTCCTTGGTCTCGTGTTCAGCGTAAGTTGCGTCATACAACTGCTGCCAGTGTTCAATCCCGTCGGTCTGTGCTACAGGCGAATCTATTTCCTTTGGCACCACGTAGCCCACAAGTTGCTTGTTGTCACTCTCGCTGAATGTCAGAACCAATGCATCATTCACTCGCGGGTGCTCTTTGAGGGCAGCCTCGATCTCTCCCGGCTCAATGCGATATCCACGAATCTTGACCTGCTCGTCCACGCGCCCAAAGTACTCAAGCACACCATCCATACGGCGACGGACAAGGTCTCCGGTCCGGTACATTCTGGCTCCGGGCCCGCCAAACGGATTTGCGATAAACCGCTCCGCTGTAACTCCAGGCTTCTGCACATACCCTCGTGCCAGGCCTGTTCCCGCAATATAGAGCTCTCCCGTGACTCCGAACGGCACCGGCTGCAAGAATGGATCCAGAACATAGAGTTGTGTGTTCGCAATGGCCCGGCCAATGGGCACCGCGCCACTGAACGGGTCATCCACACCGACCTCATATACGCAGCAGCCAACCACTGCTTCAGTGGGACCGTACTCATTGATAATACGAGTCCTCGCCGAGTGCATCCTCCAGAGTGACAGCTGCTCATAGTTCAGTGCCTCGCCGCCAACAATC